>JABIYX010000090.1 GCA_018666575.1 Methanobacteriota archaeon | reverse complement strand
GGATGATGGTTTGACTTACCTCGGTCAAGATCCAATCATGGGGAAGTTAATCGGGAAATATGGTCCAGACGGATTGAAAGGAAAAGGAGATTTGTTCAATACGCTCATTCGCTCGATTGTTGGTCAACAAATCAGTGTCATTGCAGCAGAGAGCATATGGAATCGCTTTCTCAACCTCGTTGGCGATGTTCATCCTCATAATGTTCTAGGATTCACCCAAGAAGAGATTGCAGCATGTGGTATTACACGTCCAAAAAGTGGATACATTCTCGGGTTAGCACGGACCTCCAAGGAATTACTTGATTTTCCATTTGAATCATCTTCAGTTGAAGAAATTCGTAAGCATCTCATACAATTCAAAGGCATTGGGCCATGGACTGCTGAGATGGTTATGATCTTCTCACTATGCTTGCCGGATATCTATAGTCCAAAGGACATAGGACTTGTCAATGCCATTAAATCATTGGATTCATCAATTACAACAATGGATGAAGCAGAAGAAATGGCAAAGCAATGGAGTCCTTACAGAACAATGGCATGTTGGTATTTATGGCGTATTCTCGACCCAATACCAGTTGAATACTGAAGGCGAATGTGCTAATTATCTCTAATGCATAGGACTACTATGGAAGGGGGAGAAAAACAACAATCCCCAATTTTGGATTTCTTAAAGAAGACTAAAACTCAAATTGCTGATCTTTCGATAAAGGCTGCAAATGCAACAAAATCTTCCATAAACACAACGACTGAGGCCATTCAAGGTAAGGTAATTGAATCTAAAGAGCGTTCGAAAAAGAAGAAAGAAGCGAAAATTGAATCTCTAAAAACCAAGATCAAAGATGACGGTTATATTGATTTGGCACCACCGATGATGGTTTTACCAGATGTTGATACAGATCAACTCAATGTCCTTGATGCACAAACTGATGCCCAGATTCAAATTGTTGAAGAAATGATTAGGCTAAGTGAACGAGTGGATTCTCTAGAACGGCGAATTCTCCTTATTGGTAAGGCGAATAGTCCTCATGCATTGGAAACTCCACAGAATGAATCAACTGAATCTGTAAAAGCAATTCAACAAATCGATAAACGGACAAATGTGATGATAGAAGTTCTCAACATCATGGGTGCATCACTTCTTTTACTGGTTTCCCTTTTTGCGGTGGATGGCTATCTCAAAGACAATGAGGTTTTACTCATGGATAAGTATCAACTAGGGATTCCGCTATGGACTCTTGGGGTATTTTTTTGGTCCCTGTTTTTGTTTCAAAGGATGGGGAAAACTGGAGCAGTGCTAAGAGTTCCTTTACTTTACAGGATTCAGATATCACTCGCTATATCAATGGCTACAATGATGGGCATGTTGCTTTCTGAAGAATCCCTTGACACGATTTCAAGCGCATGGATTTGGACTACAGTTCTTGCTTCTGGAGCCATTATTGGTGTGAGTATGATCACTTCTGCATGGCGTATGACGAAGCGGATGGTTGGTGTGAAAGAAACGGTTGAAGTCATCGATTGATGGCTTCTGGATTCTTTCCGAGATCCCTTGTAATGTTCTTTTGATGGGATTCGAGAGTTCCTCCCCCAATTTCGAGAAGTTTAGAATCTCTCCAGAGTCTCTCAACGTGATATTCTCCAACATATCCATATCCGCCTAAGACTTGAATTGCTGAATCAGCAATCTCTTTGGCAGCTGTTGTTGCGAATAATTTCACACCATCTGAATCGAGGCGTTGTCCTGCTGTGCCGAGTTGAATCGTATTGGCTGTATCGTAGATGTAAGCACGCATTGCTCGATACTTTGCCCAAGATTCTGCGATATGGCGTTGCATTTGTCCGAACGAACGGATTTGAGACCCAAATGCTTCTCGTTCTGAGGCATACCTGTTCATTTCATGTAGGCTTCTTCGAGCAATACCGAGTGACATTGCTGCGAGAGTAAGTCGTTCAATCTCAAGATTACCCATCATATGAATCAAGGAATTTCCTTGTTCTCCAACGAGATTGCTTGCTGGTACAATACAATCATCGAAGACAAGTTCTGCTGTGTTTGATGCACGCATTCCTGTTTTATCGAAGATTTTCTGACCAACACTGTAACCTTTCATCCCATTTTCAACAAGGAATGTTGAGAGTAAAGGTCGTCCTTTCTCATCATGTCCGGTTCGTGCATAGACCCAGACGATGTCAGCAGGTGTTCCTTGATCATCGATGCATCCATTCGTGATCCACATCTTTCGACCGTTGAGAATCCAATCCCCTGCATCGTTCTTTTGTGCGGTTGTTGAAAGTCCAAGAACATCCGTTCCAGCATCTGGTTCTGACATAGCCATGGCTCCAATCCATTCTCCGGAGCATACCTTGGGCAGAATTCGGATCTTTTGTTCTTCTGAACCATTTTGAGCTAGGTTGTTGACAAAGAGCATGGAGTGGGCTAAGTAAGCAAGTGTGAACCCTGGATCTGAATAGGATAATTCCTCATGTGCAATGGTTGCAGCAACAGCGTCAAGCCCTGATCCGCCATATTCTTCTGGAACAGTTATTCCAAGTAGTCCGAGTTCACCGAGTTGGCGAAATAAATCAAGATTAAATTGCTCTTTCTTGTCAAATTCATGAGCTTGTGGCTCGACAAATTCCTGAGTAAAGTCTCGAATCATTTCGCGAAGCATAAGGTGCTCTTCGCTTGGATTTGCATGATCTTCCATGTACTCACCACTCTGATGGCAGTAGTTTTCCTTTTTGATGATTGTTTTCTCATGGTCAAAGGGTTCGAGAGGACATTTGCGAGGGATGTTGTCCAACAGCGGGGCGGTGTCTTGTTCGCAAAGGGGCTCTTGATTGCCTCTTTACTCGTCGTACCTTTCGTGTTTTTAGTGGTACTTTTCTTGCCCGTTGGCTGACATGGCGTAGTGGATTCTGAGTTTTGGCTTTTGGTGTAACTTTCACACCAATGTTGTTTAGTACACCGTTTGCAACAGAACGATGGGTTTGTGCATTTTGTACATCGTTGATGATTCTGTTTGCGAGAGTTTCGAATGTCGAATTATTTTGAATTGTACGGCGAACTTCTCGCTTGATTTGTTGCTCATCCACTTGTTCGTTCAACAGTGCTTTCAACATTGATTCGTTCATTGCATCTTGCTTGCGCTCATCCATATGCATCCCATCCAGGGTGAAAACTGGACTCTTTACATATCAATATTCGGAGGGAAATGAAGTGATATAAGCCGATTTGGCTACTCTTCTTCTTCAAGCCGTGCTTGAAATACTGCCCTATATGCTTCTTCGGTATCAAATTCAAGGATGATCGGTGAAATGTTTTCGCAGTCTTGGCATTGATATTGCTGCCCAGTCATGAATCCCATATAGGGGTAAATTCTGATGCTCATGCAGTTTGGGCATGCCTTGAAGGCCATGATTAAACGTATGCATGCTCGCTTAATAGTCCTTGCATTTACTCAATTTTGGGTTAGCGTTAAATCATAATGTCGAAAGATTGCGACATGGATGGTGGAGAAACCACGACGAAAGGTCGCATCGTTGCGATGTTTTTTCGCTTCCTTGCTCTTCTTCTAATCGCAGGAGCCTTGTATCTTTCAACCGAAGCAATCTTCATCATCATCTTCCTTTTT
>JABIYX010000178.1 GCA_018666575.1 Methanobacteriota archaeon | reverse complement strand
TATCTCCATGGTTGCAGAACCAAGACAGAGGCTCTCGATATCGACGTGCGTTGCAGAAATTTTCCAGGCTTTATCGTCGCCAAGTGTATCAGCGCCGACCACTCTCCAGCGCCATCCGAGTCGTTCTCCTGCTGCACCTTCTTCGATGACATCGTTGCCAAACAAGTCCTGTAATTCAATCGGTTGAAGCATCATTGAAACACCCGGCAGGAAGACATCGAGTGAACCCAACAAACCACCGACATCGAAGGTCGTAGCCGAACCTTCGTACGGTTTGTTGTCCACTGTAGCTGAGAATTCGAATCCAGTTGACATCGTCACTTGTTCTCGCAACTCAACATAACGTTTGGTTGTAAGAACCGCTTCCCCAGGCGAGGAAGGACTGCTTGAAGCATCAGGACATGAACCAGAATTGAGGATTGAATAGGTACTGCGACCAACACTCAAATCGTCCAAATCATAGGTGTTGGTCATTTCAACAGCAAGCCAATCGTTGCTTCCATAGGCGCCTCGTGTTCGTACTGCACCGAGTAAATTTTGCGACGATTCACCGAGGAGGTCTTGGGAAGTTCCTTCACTGATTGCAAGGGTACCTCTACCATTGTAATCCAAAAAGACACGGCAATAATCCTCATCAGTATCGAGGAAATTGAACACCAAATCAAGGAACCCTTCACTGGCCATGATTGCAGGACGGTCCCCTGCACCACCGGTAATGGTGTATTCCATCGTATCACCATAGCGAAGAGGATCGGCTGTGAACGGTTCGAGTTCAGAATTGATGTACCACCATCCAGCTCCACCAACAAACAGAGCAACAATGACTACAGCAATGACCTTTGGTTGTTTGATCATATCGACCAATGTCGTAGCGTTTTGTCGCTTAACGGCGACTGGAGTGAACACTTCGGGTTCTTCTCCAACTTCACCTGGTTCGTCGAAAACAAGATCCGCATCGAGGACTTCTGCATCAAGAACATCATCTTCCTTGACGGCTGGCTTTGCTTTGGCCTTTGGTTGAGGTGTTGGAGTAATTGTTGTTTCATCTTCAAGCGAAAAGATGACTTCTTCCTCTTCCTCTGGTTCTGCTTTGACAACCGGTTCTGCATCCTTGAGCCCGACTTCATCACGAGAAAGACCAGATTCAAGTAAACGCTCGACTAAATCGGCTTTTTTACCGCCTGTTGGCAAATCATTGATGACGCAAAGGGCCTTGAGTTTGGCCACAGTTAGCGAGGATGCTTCATCCGTCATTCATTCACCGTATCTTCGTCGAGGACTCATCCCCTAAGAAGGATAGTGGCGAACGCATCAGAAACGAGGCCGTTTTTGTGTGTTTATTCTTGGTACGGAACGTAGGAACCGTCTTCGGCTTGAACGTAAACGGTCTGATCGTAACTACCATCAGGCATCTTACGGAAGAAGTATCCATTGTCTGCAGCCTCAAAGGTTGGTTCATCAGAACCCGCTTCTGGTGCATGAGGTTCTGGAGGACCTGCTGGACCTGAGGCTTCAGGAGGACCGCTCGGCCCTGCTTGAGGCGGTCCACTTGGTCCCTTCGATGGCGGTGGACCTGTTGGACCAGCCGTCTGTTCGAGGACTTCTTCTTCTGTGGATTTCTTGCTTGGCTCTGTCAATGCTTTGACACCTGCTCCATGTCGTTGTGCCCCAATGAAAGCGAATCCAGAAAGACTGAGGAAGAGAATTGCAAAGATACCAGCCCAGATTTGATTGGGCCACATGCTTCCGTCAATGTCCATTCCTCCGATGAGAATATCGCTTGTATCGTCCTTGTCCACGTATTCTGCGAAGAGGCACTGGCCGCCGCCATCAACATTGAATTCAAAGGTTACAACTTCATCAACAATCGGTGCTTTATTCGATATTTGGAATTGATTATCATGGCTCGCATCCGTACGTGCATTACGCTTGAGTAGAAGCATGTCATTCGCAGTACAATCGTCTGAATTGATCAAATACACAGCGATTCGAGCATCTGGATTTGCTGGAGGATTCGTTGCAGTCACTTCAATTTCGATCGGAACATCTGTGAAATCCTCACCATCCAATGGTGCACCCCAAACGAATCCGAGGTCTTGTTCGTAGGAATTCCCCACAGGTTCTGCAGTAAATGGGAACGGGAACAGAGCAAAGCCGAACATCAATGCTGCTAATCCGAGATAGAGAAAGACGTTCCAACGGGAACGTTTCAGTGCTTCTTGACGCTGTTCAAGCGTCATATCTTTCATCAATTCATCACGATCTTCATCCAGAACTGGAACGGATTCCGTTGTTTCTGGTTCCGCCTCTGCCACATTCTCTTCATCGGACATGATTTATAGCCAAAACGGCCGAGCATTTGAAATCCTCTCCCATATTCTTCTCATCATGAGCGAGTCTGGACAAGATGGAGGTGTCCGCCTTGCCGTTTTGTCGCGTGGAGCGAGATTATACTCCACTCGACGTTTGGTCGAAGAAGCTCGTAAACGAGGCCTTGTTGTCAATGTCCTCGATCCGATGAGTTTCTCATTATTCGTCGATGATGGTTCAATCGATATCATGCATGAAGGCAAACCAATTGGCTTTGATGCAGTCATTCCACGCATTGGTCATTCGATTACTCGACACGGTGTTGCCGTACTGCGTCACTTGGAACAAATGGGTATTTGGACTGCAAATACGGGTCAAGGAATCCTCCAAAGTCGAGACAAACTGCATGCATCTCAACTGCTTGCTCGAAACAGAATCCCAGTCCCTCGTACAGTCTATGTTCGCGATACTGCAGATGTTGAGCAAGCCATTGAAGCGGTTGGAGGATTGCCCGTCGTTGTCAAGGTAACAGAAGGAACACAAGGCCAAGGCGTCTTCCTTCGCCATACGCATCAAGAAACTCGAAATCTCGTTCAAGGATTGCTCCATACTGGAAAAGCAGTTCTCGTTCAGGAGTACATTGTTGAATCACATGGAACCGATATCCGAGCACTCGTCGTTGGAGATCGCGTCGTTGCAACCATGCGTCGTCGTGCACGTGGACGTGAATTCAGAAGCAATTTCCATCTCAATGGAACGGTTGAACCTGTTGAACTCGACCCTGCTTACGAAGAGGTTGCATGCAGAGCAGCACGTATTCTCGGTCTTCGCATCGCAGGTGTTGATCTGCTCGAATCCGACGATGGTCCGCTCGTTCTCGAAGTCAATTCAAGTCCTGGACTGGAAGGTATCGAGAAAGCAAGTGGCGTCAATGTTGCAGGTGCAATCGTCGATTTTGTCATCAGTGACACTGACTTCAGTGAAGTTGGACTCGACCAATTGCTGAGAACAATTCCAGGGCAAGGTGTTCTCTCAATTCAACTGCTTCAACATCCGAATTTGATTGGTATGTCGATTGGAGAAGTGTTCCATGGAAGTTCCAACACGCCAGTGTTTGCACTCAGTCGTGGCGACCGTTTAATGTGGAATCCAGAATCTTCAATTCAACTGCGTTTCGATGATGTTCTGATTTGTTATGGAGAACTTGACTCTCTACGAGCAACCCTTCGTAAAGCCATGTCAAACAGCCCACTAAGCACTGCTGACGCCCCTGCTGACGCCCCTGCTGGCGAAGAGAGTAATGCTTGATTTTCGTTCAGGTTTTCACACAACAGTTTGATATGGAGGACCGTCTACTGCAGTTTGCTCGCAAGAGCACGGGATGCACACCTCGCCTCGGCGAGGAAGGCGGTGACGCCATGAATACGGAAAGGAAACATACACAGCCGAAGGCTCAACGACCGAGCCAGCTACGTCTATCGGATGAAGACGTTACGTTGCCTCCGCGTTTAGCACACATTCAGAATCTACCTTGGTTGGATTGTTACGATCAACAATTGCGTACTGAGAACAAATCAGAGAACACGCGAAAGACCTACCTCAATGGACTACGAGCCCTTGTGGAAACGCCTCTTCCTGGTGAAGATATCCTTAGTGCAAATGGACTTGAATCGATGACGGTTCGAACACTTGCTAACAGATTGGAACCACACAGTGGACGAATCGATCGATGGACGCATTCAATGAGTGAACTCAGTCCATCAACCTACAACGCTCGCTTAGCCGCTGCGCGACACATCATCAAGTGGCTTGGACATCGCTGGCCAGACCATTTGGTTCGAGCACGTACTGGAAAGAAGCTTCCACGGACCCTTTCTCGACGTGAATTGACCTCGGTCATTGAAGCAGCCAACACCTCTGAGAATGCGATTGCGTCGGTCGTTGTTACTGTTCTTCTGGATACTGGAATGCGCGTTTCAGAGATATGCAATCTCAACCTTGCTGATTTAGAAATGGAAGGATTGCATGCAAAAGTCTTGGGTGGAAAGGGTGACAAAGATCGAATCGTCTTGTTTACACAACGAACTCGAACATGCATTGAATCCTACCTTCCAATACGAACATCTCGATTCCGTGAAGACGATGAGGCCTTCTTACTCAATTCAGCAGGACGTCGCTTACAACCAAGAGGTGTTCAAAGATTGATGGATCAACTCGCTGAAGAAGCCACTATTCCAAAGGGTCGACTGACACCGCACGTACTTCGCCACAATTTCGCAACAGGATTGCTTGAGCGTGGTGCAGACTTGGTGACAATTCAGCGATTACTCGGACACACAAGCATCGCTACAACCCGTGTCTATCTCGATATCTCCGACCAAACATTGCGTGAAGTCTATCATCGGGCACAATCCGTGCGACAAACCATCAGTGAAGGCGTTGGTGTTAACGAAGAACTCGTTGACGAACAAGGTGGAACACAAACGTTCGGAATTGATGTTTCACGAATGTGATCGCTTGCGTTTGTCGATGGATTCCGGACCCGCCCAATCTCGAGCAGGCGTCACTTCCTGACCCATATGTCCTTCAATTGGACAGAATTTACCGCTTCTGCAACGAGAACAGTTGCCTTTTGGTGGAAGTTCGACCGTCTTACGCAGACGACCATACTTCCTTCGAGGCATACCGTACAGTCAGTCGAGACGGTTTTACAATGTAGCGGTGAAATCGGCTCAACCTTTGCGGAACCAAGGCATATCTGCAACACTTCGTGGGATCTTCAGCGTCTTTCCTTTGCGGCCATCATCGGATTTCTCGCCTTTCGTTTTCTCAACAACCTTTTCTGCGACGTTCTTACCAGCAGCAGTTGCTTTTGATGCAGCACCCTTGGCTTTCGCCTTGGTCTTGGAAGCAGTTGATTTCACAGCAGCCTTTGCCTTAGAAGCGGTTTTCTTTGCAGATGTTGTTGCTTTCTTAGCAGTCGACTTTGCCTTATGTTTTGCAACCGCTGCTGCAAGTTTTGCAGCACTTGGAGCGTTCAATCCAGCCTTTTCGAGACCTGCCTTTCCAGCCTTAGCGATCTTAGCAGCAGTGGTTAATCCAGCTGCTTGCAATTTCTTTGCAGTAGCCGCACCTACGCCAGGTAATGCCGTTAATTCTTCGTTGTCTGATGTACCTTTCTTCGCTGCCATAGTCTGACCCTGATGAGCCATAGTCCCTGACCCTCTTGAATTATTCCACTATAATGATTCGATGATGTTAGGCAATGAGACCAGTTCCTTTAGACATTATCAGGAGTTAAGATAAAATGTAAACAGGATTTATACCAATATATGCGAAACAAGACAGTGTATGCAATTCTTGCAATTTTCTTAATTCAAGCCTTCTCAGCTTCCCTTGCGGTAATACCTGCACAGAACGACGTCGACCTCTTTTTCCCAGAATCTTCGGATACGAGTGCTCGAAATAACTCGTCTGGCGGTGGCACAACTGGCGGCGGCAACACAACTGGCGGTGGTAACAGCACCGGCGGTGGCAACACAACTGGCGGTGGCAACACAACTGGCGGTGGCAACAGCACCGGCGGTGGCAACAGCACCGGCGGTGGCAACAGTACTGGCGGTGGCAACAGTACTGGCGGTGGCAACACGACTGGTGGCGGTAACAGTACCGGCGGTGGCAACACAACTGGCGGTGGTAACAGTACCGGCGGTGGCAACACAACTGGCGGTGGCAACACAACTGGTGGTGGCAACACAACTGGTGGTAACAACACCGGTGGAG
>JABIYX010000177.1 GCA_018666575.1 Methanobacteriota archaeon | reverse complement strand
CATCTCGTACTCAACCAACAATGGTGGAGAATATAGTTATCTCGACTTAGAACCATGTAATGACTTCTCTGATGTCACAGATTACAATTTCTCGGTAATCGATCATGCAGACTTTGTGTCAACTGGAAACAGGGATTATCTTGTTGAAATAACTCGGACAAACGGGCAGAACGGCATAGATTGGTCGAGAATATCCATCTATATTGACGGAGATAATGAAGGCCAAGAAGTATGTGGTGAGGTGGAAAATTACTGCAACAGATGCAGAATTTATTCAGGCACTGGCTTGACAAACTCGTCAGTTGGAACTCTATGGGAATCTGGAGAAACAATAACTATTTCAGAATGGGATGATAATCTACACAATGGAAATTATGGGGCTTGGATTTACGTGTACATCGATAATATCGAAGTTCACCGAGTTCAATTAGACTTACAGTAACTAACTTTCTTATCAAAGGGGGGCCGTTTAGTAAGACGGGTTAGCAATGGGTACCCTCTGCTCAGCCGGTGGGTATTCCGAATCTATTGATTGCTTTCTACTTCGAGCAAACTTGCACCTTGTTCAACTCGATCACCTGCAGAAAAGGAGACTTTTGTGACTGTTCCGTCTTCAGATGCTACAACTCTGTGTTCCATTTTCATGGCTTCTAGAATCATAAGGGTTTGACCGGCTTCAACTGTTTGGCCTTCGGAAACGAGAACTTCGAGTACCGTTCCTGGCATTGGAGCGACTAAGCCTCCATGATGTTCATCTGCACTTACACCGGGTTCAATTCGTTCAAGTGTGTAAATGTGGCCACTGTGGTGAATCCACCATACATCGCCTACTTTAGCCACATGGGCCCAAGCTTTTGTTCCGTCTTCGAAATAGATACGAACTCGGCCATCTTCTTTTGGATGAGCGCAATGATTAGCAAATGTCCAGATCTTAGGTGTACGTTCAAGCATCACCTCATGGACCTCGTTGTTGAATCTAAATTGATGGTGCATCAAGGATACCTCCTATTGAGCGTCTGGAAGGGGCTGGAAATGCCTTCTTTGGATGAAGATGAGGAAACGGTCACTCGATGCATTCCCGTTGTTTCTGCAACTGCTGCTGTCATCAAAGCAACATCAAGATGTTCCTGTGTTGGATTGAATTCGTAACCGTTTGGAAAGACGTCATCGATCATAGTCGTGTACGTATCGCCACTGATGACTTCTTTTGTATCACAAAGTACGCGTAAGAAACCGATATTCGTCGTTGTTCCTAGAACAACGAACTCGTCGAGTGCTCGATGCATTCGTTGAAGTGCTTCTGCTCTTGATGGTGCCCAAACGATGAGCTTTGCGAGCATTGGATCGTAATGAGGCGTTACATCATCACCTTCCCTCACTCCAGTATCTAAACGGATTCCAGGGCCCGTAGGAGGGCGGAAGACTGCTAATGGGCCAATTGCAGGAAGGAAATTGTTGCTTGGATCTTCTGCATACAATCGAACTTCTATCGCATGTCCTCGGAGTTCTAATTCACCTACAGACATAGGCTCTCCAGCAGCAATGCGTAGTTGCTCGCGAACCAAATCCACTCCTGTGACCATCTCAGTCACTGGATGTTCGACCTGAATTCGAGTATTCATTTCAAGGAAATAGAATGAACCATCTTCTGCTAAGAGAAATTCAACAGTTCCTGCTCCAACATAATCAACAGCCTGTGCAGCAGAGACAGCAGCCTGTCCCATTTGGTCTCGGAGAGATGGGCTCATAGTAGCGCATGGAGCCTCTTCGAAGACTTTCTGATGACGTCGTTGAACACTGCATTCACGCTCACCCAAGTGGATGCAACGACCATGCGTATCTGCGAGAACTTGTATCTCAACGTGCTTAGAAGTTTGAAGAAGTTTTTCGACATAAACTCGGCCATCTCCAAATGCAGTAACCGCTTCCCGACGAGCTGATCGTGCTGAAGATTCGAGTTCTTCCTGAGCATGAACAACACGCATTCCTTTTCCACCACCACCTGCTGTGGCTTTGAGAAGGAGTGGATAGCCTGTTTCGATGGCAGCTTTACGGATATCTGCAAGAGCACGTTCTTCGTCCTCTTCTTCAATTTCGACTCCCGGAATGACTGGAACACCTGCTTGTTTCATGATTTGACGGGCAGACATCTTGTCCCCCATTTGTTCAATGGCTTGGGGCGATGGACCAATCCAAATCAATCCTGCATCCATGACCGCTTGGGCAAATCCTGCCCGTTCTGAAAGAAATCCGAAACCAGGATGGATTGCATCTGCACCTGTTTGTTTAGCGATTTGGATGATTGCAGGTCCATTGAGATAGGTTTCAGTGATTGAATCTCCTTCGAGGAGAACTGACTCATCTGCAAGTTCACGAAACATCCCTGTTCGATCATTTTCAGCATATATCGCAACTGAAGAGAGACCTGCTTCTCGACATGCACGGAGGATACGACAGGCGATTTCGCCACGATTCGCAACCAAGACACGTTGAATCATCGTCTCACCTCATTCTGGTTTCCAATCTGCAGGTCGCTTTTCTAAAAACGATGACAGCCCTTCTTGGCCCTCTCGAGAACCACGCATTCTACTTGTGAAATCAAGCGTCCAGTTACGAAGTGATTCATCATCGCCTGTCCATCTGTCAAATCCGACACTGAGTTCCTTAGCAAGTGTTGCTGCGCTTGGTCCAGTGGTAAGTACTTCTGAAATAATCGAGTCGATTGCTTCTGTGGCTCCTTCTTGATCGGCTACAATACGTTCAATGAAACCAATGCGAAGAGCCTCTTCGGCTTTGATTCGACTTGCTTGCATAGCCAAACGACGGAAGTTAGCTGAACCGACTCTCCTATACACATAAGGGCCGATAACTGCTGGTAGAATTCCTAACTTTGCTTCCGAGAGTGCAATTTTGACATCCTCAGTAGCGATAACATAATCCAGACATGCGATTAATCCTGCACCTCCACCCAGGGCAACGCCTTGAATGGCTCCAATTGTGAAACAAGGATGGGACCATAATCCGTTGAAGAGACGATCGAGTCGTTCACTGTCCTTTCTGTTTTCTTCAGGTGTGTTTGCTCCAGCATCCCGCATCATGTTAATATCCGCACCTGCACAGAAGTGGCGTCCCATTCCTGAAAGGACAAGTGTACGCAAAAATTGATTCCCATTTGAATCAAGCAATGCATCTTGACGACCAGCACTGCGTTCAGCTGTCCATTCAAAGACTTCGATGAGTTCAGTAATCATTGCCACATTCATGGCATTGTACTTTTCTTCTCGAGTTAATTCAACGCGTGCTGAACTTCCTTCGATGGTCAACGTAACAAGTGCAGTTTCAGGGAGATCATCCATTGTTAACATTCTTAAAACCTCAATTGTAATTTTAAATTTTCAATTGGAATTTACATTCTAAAAATTCCGTATTTGCCTTCAGGCATTGGCGCATTTCGAGCTGAGGCGAGACAAAGTCCGAGGACATCTCTTGTGTCTCTTGGATCGATGATACCATCATCCCACAAACGAGCAGTCGAATAGTAAGGTGAACCTTCTCGTTCGTACTTCTCAAGAATTGGTGAACGGAACTCATCCAGTTCATCCCCTTCCATCGGAAGAAGACCTTCTCGACCACGTTGATCTTGTTTGACCGTCGTAAGAACGTCAGCGGCTTGAGGACCACCCATGACTGATATCCTACTGTTTGGCCACATGAAGAGGAAACGTGGATCGTATGCACGACCACACATCCCGTAGTTTCCAGCCCCGTGAGAACCTCCTACAATAACGGTGAACTTTGGTACATTGACGCATGAAACTGCTGTGACAAGTTTTGCACCATCCTTTGCAATACCACCTGCTTCGTAGGCCTTTCCAACCATGAATCCAGTAATGTTCTGAAGGAAGACAAGAGGAATTCCTCGCTGTCCACACAACTCAACAAAGTGTGCACCTTTGACAGATGATTCAGAGAAGAGAATCCCGTTGTTGGCTACAATCCCTACTTTGTGCCCGTGGATATGAGCAAAACCACAAATCAATGTCGTCCCATATCGGGATTTGAATTCATGGAATCGTGAACCATCGACAACACGGGAGATGATTTCACGCACATCGATTGGAGTACGGTTATCGCTTGGAATTAGCCCAAGTAAGTCCTCAATATCGTGAACAGGCGGTTCTGGCTCCTGAGTTGCAGCCGGAGCAAGTGTACGCGGACCCAAGTTTTCGACAACGTTTCGTACCATTCGCAATGCTTCGGATTCATCCTCTGCAAAATGATCTGCAACGCCTGATTGTACCGTATGGACTTCTGCCCCACCCAATTCTTCAGCCGTTACCACTTCACCTGTTGCAGCCTTGACCAGTGGAGGACCTGCAAGGAATATAGTTCCATTTCCTTTGACAATAATTGATTCATCACTCATTGCTGGAACATAGGCTCCACCTGCTGTGCATGAGCCAAGAACTGCAGCTACCTGGGGAATTCCATCTCCAGACATCTTTGCTTGGTTGCGGAAGATACGTCCGAAGTGACCAATGTCTGGGAAGACTTCATCTTGCATAGGAAGGAAAGCACCACCTGAATCGACAAGATAGATGCAAGGAAGATGATTTTCATGTGCAACTGTTTGAGCTCGAATGTGTTTCTTGACTGTCATTGGATAATACGAACCGCCTTTGACAGTTGCATCATTTGCTACAAACAGGACTTCACGTCCATGGACACTTCCAATTCCAGTTACAATACCAGCAGAGTGAGCACGACCATCATACAATTCGTAGGCTGCTAATGGAGAGAGTTCAAGGAAAGCGGTCCCAGGGTCAATAATACGTTCAATACGCTCTCTTGCAAGCATTTTGTTGCGGCTTCGATGACGAGCGACGTATTTTTCCCCACCGCCATTACTGACAATATCAAGGCGTTCTCGAAGTGTTTCTATCAATGCAAGATTGTGTTCACGACGTGCAGAGTAATCAGGATCGGCTTTGTTTACTCGTGTTGGAAGTCGATCCATTCCTGCCACCTATTGCAGACCAATCGGCTTAGGAACTTCAAATCACCGTCGCATCAAACACCGAGCATCAATCGACCAATGTCTCGCAATCCTGGTGCAAGACCAACGATCAAAACAGCCAATACAATGAGCATGCGAAGATGTGATTGCCTTTTTTCAACACGCATTTCAACGAAGATGTACGTGATAATAGCAACGAGAGCGGCTTTTACAATAGCAAACAGCCAAGCGCCTTCAACATCCCAGCCAATCGAATCACTAATTGTTCCACCATACTGGATGACAGCATCACTAAGTGGGTGCTTTTCTGAATAATCGAAATAATCGATCCCAACCATTGTCGCAAATCCATCACAGAGTTGACCAAAGACCATGGCAAGAACAAGTGGACTGGCAAGAAGAGCTTTGTTCGATAGAAGTTCAATAGGATGCTTTGAAACAACTTTTTCCTCTGCTTCCCATGCTTTGATTGAAACACCTTCTGGGAGAACCCCTGCTTCAAATCCGCAGAGTTTGAGTTGTTGTGCATCGTCTTTCCCAATTCGATACAATGCATAGCACACCAATGCGGGTATTCCTAAGACAACTAAAGCAGGCCAAAATACGATTTCATTCGGCATTTTTCCTGATTCTTGTAGCCAAGGTGTGGATGCCAACTGAGCCCAGTGACCCAAGCCTACGAAACAAGCACCGACTGCAAAGGAAAGCAATCCACGTGAAATTGAATCCCATCCTCGTGTATTATGCATTGTAAAGATAAGAGATGCAAAGCCAAGAACAAGGCCTGCAACAATCCAGAACGTTCCCATTTCATTTGCATGATATCCTGGCCTGAATAACAAAGCCCACATTGCCAAAAGAGCAAAACAAAGGATAGGAACCAAACGAATTCTGAGATTAAGTTCCCCTATATCGCCCTCGACGTGATCCCATCTTCTTCCAACGAGATGAGATATGCCCCCTATGCCAATCAACCAAACTGCGAGGTGGAGATGAATAATCGGCGAGATGAGAAGCCAATCGATGGATGAGGGAAAGAAGTCAGCATCTTCGAGTACTCTAAGAATTGGTGCAAGGCAAACCCAGGCAATTAATGCGTACATCATCTTGTTATTCGCAGGAAGATTAAGCGTTCTGAAAAGAGCCTGAAAGACTACGACTGAGGCGAGAAGTCCGAATGTGTAAATCGCTGTGTTTTCAGGCGTATAGCCTTCATCGCCTTGCTCACCTGCATCTGCTTCGACTGGTTCCCAAATGATTGGACGTAATCCATCATCCCATACCATTTCATTTTGGAAGATCAATCCGAGAAGGAGAAGAACGGCTAATCCTAGAACAATCCTCGTCATCGCTTGTTCAAGGAGTGATAGACGGCTTGAAGGCAACGCAGGCTGATGGTTTAGAAGAATTTCATCAATGGATTCAATTGAACTCATGGACTGCCCCCATGCTTACGACTCGGAGGTGGGCAATATCTCTTCCCTATGGAAGGATTCACTCTTCTTCTTCAGTTGGTGCAACTCGAGGCTCGTGTTCTTCAATGAAGGACACTTTGCCACATTCGACTGCGTCTCTTAGAACGGTAACCAAACGGAACTTCATCATTGCCGCATTGGTATCGAAAAGCATTGTTTGTGGGATGACGATGTTTAGGTCATCTCCATCGAAGGTAACGCCGAAGTCGGAGTGACCTGTGTTTGATTCAAGCAATGCTGCAACTTTTTCTTCCTTACCTTCAACGACCTTAACGATCTTGAAGTTGTACTTGAGTGTCTTTCCAGCCATAGGATGGTTGTAATCGATACGAGCACGGCCAGCAGCGAGGAAGGACAAGTATCCTTGTCGTCCGCCGATGTTGACTGGAGCGCCGAGGTAAAGTTGGTTCGGGTCTCGGACTGCACGTCGTAGTTTGTCGATACTGATTGTTTCGATTTGTTCAGAGTCTTTCTCTCCATACGCATCAGCAGGTGCGAGTTCAAGTTCAACGTCCTTGTTTGCCTTAGCAGCAAGGAGAGCTTCTTCAAAGCCAGAGATAAGAGAGCCGGAGCCTACAACACAGACCATTGGTTGGTATGTACGGTTTTCTTCGTGTACTTCATGTTCCTTTGCAGTTGCTTCTTTTGTTGTCTCGATTAGATCGCCTGTTTCGCCATTGTAGAGATCGTAATCAACGTGAATAATGTCGCCTTCTTCCATGTGTTCATCACCTGAATGCTTCGGCGACTTCGATGGCGTTCATAAGTCAATTGGCTGAAGATTCTACTCTTCTTCGGCCTTAATATGCGGAGTTTGACGTGCATCAAGGACGGTTAACCATGCCATTCCAATCATCATAATCGCCCATCCAGCCCAGACTAAATGGGATGCTGGGAGGTCATAGATGATGACACGCATCCTTTGTACGGATTCTTCGCCGTCCGATTGAACTTGTTGCATCATGCTTGAAGATTGAGAACCATCGAAGATGAACACAATATCTCCGTGAGAGCGAACCA
Organism: Methanobacteriota archaeon; assembly: GCA_018666575.1. Classification (GTDB taxonomy): domain Archaea; phylum Thermoplasmatota; class Poseidoniia; order Poseidoniales; family Poseidoniaceae; genus MGIIa-L2. The sequence continues at coordinate 5,981 of JABIYX010000177.1, read as the reverse complement.
GCGTATCCACTTCGCTACGCGGAGGATTCGGAGAACTGTCGAATCCAATCAATCCTGGTTGAACAGTTCCAATCTTTTCACCATCTTCGTAGACGCTGATGACTGCACCAACATATCGATCACCAACCTCAAGGTCATCATCAAGAACGATTTCTTCGAACACGTACTCATAGTCTCCAACCTCGACGTATTCACCACGCACCAATGTAATGCGATGTGATGCATCTCCACGGTCGACGAGTACTGTCGTAAACACATGTCCAATCAACAGGAGCAGGAGTCCGAAGTGAACCAGATGAGCAGCTGGTGCTATTTTCTTAACACCTGAAGTCTGTACTCTTCGAACGACTTCTGCACCCATCGGAACGATTGCAACCAGTACTGATGGAAGCACTAACCACGCGATTGTTCCTCGAGAAAGATATTCAGAAATCGGTTCACTTGCGTCGCCACCCAATGCAGAGGGAAGGAACGTTGCAAGTAAAATCGAAGCGAGAGCAACACCTGCTACAATCGAAGCAATGCGCTTAGGCGATTGGTGCCTGGATGTATAGGCGAACATGGCAAGTGCGACTGCCATGATGAATGGCGCCCCATACAACTCATGGGCTTCGAATTGAATTGCATCAATACTTGAAATCAAGATAACGAGGGTAAGAACGAGATACAAACTTGTCAAGACGACTGGAGCCCATAATGCGAGACGAAGAATGAAGCGACGGGAAAGCCAATCTTCTGATTCCGTTTCCTCTTCGCCCATAACCAGCCAGGGCAATATGTAGAAGCCAAGCAAAATTGCTGCAATGTACAAATCGACGAGACCTGACCATGCTGAGGCAAGACACATCATTGTTCCAGCTGCACCCCAACCCCATGCCTTGCGAGCATCATCTGAAGTGTACAATGGTGCGAAGATTAACGCATTGAGCAGAGTGAAAAGAAGATCTTGTGTTAGAACATAGGCAGCCAAAGGAACGATGAGCAACCATGGAAGTGACAGGTAGCCTCTGTACGACCATACATCTTCTTCTGGGACGAGATTTTTCTTTGGCCACTCGATCAGCGTAGGTGAAAATACGACTCCAACGAAGAACAACGCTGGTACGTGTTCATATGATGCATAATCAAACAAGACTGCAATAGCCGCTCCAACGATTGGTATGAAGAAAAGGTAAGACGATGGTCGCTTCGTTTGACCTTGAGTTGCCCGGATAAACACTCCACACAAGAGAAGAATCACAAGAACATAGGATACAATTTCAACACCTTCCGATTTGTCTTTCAGAAGCAACATTCTGCTGAACACATCTGTAGGAGGTGTCCCGTCATCCTTGACAACGAACGTATGGACTGAAGCAGCCCAAACGCCACCTGCTCGTGTGACAAGGGTCGCGAACAATGCAAGTGCGCCCGCAGCAAGTCCGAGTCCAGTCCACATCAAGGTCGAAGTCTTGCCGGGACGAGTTCGTAAATGACCCATGAGAACCAGAGCAAGCCAAGGCAGGAAGGAGCCTGTTTCCACAGGATCCCAGGCCCAATATCCGCCCCAGTCGAGCACCATGTATGCCCAGAGGCCTCCGAGACCAATGCCTAATGTTGCAATTAGAATACCCGGACGTGTTTGATGCAGCATTCTCTTGTCAATGTCTTCATCATCACCGTATTGAAGAATGGAAACCGATGTTGCTGCTAAGGCGATACAGAGCGAATAGGCTAGGAATACAAGAGGAGGATGAATAACCATCAAATCCGTTTGAAGAAGTTCATTCAATCCAGTACCTCTTCGGTCGTATGGATTGTCTGCAAACGGATTAAGCGTCATCGAGATGAGAATGAGCAGTAACGTAAATCCATACATCAGTCTCAGACGGAGTTTGTGTGTATTGTCTTGCTCGGAGGCGAGAGGACGTCCAAACCACCAAGCGACAAGCCCCATCCATGCTGCCCACATTAACAACGGGCCTTCTCGTGCAGCCCATGTTGCAGCAAATCGATACTTGAGTGGGAGATCTTCGCCACCATTTAGTGCAACATGGAGGATGTCCGTGTCATTGACAATGAAGCGCGATGCTAGCGCAACGAAAGGCGCTGCGACAGCGAGATGAAGTCCGACGGATATCAATGGACGGTCAACACGCCACTTAGGCCAGACCATCATCACGATGCAGGCGATGACAGCGAGTCCGAGAGTCCATCCCCACATGTTCGTTCCAAGGTCGCGTTGTTGTTATTGCTTTGCGTGGAACCATCACCAGCCGAAGTGTTTTGCACGACTGTATCCAAACGAGAGTAAAACAGAGATAATTCTCTTGAACAGTAGCGTAGGCTTACGGAAGAGAATCTTCAGACCGATACCAAGTTTCTGAAGCGGTCCCATGTTCCCAAGTTCTTCAGGGAGGCATTTTGCCATGGCTTCCATTTCGGAATCTGAGAGGTTGTAAAGAGCTTCTTTCCCTCGAAGAATCTTGTGATAAGGAGGGAACGTTGATTTCCATGCTGATTCATATGGTTCCAAATTTGATTTGGACAAATCCCCTTTCGTCATTGCCTTAGCAATCACATGGGCTGCTTCGCGTCCAGACCATAAGGCAAGATGTGAACCACCTTCAAACAAAGGAGAGGTGAAACCTGCAGCATCTCCCACGAGGATAAGACCATCTCCAGTTGTTGTACTTCTCGGCCCTGAAATCGGTATGGTGCCTCCAAACGGCTTGATCTTCATCCCCTCTTTTCTCCAAGGAGGGTTGACTGTTGGTTTTCCCTTCAGATACGTATCTTCGATAAAGGAGTTCAGATAGCGTATTGCCCCTTTCTTATCGGTTGTCACAAGCCCAACATTTGCTCGTTCGCCTTCTTTAGGTATCATCCAAACATAACCATGTGGAGAATACTTTGGCCATAGGTAAAAATCAAGATACCCATCGTTTGGGACATCGTTCAGTTCGTATTGAAACCCTGCAATGACCTCTACTTCAGTACCCATGTCGAGTAATTTTGAAGCAGCACCTGAGACACCTGAGGCGTCAATTATTGCAGAACATTCAATTGGAAATTCATTTCCTTTCCCTTCAATTTTCCAATTAGAAAATTGATTTTCGCTATTGAAAATTCGTTCCATCTTTGTAACTCTATGATTAAGCTGCAGTTCCGCTCCTAAATCGACGGCTTCTCCGACCAACCATTGTTCGAACAAATGTTTCTCAAGTACGTAGCCTGGTTCGGTAAGCAGTTTGCTTTCGCCACCGGGGAAGATAACACGAATCCCTTTGACATCGAGGGCTTTGACATGGTCTGGAATTTCGAGGCCGAGGTTTTCCACCGCTAACTCGGACAAACATTCTCCGCAATGGACTGGCGTCCCTACTTCCGGATCTGCCTCGACGATGATTGTTGAGAGCCCTAGCCGAGAGGCATGGAGAGCTGCCGAACCTCCTCCTGGCCCTGCTCCGATGACCAGCAAATCACAACGTCTTGGTGCCTCTGCCATGTTTCTATGAGACCATGCTGGCACATGAATCAAACGGTCGGATCAAAATGAATCAAATCGTGCGCTTAGGCGGTTTCCAACCTTTGAAAGCAATGTGGGCAGGGGGCGTTCCGGACCCTTCATTCTCGTATTCAATGATGCGATCTGCAAGCCAAATGAACCATTCCATATTTTTGTCACCCTCTTGCGCTCGAATGGGTTCAAAATAGAATGAAAAGGTCTCATAAGTCTGGATGATTACTCCAGAAAAGAGGTCATAGAAAGCATGGAAATCCATATCTCCACGGTGAATAAGAACGCCTATACTCTCCCATGTGGTCAAAACGGTCATCACCTTTGGCCAATCTTCTCCGAAATGAGTGCGGAACGCCTTGAAATTTTCTTCTGAATTTCCTGGTTCGAACTTGCTGACATCAAAATCCATATTCATAATCGCTGTCAGGCCTACAACGAAATCCTCGCTTTGGAAATTTGCTGCTAGATTCATAGCAGTTGCACTGTCTCTTGAACGTCTCAGTTCTTTGATTTGATACCATGAGTAAATTGCGGCACCAAGAATTGTTACGAGACCAAGGACTTCTGCCCAAGCTGCTGCTGTATCGAGGTTCATACCTAGCCTACTGCAGGAATCTATGTTAAAGAATTCGCATTCTTTGGCTATTTTCGCTCATTACAGGTATTGGATTTATATTATTTCTATTTCAGGTTTGACCATGTCACTTGCACCTACTGATTATGACTTTGGAGACGCATCGAATTTTTTCTTTGCAACAACGATTACCTGCGCTAACGATGAAGCACGTGCGATGTATGTTGAAGCATACGGCCACATGCTTAACTACAATCATGAGCAAGCAATCGCTTGTTTCACACAATGTGCTGAACTCGACCCTACTTGTGCAATGGCATACTGGGGCATAGCGTACTGTCTTTCTTCAAGTTACAACTGGGCGCCTGGCCTTGGATCAGGATATGACTCAATTCAACTCGCTCTTGCGAATAAGGATGGATGTACAGAACTAGAAATCGACCTTATCGATGCACTGTCTCTTCGACATACGAAGGAAGCCCGTGATCAAATGGACCCTACTGTGCTTAACATGGGGAACACCCCTGAACTAAACGCTGCCTTTGCAACTGCAATGAAGCCGATTTACGAAAAGTATGCAGGTAATCTCGATGTTGCTTCCATCTACGTTGAAGCATTGATGAATCTTAACCCTTGGCAACTTTGGGAAAAGAACACCACCACAGGGGAGATCACTCCTATCGATGACAACACTCTTCTTCTCATCAAAGTAATCGAAGATGCCTTTGAGAGCAGTGAAGAAGCAAAGGTACACCCAGCTCTTTGCCACCTCTACTGTCACGCACTCGAATTGTCGCCTTATCCGGAGCGTGCCCTTCCTGCTGCCGATGTATTGCGTACACTCATGCCGGGCTTTGGCCACTTGGTTCACATGCCGTCACACATCGATGCGTGGGTTGGACAATGGAAGGAAGCAATGGAATGCAATATCGCTGCAGTTGAAGCAGACGATCGTTACGTTGAATTGACTGGAAACGAATCCCAATTCTACAAGTTCTACAGAATGCACAATCATCACTTTGTCGTATGGTGCGCTATGTTTGAAGGACGCTACGAGATTGCAATGAAATATGCTCGCAAAGCCGTTGAAACTCTGCCTGCAGGGGACAAAGACTCCGGAGTACAATTCATGCTCGCAGGGATTATTCCAATGGGCGCAATCTTCCTCGAATCCTATGTCACAATGCCTTGGCACGTCATGATTCGATTCGGTAAGTGGGATGAAATCATTAACGAACCAATGTACACTGATAGAGACGTATTCCCTTCAACCATTGCTACACAGCACTACGCTCGTGGAGTTGCATACGCATCCAAGGGAATGGTCGCTGAAGCAGAGGCTGAACAAGTTCTCTTCAATGAAGCACTAAAGAACCCTGCTCTTGCAGGAAGAGTCTTGCACAACAATCTGATGTATCAAGATCCAAGTGATGGTCCATGTATCCTTTTGGTCAATGAAGCTGTCCTGTCTGGAGAAATCGAATACCGTCGACAATTCCTTGCAAAGGAACGTGGAGAAGAAGCAGATTTCTCAGAGGCTTTCGATCACATCCGTCGTGGAGTCGACCTCTCCCTCAACCTAGCATACAATGAACCGTGGGGTCAAATGCAACCAGTTCGTCACATTCTTGGAGCACTGCTCTTCGAACAAGGAGAGGTTGAAGAAGCGGAAGCAGTATACCGTGCAGACATTGAATTGTGGAAGGACAACATGTGGGGCCTACTCGGTCTGAAACTTTGTCTCGAAGCTCGTGGAGATGCACCAGAAGAACTCGCTGAAGTCACTGCTATGTTCAATGAACGCAGTTCTCGTGCTGATATTCGACCTGCAAAGACATGCTTCTGTGCTCAAGACAGCATCGAAAAGACATGTTGTGATTGAACACAGTACGTCGGCAGAAACGT
>JABIYX010000176.1 GCA_018666575.1 Methanobacteriota archaeon | reverse complement strand
TGTTGTTGAGTTGAACCTGATCAGATGTATTTCCCGTTTGGAAACTATTTTGATGGGATAAATCTCCATAGCCTAGCCCTGAATAACTCCAAATCGTATTCCCCTGGCTGTTATTGATGTAGACACTTCCTGGAGTGGCTGAAGCATGGGAGCTGTCAACTAAAAATGATGCATCTTGGTATGTGACATTTCTCTCTAAATCTATTTCCAGTGCAAGTGATGTGTTGTTTCCATCGGACGTAATCGACAGACTGGAGGCATTGTTAGCGAATGTTGAAACTTCTGTTGGAGAACCTGTTGAAGGCGAGATAAACAGAAGTGAAGCCAATAAGATTGAAACTAAGAAAAGCGATTTTCGACGGGTTTTGGCTTCGTGCATGGTATCACCTGCAATCTACGCAGACTACCTATACTTCAAGTCGATTACGCTTTGATTACAGTGTATGAAGGCGATATTTTGTTACATCAAGGGGTTTTTTGTTATCATGGCAAATATACAAGGGTTATGAACGAGGGGGGATTCCTAAGAATGATACCCATGGTAGCACAAGCGAAAATAATGGTCACCGCTGGCGACTTAGAAATTGACGTAAGCGGAGCAACTGTAGAAGTCGACGCTCGACTTATACAAATGAGGCACGATGATACATGGTCAATTGTACTTGAGCGTGTTAGAGAAGCAAGAGATGCTGCTATCGAAGCGGCCATCGATGCTGCAAGAGATGCTGGCTTGCCAGAACGCGGCTCGGCATTCAGATCTCTCGTAGAAAATTGTGCATTGGTGAAGAAACCCGACCAAGTACTCGCAGCGATTCATTACCTGCGAGACGTTGAAAACGTACAAGACAGTCCCCCTCGTGTCGTCAACCAACTCTTTTCTGATGGCGGAATAGACCCCCCAGGTAACCTATCACTGTACCTAAACAGACTCAGAGAACGTGGTTTACTCGAAGTTCCATACGAACATGGAGACAAAAACCGATTTGCTGTTCTCACAGACGCTGGTAGGGCGCACCTCGATAAACAATCAACCTCGTGAGTGAATCATGGTCATGTCAGGCGGAGGCGCGGGAGACCCGCGAGACGACCCCGAATCTGATGAGAATATAATTCTCGACTACTCTTTCCAAAACCATGCTAAAGTCCTGCTGCGTAAGGGAAAGCACAGAGGATCTTCATTTCGAAGAGCCATTCTTGATGAAGCCGATCTGACAGAAGGGAACTTTACCGACTGTGATTTCCGTAAAGCGTCGTTGGTCGAGGCCGATTTAATGAAATCTGCTTTCGATGGTGCCGATTTTAGAGGCGCCGATTTACGAAAGGCTCGATGTAATCTCTCAAATTTCAGGAATTGCAAACTCAAGGGTGCTGATTTACGTGGCATTCGGGGGAAATACGCCATCTGGCAGGGAAGCGATTGGTGGAATGCAATACTGAATGAAGATCTGGAAAAGGCCTTGAAAAAGAAATGGCCAAAACCATCCAATCATTCTGATTCATCTTGAATTAGTTTGACAGAATTAGCTTCATTGAACGCGAGTTTTGCTCTTGCGTTTATCAGAGGTAGAAGTGCCAGCGCCCCACATAGGAACGTGCAAACTCCACATAAATATCCAGTGATTTCGTGTGTTTGTACCAGCATTGACTCGAGGAGGTGTTCTTTGGCAGCATCATAAATAATCGTGCAACCATAAACCCCGCCTATGAACGAAATACTCGCACCTGAAATGGCTATCTTCCCTCCAATTGATTTCATACTGAAGAGGAGAATACCACCAATAAATATGAGAATGCTTCCTATCCCTAGCGCCGTTCCTCGGATTTTATATCCATCCAATTCATTGATTTCCTTGTGGAAATCTTGATATTGCTCTACGCTAAGGTTTTCACCTTGTTGATTTGGAACGTTAATTAGAGTTTCAATCTGAGCTTGGGACAATTCTTCTGAGTTTGCATTTGTAAGATCGGTATATGCTAGAATTGCGAAAAATAGTGCTCCCAACAGAAGCAATACTGCAACTGTTTTCGGACCCTTCCTATCTGGGCGAATCGCAAACATATCGGGAAGGGCCTCATCCATTCTGAACACCTTCATCACAATCGTCTAATCCACTTCTAAGAAAGTCTGGAATTGGAATACGCTTCATAGAATCCATATCCACACAAACAGTAACTTGAGTTGATGTCCAAAGTAAGACATCCTCTTGATTGCGAAACTCGTAGCGCCATGTGCAGGACGATTCTCCAATTTTTTGAATCCATATAGTTGCCTTGACGGTATCTCCATATCGTAGTGGTGCAATAAAGTCGGATTCTACATGGACGACTGGAAAACCGATCTGCTTTTCTAAAATCAGTTGTGAATATTTTATTCCACAAATTGGCTCCCATGAGTCCTCAAAGAAACGATGTGCTAAATCGAAG
>JABIYX010000175.1 GCA_018666575.1 Methanobacteriota archaeon | reverse complement strand
AGAGGTCTTGTTCGGACTCGATCTTTCAACAACTGATGGTCGTCCAATCGATGCTAAGTTGTTCAAGAGCAAGAAGTGCACAGATGTTGCAACAGTTCTTGACCTTGAGAAAGCACTTCACCAAGTCGGACCAGGTACTGGGCGCGATGGTGATTTCGATGATGCAATCGTTCTCAATCCAGTTGAGGGAAGCTTCGTCTTCTCCTTCCAAACCGATGGTTCAATGCCTGGAGCAACCATCTTCAATCTTGCACTTGAAGAACTGAAGAGTCGTTTCCAGAACATCAGCGAAGACCTCGGTCGAGCCTTCGCTTGAGCCCACGAACAGCGGTTTTTTCCGCCATGTTGATGCCTATTGAAGAGGTGGACACGTTATGGCAACAGTTCGTGTCGGTGGTCACATCACCTTACTGTTCTCAATACATGATGATGCAATCTTACCTCGTAATCAAGGAAGTCGAGGCGCAGGAATGTGCCTTGAGAAAGGAGTTGTTGCGACCATTGAACCAAATGGACAGGCTGAACCAGAAGAACAAGGACAAGAAATGGCTGGTTGGCAGCGTGATGTTCTCGAAATCAAAGGAAAAGGCCGTACTGAAGTGAATATATCGTCTCGTGGAGAATCTTTTGATGGTCAAACACAGATGTATGTTGATCTGATTGATGAATTACGAAATGCTCGGCTCTTACCAACAGATACGCATTATATGTTAACCATTGAACTCGAACTTCCAGTAAGTCAAGGGTTTGGTATGTCAGCAGCAGGCCTCTGCGCAACTGCACTTGCATGTTTTGAAATGACCAACCAAGGTTCGATTGAACAATACTTCCGTATTTCTCACCACATTGAGCGGCGGTATCGCGGTGGACTTGGCGATGTTCTCGGCCTCTATGTTGGTGGCGTGGAATTACGAACACTACCCGGTTCTCCACCAAGCCCAGGTGACGCTCGAAGCTTTGGGGTTCAAACCCCAGTTCTTCTCGTTTGGAAACCAGAAGGCTCGAAACATACTTCAGAATACATCGATCATCCTGATTGGAAAAAGACGATTACAAAGGCTGGAGATGAAGCTGTCAACACATTATCAGAGATGAAATGGGACGAAACTGTTTGGCCCAAATTGTTGCAAGAATCTCAAACCTTTGCAACTGCCTCAAAGATGCTGGAAGAACCAACACGCCGAGATCTACTCGAATCCGTACGTTCTGTGGTTCTGTCCCATCAACTCCAAGCAAGCATTCGCATTCGTCTCTGCATGCTTGGAACATCTTGTGTCCTTTTACCTACTCAATTGAACCAGCCGTTGACAGAAGAAACACTCAGTGTGCTTGCTTCCGAACTTCAAAAACATGGCTTTGGAATCGAGCAAACATCACTTGCATTATCGAGATTGAATTGAGAAGAGGATTACGTCCAGTTTTCATAATGATTGTTTTCAATCTAAATCAAATTCTCTGCGTAAGTTCCGGGAGACATGCCCAAGAGTGATATTATTCTTCACTTCTACGCCCAACATTTCTCCATAACGTTCACCTGTTTTGATCATCGAAATACGAAATCGATCCATGGAACCCTTGCCGCTCAAATACAGTGGGCGGTGAAATCGTGTGATGTCAAGACTCCATTTCTCGCCTTGTGCATTATTTCCCTTAATTGAGATTGAGTGAGATGATCCCTCATCGCGTGATTCGGAAACGTTCACTAGTTCGACTTCATTGATGAGTTCCGTTTCCTGGTGCCTTTCCTTTCCCCAGAATGTGGTGGCTTTTTCGATGGTGCCTTTCTCACTGCTGATAGATATGGTCTCAGAACACATCAATCGAGAAAATAGACTCATCAATGAAAGCGGCATGAGAGCGAAGCAAGGGCTGATGAAGCATAATCCAACTTGTTCCTTCAGATTATTCTCGGGATTAAAGATAAAAAAGAGAATTCCGATTGTTGATGCAATACTTGCCGGAAGGAAAAAAAACAAACCAAACAGCCGTTCACCCCCAGAAGGATGAACCGTTTCTTTGTGGTCAATAACAGGAGTTACAGTCTCCCAAAAGGTACTATCTTCCATGTTATCATCTCAAACTCTAATCGTTTCGTGTCTTTTCAAATGTTTTTTACCATCTGAATCAATTTGATTATAACGATTTGAGTAAAAGAGGTATCGCCGACGATGTGTTTAATTCCACATGAATCAAGAATGAGCATCGAGTTGCGATAAGTCCAATGGACTTGCATCAAGCATTACTACACCGGGCAGGAAGAGGTTTTCTGAGAAACTGTGACGGAATACAATTGCTCCGCTCCCCCATTCGTCGATGTATCGCATCATTTGTTTCTTCATCTTCTTTCGTTGGAATTCAACATCAGCACCATAGAAATGCTTGGCATCAATCCAAGCAACAGGTTCTCCGTTGATGGTGACGTGATCGAGGAAGAGAATATCAGGAGTGACCTTTGGTCGTCCATGGTCAACAGATTGTTCCTTGACCAATTCGGGCTGTCGTCGTAATCGGACACCTTGTTCTTCAAACCAATCCGCTAGGATGTTTTCGAAGAGATCTGCTCGAAGATGCGTTTCGCTTTGATCAACGTTTGATACGCGGTCTGCCTCTTCTGCAGTTTCAAATTCAGAACGTTCTCGCTCAGAAAAGCGTGAAGGCGCTTTGAAGGATTCCTTGATCTTGGTTTTCGACCATCCCATTTCTCCGAGAATTGTTCGGAATATGTTCATTGGAGGGAAGTCGTACTTCTCTGTTAGTTCGACAATACTTGTTCCTTGTTTGTAGTCTCGAAGCATTTGTGGCCCCTTACGCTTCATGCTATGGTGTCCATAGACTGTTTTTTGTTGAAGCAAAGCAGATCTCAAAGAGAGTGCCTGTTCAACTGCGATTGATGTCGACTTTCCGAACTCTGCGATTTCATCCACACGGTCATCATGAACCCAGCCAAATTCTCCTCTTCGAACGACATAAGTTGCCATTCGCTCTTCATCAGCAAGATTTACTGGATTAGATATCCATTCAAACGAAAAAGACTTGGGCTCTTCCATATCATCAGGAAATCCAATTGGTTGAACGCCCATGAATTCGTAATCAAAGCGCTTATTTGCCTT
>JABIYX010000113.1 GCA_018666575.1 Methanobacteriota archaeon | reverse complement strand
TGGAACTACGCTTGGTTTCATGCCAGATGATGCTGGAACATTCCCTATCCGCTGTGCAGAATACTGTGGGCTACAGCACTCCGTCATGACTGGAGAAGTCATGGTCGTGGCTCCTGAAGGAAAGTCCTGTGCCGATGTAGATTCTGGAGTTAAAAAGAGCGACTCAAGTTCCGCAGACAACTACAATGGAGGTGAAATGTGATGCAGCGACGCACCATTGCACTTCTCGGACTCGTCATTGCATCACTGATGCTCATCCCACAATTTAGTGCCATGCCTGGAGGTATTGGGTCTGGAGCAAACGCTGGATGTACATGTCACGCTGGCGGCAATGATGGTTCAACAGTAATCCTCGTTGAAGGGCTTCCTGAGGTCTTCAACGCAAGCGAAACCTACCTCTTCACAATCACTCTTGTCAACGATGAGATGACGCTGTATGGAAACGGCGATCCTGCACAAGGATGGAGCGGCGTTCAAGCCGGATTCCGTATCCTTGTCGAAGGTGGCGGAAGCGTCACAACTGTTGATGAATCCTACAGCCAGACCATGGATGGCGGACTAACACACACCGATGACGGAAACAAATTCCGCTCATGGGAATTTGAATACACAGCCCCAGGTAGCGATACAGATACCACTGAAATCACAATCATTGGTAACGCAGTAAGCGGCGGTGCGGTAAGCGGCGGTGCAACTGGCGCTGGAGATGGCGCTGGAAATGATTACTGGAGCATCAAGAGCGTTACAGTCCCTGGTTTGAATGCAGAAGCGAAAGCTCCTACAGCACCACCATTGGTCATTCTCTTGACCGCTATTGGACTGGCAATCTCAGTTATTCTCCTCGGTACAATGTGGGTCTTCTATCAACGCAACCCTCAAACATTCACAATTGGTAACTTCTGGGGCTATCTCAAGCCTTGGTTGACCACAACTGACCACAAAGAAGTCGGTATTCTCTACTTCCTGTTTGGATTCTTCTTCTTCCTTGTCGGTGGTGTCTTGGCACTTCTCTTCCGTATCCAACTAGCCCTACCTGAGAATGATTTCTTGACACAACAGGAGTACAACTCGTTCTTTACACTCCACGGAACAACCATGATTTTCCTTGGCGCTATGCCAATGATTGCTGGTTTCCTAAACTATGTCCTCCCTCTGCAAATTGGTGCAAAGGACTTGGCGTTCCCTCGAATTAACGCAATGGGATTGTGGCTCTTGGTCTTCTCAACACCACTGATCTTCTCAGGGATCTGGTCTGGAGAAGGTGCAGACATTACATGGGTCATGTATCCCCCATATTCCTCTTTGAGCGATGCTGGTGATTACGGTGCTAATGCCGGTGCAACTGCCTTCCTTGCTGGAATGATGATGCTTGGTGCATCTTCAACGCTTGGTGGTGTCAATTTCATCACCACTGTGTTTACTATGCGTGCTCCAGGAATCACTTGGATGAAGATGCCTCTGTTCACATGGTCTGCATTCGTGAGCGTATTCATGCTCTTTATGTCCCTACCTGCATTGATTATCGGTGTTGCTTTCCTCGTCTTCGACCATACGATAGGTTCGACGTTCTTCACAAGCGGAGGAGATCCGCTGTTGTTCCAGCACCTGTTCTGGTTCTTCGGGCATCCTGAGGTTTACGTGGTGATTATTCCAGCGTTCGGTATCGTTTCGGAAGTTCTCGCAACAAGTGCTCGACGTTCCATCTTCGGATACAAATCAATGGTTTTCGCTATGGCGGGAATCGGTGTTGTTGGATTCATTGTTTGGGGACACCACATGCTCACATCGGGTATGGACCCGTTCTGGAGAGCTGCATTCATGATTACAACCATGGCTGTAGCGATTCCAACTGGAGCGAAAATCTTCAACTGGTTGATGACGCTCTGGGGCGGCTCCCTTGTCATGAAGACGCATACGCTCTGGTCTCTTGGATTCCTTATTACCTTCACACTCGGCGGTATTTCTGGAATGTTCTTCCCTGTTGCAGGTCTTGACACACACTTCCACGATTCTTACTTCGTCGTTGCTCACTTCCACTACGTGTTCATCGGCGGTACTGTCTTTGCTCTGTTCTCTGGTATCTACTACTGGTACCCGAAGGCAACAGGACGTAAACTCAACGAGACTCTCGGCCTTTGGCACTTCTTGATTGGATTCGCATCGTACAACGCTGCGTTCTGGCCAATGCACGCTTTGGGTATCCAAGGAATGCCTCGACGAACACACTCCTACACCGTAGAAAGTGGCTTTGCTGAGTACAATATGGCAATTTCCATCTTTGCGTTCATCTTTGGATTGAGCCAACTCCTCCTCGTATGGAACATCATCTACTCTGGCCGTAATGGCGAGAAGGTTGGAAAAGATCCGTGGGGCGGATGGTCTCTCGAATGGTCGACCACTTCACCACCACCAACTCCTTCCTTCCACGTTATTCCAACACAACGTGACATGAACGAAATCTATGGCCATCACAACGATGCTGAAGATTCGATCAAGGATAAATTGTGGAAGGGTAAGAAGAAAGGAAAAACTGACACAACAGAGGTGAGCTCATGAGTGGCGGTGGACACAGTGATGTGAAGAACGCTGTCTGGATGAGAGCACTGCTTATGGCAGGTATTATTCTCGGTCTTGGTGTTGCATCATACGTCGGACTCGGCGTTGTTGTAGCAGGTATGAAAGAGACAACTTGGGACGAAGAAGCAGATCATTTCCATGACGCTGAAAAGGACTGGAAAGATGCTGTTGCTGCTGGAACCATTGAAAGCGATGATACATCTGCTGAACTTTACATCGCTAAAGAAGCAGCGCATCATCATGAAATCGATGCCCATCTTTCCTATCTCACGTACCGTGTCGCAGGATTGACAATGCTCTTTGTTTCGATTATCTTCACTGCATTCCTTGTCATCAGTGGTGTGCTCAATTCAGCACAACCTGATGATGAACACCACGATGATCATCATGGTCACGAAGAACACCACGGTTCAGCATCTCCAATCATCTTTGCATTCGGTTGTATGTTGTTCCTAATTGGATTCCCTGACTTTGCAGATGGACTTCATTCCCTTATGCTCGGAAGTGGTTCTGATGCCATTTCAGACCTCTCTGTTGGAATGATTGGATTGACAATCATTACCATCGGTATTGCAAACTGGTGGAGAGAAGACCTCCCATTCAAGGGATATGGTGAGCAAATTGCAACCTCTGACCCATTCGCTGGACAACACATCCGCAAAGCTGGTATCTGGGTCTTCTTGATGTCTGAAGTCATGGTTTTCGCTACATTCTTCTCCTCATACCTACGTATGAGAACCGAGTGGTGTACAAAGTGGGCCTTCGATGAAGGAACCTGTACTCTTGAAGACGGCGAGACATTAGCAATGACTGCCTCTGATTATCTCCGTCCTGGCGGTGCAGCAGGAACGGGTGACTTCTGGACATTACTTCCAGGAGCTATCAACACCTTTGCGTTGATTATCTCCTCTTACACCATCGTCTTGGCGCTTAAGGTTGCTAAATCTCACGATTACAAGGTACCGACCGGTTTCATGGGCAAACTCATGCCTGACAAAAAGAGTGCAATCCGCAATTATCTGATCATCACACTCGCCCTTGGTACAATGTTCATTGTACTGAAATTGGTTGAGTGGAGCCATCTTATTGCTGAAGGATTCACTGTCGGAAGTCAAGAAGGTTCAATCTTCTACATATCCACTGGTGCACACGGAGTCCACGTCTTTGCGGGGCTATTGATCATGCTCTACATGATCTTCAAGGCCGATACCGTCGAATGGGACGAGGACAATGCACAGGGAATCGAGTACTTCGGTCTCTACTGGCACTTTGTCGATCTGGCTTGGGTTGTTATCTTCCCAGCATTCTATCTATACTGAGGTGAAAATATGGGCGAACACAAATTAATTATGGGCAAAGACATTTACTTTTGGAACTTCATCATTTTGATGTTCTTTACGCTGTTTGAAGTAGGCGCAGTTTTCTTCGAAAAGTATCCTGGAACCAACACTCGAGTCTCAGTGTACGTTGTTTGGGGAATTCTCATCGTTGTTGGAATCATCAAAGGATTCGGTATCGGCGCTTTCTTCATGCACCTTTGGGATGACCCGAAAATCTACCTTCGAGTCGCATTGTTCCCAACCCTATTCGTTCTGTTGATGCTTTGGGGAATTGGTCTATCCAATCCTGAAGGCGTAAATGGCCTTCCTGGCTGGTGCACTCCAGATTGGGGCGAACAATACGCAACAGAACGTTGAGACGATCACATGCGACGAATTGCTTTCTCACTCGTAGCCCTGCTGTTATCTGTTACACTCGTAAGCGTACCTGCCTCTGCGTACAATGGATTCCAATTAACAACTCCAAGCGTAGGCAATTTTACCTTAACAGATCAGAATAATTCCGAGATGAAGTTCTCTGATATGACAGAGGACATCGTTGTCGTTTCTTTCTTCTTTACTCGTTGTACTGATGTATGTCCAATCATTACCCAGAATTTGAAGATGGTACAACAACAAGTACCTGCTGAAATCGCTGATGAAGTCGGTTTTGTTTCAATTACCCTCGACCCACGTCATGATACCCCCGACGTCCTGACTGATTACATGGGCCTCCATGGTGTTGAATGGCCACATCTTACAGGCAACAGTACGGAACTTGCTGATGTTTGGTCTCGATTTGGAATGGCAGTTCAAGAGGTCGTTACCGACCCTCATGACGACAACATGAGCGATATGGATGGCCAAATACACAACTCCAGCGTCATGTACACCAACGAAAACGGAACCAGTCTCGAGTTGATGTTTCTACCAACTGGAATGACGTTAACAACACTCGCAGCAGATGAGGCTGGATGGTCGCTCAATACATCAGATTCCCAATTTGGAACAATGGTCAACGAAATCAACGGATACGATGCTCCTGAAGATTGGAGTTGGTGGTGGAGCTTGAAACTCTTCAATGAGACAAGTGAAGATTGGGAAGATTCCCCAGTCGGTATTGATTCAGTGAATGCCCTTGAAGAACAGCATATCGCTTGGTTCTCATCTCAAGCCAATGCATCGCTCATGGAAGCCCCTACGGGAGATGACCCATCGGTCCAAATCATCTTCCCTGACAATACGACTGCCTCAACAAGCATCCCGAACTTTACAGGATACCATCTCACTCAAGGTGCATTCGATGGAGCTGGAATCGATGTGGATATTTCCGACAGTAGTTTCGGACATTTCCTCAACAGCATCGATAGCGTCTCTGCTCCTGCAGATTGGAGTTGGTGGTGGCAATTGCACACTTGGAATCAAACAAACATGACATGGGACGATTCACAAGTCGGCATGGATCTTCTGGATGACCCAATGTCAATCGCATGGGCACCGAACAGCACAGACAACAGTGCGATCCCTTCTCCCGGTTTCGCCTCCATTGAAG
>JABIYX010000016.1 GCA_018666575.1 Methanobacteriota archaeon | reverse complement strand
GAGAGCCTCCATTGCAGTCATGCTTACTGCCTTAACAGCGTCCCTAGCCAGCATTACACCGGCCCTGAGGCGGTCGAGTGGAGTGGGATTCTTTTTCGCTGTAACAGAACTCTCTGCGCCCCCTTTCAAAGGGAAGAGAAGGTCCAAAGGTTTGCGACGTTCCAGCATCCTAACCAGTACTCCCTCGCACTGCTTCCTTATGAGCCCTCCTCTCCAAAGTTCGACCTAGAAGAGGTTGAATTAAAGAAGTAGATAATTACTTACAAGGGAGACATTGAACTCTTCACAATCACTTGTCTTTGTTCTTTTCGAGTAACCTACGCACCCCACCTGGGATGATCAGGGCACGTAATAACTTCCTTGCATAGGATTTTATTTCATCCCGAGTGACCTTGATTCTTTCATTAGAATCAAGAATATTCCCTGTCCTTAGAAGAGTCACAGTACGCTGCCCTATCAAGACAGGTAACATACAGGATGCTTTTAGTCGGAATTGCTTATCTGGGAGCATCCGAATGTAATCTGTTGCAGCTTCAAGATGGACATTTGTAAGATCGAGATATGAATCGTAAAGAGGACGAAATACCTCAAGATTTGAGTCTCCTAAGATATCCTCTGGCTCCAATCCATGTTCTGCGAGTGCTTCACTAGGAATGTAACATCTTCCAAATCGCAAATCCTCCGGAATATCTCGAAGGATGTTTATCATTTGAAGTGCCTTACCGAATTGAATTCCCTTTTCGAGAAATACCTTCTCCTTTTCAGGGGACAACGTCATCAGATGAGCGAGAGACATTTTGCTCCAAAAGGTACCAACACAACCTGCAACTCTGTATGCATAGTCATCAAGTTCTTCGTTTGTTTTTAGTGATGAGATGTTACCACCCTCCTTGGCAGGTCCAAAGCGCTGGAGATCGAGTACTTGTCCGCCTACGATTATCTCCAAGCATTCCAGAATTCGTTGCCGATCCCCTTCTTCGTATTCACTTAACCCTTCGATTACATCCTCTGCGTTCATGAGAAGCTCTGCTTCATGAGGATTCGTTTGAATTTCTGCAAGGTCATTGAAATCAGGTAACTTTCTTGAACGCCCTTGTGCCACATCATTGTATTTTTTCAGAAGATCGAGCAATACATCCGTTTCTCCGTGCTTAGAGTCTGCAATTGTGTCTGCAAGTCTAGCCAAGAGATAGAGCAAACCAATCTGCCCGCGTATCTTTTTTGGAAGATATTTCAATGTCGGGTAAAACGAGCGCGATGTCGTTTCGAGAAGTTTATCGATTTTAGCATTGATGAGTACTGCCACCGGCTCCTCTCCTGTCCAAGCCAACCTACTCTTCCGCATGAAGATTCGTGTTCCCACTTACTGATTTTCGTGGTCATAATACAGAAGACTTTAGATTGAAGGGGCGGTACGTCCGTATAGGTGAGGAGATGGACTGTGGTTCTTGCGCTGCAATGATTCCAGATGACAGTATATTCTGTCCTGAATGTGGGTCTCGTCAAGAAATGTCCAGAGCAGGCAGTTTCTCAGCCGTTGGGTCCACGAGTCTTGGCGGAGGAGAAGTTACCGGCGGACGGGGTTTCGGAGTTGTCTCAGGCGAGGCAGTTCGCCAACAAAGAGATGCTCAGCAACAAGGAATGCCTCAAGGAATTCCAGCAGATGTCCTTCAGCAAATCGCATCGGGGATTCATCAACAATCAAATCTCCCGCCTGGTGGTCAAATACCACCTCAGCAGCCATCTCAATTCCCTAATCAAATGAGTAATCAATTCCCACAAGCCCAACCATTTGGGCAAAACCAACCTAGTCAAATGCCTCAGATTCAACAAAGAAGTGATCTTCCCACTCAACCGAAAGGCCCAACACTTGGCAGTGGGGCACTTCCAACTTCAAATGTAGAACCACAATTAGGTGGCACTACTGTATCCAACAACCCCGCAGCATCTCCTACTGATGCCATGGTGAATCGGTTGGCTGAAACCGAACGTGCTGTGAAAAACGAACGAAGAAGCCAATGGCTGAATATGAATCAATCAAGTGCAACGAATGTTCTTGCAAACCTTGGCGCTGACCTACCATCTCATCTCAAAGATGCTCAAGGAATCACTCCTGCTGCCGAAGTTATTGCAGGAACAATGGGCCAAAGTTCAACAGATGCACCAAATGAAGCATTGTTGAGGCGTATGTGCGAAGTTGCCTCCCGTCGAGTCGCTCGAAAGCGAGGTGTTGCTGTTGAAACACCAGAAGCGAAAACTGTAGATGGCACATTAATCGTCAACCTAACTTATGTCGACGACGGTAGGGTTCTCGATACCCCTGAAGATTTAGAATCTGCATTTGAACATGCAATTCAAACTGAAGTGGCTCTGAAGGGCTTTGACATGGATGTCAAAATCGTATTATCTTGCATGAAAGACGG
>JABIYX010000173.1 GCA_018666575.1 Methanobacteriota archaeon | reverse complement strand
TCGGCCGTAATCACGAACGGAAAGCGAGTTGTCGGCATTCAGCGTGATATCTATCGATTTCGTATGGCCTGCTAGGTGTTCGTCTACAGAGTTGTCGACAACTTCCCAAATGCAATGATGTAGAGCAGATCCGTCGTGCGGATCTCCGAGATACATCCCTGGCCTTTTACGAACCGCTTCCAATCCTTCGAGTACTTGGATGCTGTCTGCACCATAACTTTCTGACATAATATTCATCTCTTTTTGTTGCCTAAAATTATGGTTCTGTCCGGCGTTTAAGCCAGCGGCAGATTTACCATTCTTCTAACTATTAAACATGGTCGACGGAGGTATGTAAACATACCCCCTTAGGAGCCTCCTGTGTGATGTTTCAACCAGGTAAAAATAACACCCAATTTCCTACAATTGTTACGATTCTAGAGAACGTCTACAGCCGTGAGCGTTAAGAACAGGTCCCCAGTCGAGTGCAATATGCCTGAACCTACAATTTGCGTTGCGCTCGACTCTACGACTGTTAAAGCAATGGTCGACGAAGCCGCTCGAGCCTCTACTGCAGGCGCAGACATGGTCGAGATTCGTTTCGACAGACTCTACCTCTCCAAGCCCGACCCTGTGGTCGTTGAACAAGAAGATGGCGAGACCAAATCAGTAATGGCGCCAGAATCAGAATGGCCAATTAACGATGCCTCAACAATTGATGCTGAAGCATCGATTCAGAAGCTCAAGGAATCAATTGGAATACCTGTTATCTTCACAAACCGCCCTCCTCGAGAAGGCGGATACTTCCCTGGTACAGAGGAAGAGCGTGTCGAAGTCCTCAAGCAAGCAATTGCATCAAAGGTCAGTTGGATCGACCTTGAAACCTCCATTGACGAAACCGAATTCAATGCATTAAATGAAAGTGCAAAGAAAGCAGGATGCAAAGTGATTCATTCATCCCACGACATCAACGGAACCCCTAATTCAGAAGATATCGCTGCCTATGTTCGTGAAAAGAGCGAAGGTGCGGACATGGTCAAGTTCTGCTCAACTGCACACTCCCATCTTGATGCATTACAAATCGTAGATGCTGCGATCGACCTGAAGGGAGAAGGGCACGAATACAGCCTCATGGCAGTCAACAGTGGCGGCGATTGGGCACGAATCCACGCACCTGTGTTGGGCGTTTCCATGGTCTATGCAACACTCTCTATCGAACATCGCATTAGCGATAAGGGACTCATCAATGTACGAGACCTTCGAGATGCATGGACGCTACTCGAATACTGATTAACTCAGACATTCTGTTGTAAAGAAGGCATCAGTTGTTGCTCTTCAGAAAGATTTGGCTCAAGTCCAGCACCCATATACCGCTTGTTTACAAGAAGAGGTGCCAGTATTATGGCCATAAAGAAAACCAAGAAAGCCAAGGAGACTGTCCAGTTTGGCAGGATAATTGAACGCTCTACTGTTGAAATCGAGATGTCAGCTACGACAACTTTGTCTTGAACTGGAGCATCTCCCCTTCGAGAGTTATCCCAAGTGTCGATTACGATGAAGAATTCCTCATAGACCGTCCCAGAGAAGAGAGAACTGTACACTTCAGGGCCATCTAATGCGACACTCATCACAACAGAATCCGTCGATTCGTAGGCATGGACATCACGATATGATTTCCATCCAGTCCATTCGAAGGCAGCCCATTCTGGAGAAGATTCTGCGACGAATTCTTCCGAACTTGAACTCTCTTGTCTAAACCAGCGATCCGCATCCGAACTGTGCATTCTTTGATACGAACCCGTATATGATTCGTAGTTATTCGTGGTCATGAGATACACGTCGGCTTCGGCAGGAACAAGTTGGTCACCAACCAACCCTTGTATTTCGACACAAATTGTAGTCCTATGAGTGCTTGAGAGATTAACTCTGATCGCTCCAATGCTGTCGTTGCCTACCTTAATTGTCGTAGCAATGTTTGATTCAAATTTATCGAGAGCAACCTCAGAATGATAATTCATGTACATATATGGCTCTTCAGGAGCGCCTGAGGCATCGTCATCTGAATCCGGCGAGTCTTGAGCAGCAGAGCGTCCTTTGCCACCACGCTTGCCTTCATCTTCACCGTCACCAAAATCATCCCACCAATCCCATGAATTATAATATGGAACTTCTGCATGGCGAGAAATTGTTTCATTCCAAGCAATTGGGGACAAATCACCACCACAATCGTCGATTGCCGCTGAAGCAGAGCCAATTGGTTCGACCCCATGCGCATGACTAAAGAACGGTGCGAAGAAAATAACCAACAAGAATGCTGCTTTTCGCTGATGCATTGTTATTCCCCTGTTTACTGGTCATCGTGTCGGTTCATGAGGTATTCGATTATTCACGTCTACGTAATGGTCGAATATACCCACTTTCATCGCTCTTTCGTTCTTGCTTCGATAATATCTTCGGAGCAGGAGGAGGTGTGTGATGATCCATTCCGAGCAATCCACCATCATCTGCATGTTCAACTTCATACGTTTCCGCACTTTGTTTTGCTTCTTCTTCAAGTTCGTTTGGCTGTCGCATAACAAGCCAACCGAGGATGAGTGCAGCGATAATCAGGGCAATGAATCCCAAAGCATCACCGCCTGCTTCAGTCATCCAGGATTTCCATTCATCCCAACTGAAGTCGGATAAGGATGGATCAGCATCTTGTTCAGGAAGGACTGTGAAGTCCTGTTCTGCTTCAACGCAGATTCCCATTCCATCACAAACTCGCACCTTGATGGTGACATCTCCCGGAGCATCCCATCTCATCGTTGTAAGTGTTGCCAACGTGTTGGTTGAGACATACCAATCATTTTCGGGATTGCCGTCTTCGTTCTTGTCAAAGGAAAGGTCTTCTTCCCATTCGATAATCAAATCATTACTGATGGTTTCATCACGATCTGAGTTGGAACCATCGAGAACATCTAAGTCTCTATAGAAGACGAGGTCGGCAAGCGATTCGGAGTCAGTCACATTGACGATAACTGCGGTAGAATAATCCTCATAAATTTCATCAGGAACATCGATTCCACCAATAAAAGGAGCTGAATCGA
The DNA here is from genome assembly GCA_018666575.1 of Methanobacteriota archaeon. Taxonomy (GTDB): domain Archaea; phylum Thermoplasmatota; class Poseidoniia; order Poseidoniales; family Poseidoniaceae; genus MGIIa-L2. The sequence goes on along the minus strand of JABIYX010000173.1, from coordinate 8,069 downwards.
CGTGGATTTGGAACTCAGCCCGAGTCACATCCCCGGTTCCAAACGCATCTCTCACGGTTAATTTCACGGTGTAAAGCCCAGCAATCTCATAGGAATGCCATGGCATTGGGTCATGGACAATAGGGGTAGCATCCCCGAAGTCCCAAGTGTATTCCAACAGACCGTTCCAATCAGGAGATTCTTGTTCGAGAGGCACATACTTGCCTTCGAACTTCTGATCTCCATCTCTGGTCCCGCTCGAGTCAAAGTAGAGTAAAGCACCAGGGATAGCGATATTGATTCCATTCTCATCGAATGTTCTTGACCATTGGTCAGGGAGGCCATTTTCAGGGAACACATCTGAATCCATCAAAATACTCCCATTAACCCAAGCATCGAGAATCTGTAGTTCAATAATTGGAAGAGGATTTGCGACGAGTACAATGATTACTCTAGGAGCACTTTCTTCACCATTTTCATCGGTTACAACGAGCGTAACAATGCGTTCACCAGGCTCTGTGAAAGAAAATGCAGGGAGGGTTTTGTTACTGAATGTCCCATCTGGGAAAGACCAATTGAACGACAAGTCGTTGTAAGTGCCAGTTGTACCATCCACGTCGAAACTCGTTCGTCCGTCAAAGGTGTAAGGGACATTGACCTTGGCATTTTCAGTGAGGAACTCAACTTGAGGAGATCCTGTCGCCCCAGATTCTTTGACAATATACTTTGCAACAGGCAATTGATTCACAACATTTACTTGCAATAGTGCAGAAGAAGTGCCTCCATCTTCGTCTGTGATTATTACGGTGATGTTTTTCATCCCTGGTAAATTCCAAGCCGGGGCTGGGTAAATTGATGCTGCATTAGTCGTCGAGAAGTCATCGGAACGATCCACTTCAACCCCATCGAGGTTGACTCCACCTTCGAAGTCCCATTCCAATGTATAATTCTCGCCATCGTCGTCAGTAAAGACATCAGGCATTGGCAACGGCGTGTAAGTGTACGTGGTCAACACATCCGAGAATATTTGATATGGCAATCGATTGTTAACGACGATTTGAATAGTTTTTTGCCCTACGTTAACTCCATCTGAAACTGTTAAGGAGAGAATAAATGTTTCATTTTGCCCAACTACATCGCCCCATTCGTGGTTCGAAGTGTAGAGGCCTTGCCCGCTGTTAACTGAGGTCCCATCTCCCCAATCCCAATCGAATTGGAGGAATTCCAGGGGAACGTTATCGCTAGTTTGGTATGCAGAAAACACAATCCTTTGATTTGTTAAAATTTCAAGTTTCGTGTCAATGACGTTATTGTTCACGGTAATGATCGGAACAGGTTCACTGTTGTCGGTTATGTTAACAGAATTCACGTCAATTTCTGACCAAGAACCACCGATATCCATGACTTGTAGAGTTGTATTGTACTCACCCACTTGAGAGAAGTATCGAAGAGGGGAACGCAATCCTGAGGTAATGTTGTCTCCAAAGTCCCATGCATAAGCAACTGGTGCGTCAAAGTATGGCAAGGTATTGTTGTCAAGAGATAGACCCCATGCATCAAATCCGTCACCTGTGAACTGAATTTTCTCATATGTTTGACTGATGTTTGTAGATATTGAACCGTTAGCGATTGGAGCCATGTTAGCAAGTGCTTGCGGCGACGTTACTTCAGTGTCGAGAACTGCTCCCAACATGTCCCTCATTGTGAATTCAAACGTGTAAAGGTCAGCCTTACGAGCGGTAAAGTACGAATCCTCTGGAACATAGACTCCACCGCCTGCTTGAACTCGAGTGGAGGTTGAATCGACAATCGTACCATTACTATCTCGTACTTTTATTTCAACATCAAGATCTTCAAAGAAAGCATTTGACAAAATGGAGTAATTGGCTTGGACTGTATCTGCTGTGCCGTCTCCGTCACGATCGCTTAGAGTGGTACCATTGAGAATCATGGTAGCTGGCGATGTGATTCGAGCAGCCTCAATGTCGATTGTTCCTTGAGGATACGAAGGGCCACAAGAAGTGTAATCACAATCTCCAATGGTACTTGCGTACCATACAATAGCGTGAACTTCATCGGTGAGATTACCAAACCCTTGGATTAGCCCTGTAGCGACGTTATTTGTGAAATCGAGGTCTTGGACAGACCAGAGCCCATCTGCTGTTGATTTGTATACCAAGACGCCATCGAAGTTCGATACGTCAGATGTTACTCTGAGTGTCAGAGGAGCAGGCGAGGATGAACCAGGAGTGAACTTGAACGAACGTATTCCCCAGCCTTCCATCGTATGGCCTGTGGAACTCCAAGGAGTAGCCCAGTTCGAGTTTGTATCTGCAGATTGAATCCGGCAGAAGGTACTGCCACCGCACGTAGGATTGAGGACGAGATTAGAATATCCATAGATACCTTGATCGGAGTCAATCGTGGCTGCAATTGAAAAGTTAGCGAATATTTCACCCATTGTCCTACCGATTTTCCCTGTCTGGCCAGAAACTGGTGAAAGGGCCAAATTTTGAACCCCTAAACCGCCTGTGGCTGAATCTTGGACAAGTTGTCGTATTGCAGGCCCTCCACCAAGATGATCGGCTAAATACATAGTAAACATGAATCCTGCACCGTAATCAGCATTCCTTTGGTTCCACCAACGTACACTCAGATCAGAGGATTGAGTCCATCCGTTAAGATGGCCTGCGAGAGTACTATCGGCTCCAAAGCAGAGATAAATCGCTACGTCGGCATTTCCTTCATCAATCCACAAGTTTTCGTATGGATCTTGAGCATTATGGAGAAGATGTTGAAGTTCGTGTGCGATGATGGACTTCCCCCAGTTGAGAGTAATATCGGCAAAATCAACGTAGACGACATCTCGAGTTGGAGCTGTTCCAGGAGAAAAGTATCCTCCAATGTTGTATGCACCATCGATGTCGTAAACGACAATTTCCACTTGACAGTTATTGTCGTTGTCTGGAGGTGCGAGCCCTCTACCGTCCCCGTAGTCTTTACCGAAATATGTCGTCATGGTTGGATAAATGGTTTGATCCCATGTTGATGCCAGATTTTGCAAAACGGTGGAAGATAAGGTCCTTCCCGATTGCACTAAAAAGGCTACACTGCTCGTAGTCTTGGCGACATAAACATTGGTAGAACCTCCTGAAATTGGGACTGTTAGGGTATCTCCTACAACGTGCTGAGTACATGTTGCTCGAGCCATTGAAGGGCGGTATTCGATATCTTCAACTCCGGGGCGTCCTTCTTCAATCCAGGCTTGTTTAATGAACGACGTAGCGGACACGACAGGAACATCTTCTTCAATCAAGAGATATTCTGAACCTTGAGTCGTATCGAATAATGACAAGTCACCATACACTACGCCCAAATCCGCCTCAACCTCAGAGGGCGATTCGTCTGATTCATTTGCTGCAACCTGGCCTGCAACAGAGACAAGCATGAGCGCAACGAGAAGGATTGCTTTAGTAGAGCGTCGTTCAGACATTAGTAAATCTCCATAATTTGTGATGCAGCATCACAATTAGATGTATGAAAATGAGGTATTTAATACCCCGCGTTCGTGGCATCATCATAATGCCAGCAAAATCATGTGCAATTTCGCTCGTTTTCCTCCTCGCCCTCTCAGTGTTGAGCCCCGTCAATGCTGAGGAAACAGATGAGGCATCAACCTCCGTTGAAACGCTCGATTGCGAAGGCATCGAGAACCTCGAATTTGATGGACTAACGGCAAATCAGTCTGTGTCCTTCCAAGTCGGACTTGGGCCGAGAATACCTGGAAGTAATGCTTCTAGCGCACTTCTGAATTCATTCATGGAAAACAATACTGCATGGAATTGGACGCTCGACAAGCATCCTTATGCCGATACAAATCTCACCAATCTACACGGTGTTTACACTCCACAGACTAACAAAACTGATTTACCAGTCGTCGTCCTTGCCGCCCACTATGATTCAAGAGATCGAGCAGAACGAGATCCTAATGAGAATAGAACAATGGAACCGATACCTGGTGCAAATGATGGAGCTAGTGGCGTTGCAGTTCTTTCCGAACTGGCGAGAATCGTGCCAACACTCGGTCTTGAACATGAGGTCTGGATTTTACTGACCGATGCTGAAGACCAGGGAGTCGTACCACAAATGCTCGGTGCAAAAGCATGGGCACAAGACCGTACACAAGAAGAGATTGACTCGATTCATTCATTCTTGTTAGTTGACATGATTGGCGATGCTGACCTCCAAATTAACCGAGTATATCCTCCAAACGTTGGACTTTCCCAAACTGATCGGCTCTGGGATGCAGTCGACGGATTAGCGTCTGCCCTTGGTTTGGTGAAAGATGTCACAGCATGCGATGGTAGCCTTGGAATTGATATTGTCAACACGAACGAACTTGACGGTGTTATTGATGATCACGTACCAATGCTCAACGTAGGGATTCCTGCCATTGATTTCATCGACATACGATATGGTCCTAATGCAACAAAGTGGGGAGGATATTGGCATACTCACGAAGACACACCCGACAAGGTTTCAGCCGAATCATTGGCACACATTGGACGTATACTCGAACTTGGCCTTCGGCAAGGATCTTGGCTCATGGATGAAAATCAAACAATAGAAGACAATACAACTGTGACGACCGAAAAAACCAGTCAACTCAGCATAGCTATTCCAATTATCGTGTTTTCAACAATTGGTACTATTTTGCTCACATTCGGCATATTACACGGAAGCGTACGTTTGAAACGATAGGACCGTATAGCGCGGATATACCCCCAGAGGGCTTTAATCCGCGCAATGGAACAAAGAGGTGTTTGAAATGGACATTAACGAACGACGTGATGCTCTGCGTGCGCGTGTTCGTAAAAAACTCGACGGGGAAGATGAAATCAATGAAGAAGAGGAACTTGTTGTTCAAGAACAAGAAATCATAATGTCTACAACTCAAAACGAAGAACTTCTTTTTCTCGAAGACAAAAATGGATTACTCACCCTTGCATCATCACTCATATTCATCGGTAGCGTACTTGGCATTATCACAGGACTGCTCTTACTCCAAGGCAACCCAACTGATCTTCTTGGAAATACTCTTGAAGTCGATGATGTCATTGACGTGAGAGGAATTGTACTCGAGTCTGAATCTGGAGATTCCATTGAAGGTGTTACCATCGAATTACTTGATGTCGACAGCAAAACAGTGTTACAAACAGCAAACACCAACAGTTACGGGTACTATGAATTCGAGAATATTGCACCGGAGCCACACATATTACGCGTAACACTTGAGGGATACAAAACGGTTGAACGGACGATAAGTGCAACAAACGTCAATCAGGATGCGTTTACCCTTACCACTGGCGAAGGTGTTGTTGTAGAAGATGAGACCACCTCAAGTTCAGGCTGGACTCTTGAAAACGCAGTGGCTCTTTCAACTGGTATCGCCTTAGTTACCATCGTTGCCGGTGTTATTGGCCTATACTCTGCTGTCGGCGCCCGAAAGCAAGAACATTATCGAAGAACTCAGTATTTTGCTGGCATCGCCCTACTAAGTCGTGGATTCATCGTTTTTGGGCCGTTCTTGATCCTCTGTGGGATGGGGCTCATGGTCTTAGCAAAAGACGAATTCGAAGAACCTGAGGTGGAGTAGGTTGTACCTTATCACCGTTGAAGGCGGGGATGGCTCTGGAAAAGGAGAAGCGGTTCGAATTATTGCTGAGTTACTCAACCAATACCCATTCAGCGATGTTCATTTAACACACGAGCCGAGACGGCACAGTGAACTTGGAAAACTTGCTCTTGAATCTGTTAAAATTGGAGATAAAACACCGTTGCAAGAGGCTGGTCTGTTCGCAGCTGATCGACTTGATCACTCCCATACATGGATTCGTCCGAAACTTGAGAGTGGAGAAGTGGTTGTCTCAGATAGGAATATTCATTCTTCACTCATTTATCAAGGCGTAGTGGGTGAACTGGGAGTCGATACAGTCTGCAGTATCAATGCAGCCGCAATGATCCCAGACTTAGTGGTCTGGATTGATTGTGATCCAGATCGAGCAATCGACCGAATTAAACATGCAACGCTGCGTATGAGTAGCGAAAAGCAAGAATATTTTGAAACGCCTGAAATTCAAAGAACCATTCGAAAAGGATTCAATGACCTCTTATCAGGAAAGATATCTGTCACATCTCCTTTCGATAAATGCTGTGTCGTTGGACCGATTTTGAATGAAGGGGGGCTCGACGAGTTACGTCAGAAGCTGCGGGCTGAACTGCGTTCTTTTTTCAATCGAAGACCTGCACCACTTAATGTGGATGCAGACAAAGTAGATAGATACTTACTCAATAAATTAGCCCATGATGTCCAACAGCAAACACGACTCCCCGGCGCCCCTATGGAGAAAACTTCAGTCAACATTGGATGGCTCTCGGGAAAATCTCCATCGCAGTGGATGCAATTTGCTGAAGAAAGCTGGCGGACGAAAGAAGCCAAAGAATTTGATGTCCCAAGCAATCCTTTTGCCCGTTCTTGCTGGTCTGTATTGGGTACACTTTCTCTGATGGCAGGATCGTGCGAAATCCCACGTTTACACAAATCACTTGGTCCGCATAGAATGGTTACAAGACGTCACACTCAACGTCTTGTGAAATGGCTTGAGGAAACAAATTGGATTCATCGCCAACAGAATCACATCCCGTTTGCGGAAGGCCAAGTATTCAAATTGAGAGATTCCAAGATTGGTTTTGCCCGTTTGACACTTGCAATGTGGCCGTTAAGGACGCCTCTTTCAAGTTGGAGAAAAAGTAATCCCGATAAGAATTGGGAGGACAGCCTCAAAGAAATCCTAGACGGGATGCACCAGGGTGGAGCAAAGAGGAGTGTCAACAACATCATTGAGCGACTTAAAATTTTAACCAGTGGTCATGAGAATTGCCCGGTTCCAGAAGACCTAGAACAGTTGCTTGTATGGTGGTCAATGCCACCACCTGATCATTCTTCTTCAACGTCCTGAGCTCGTTCAAAACGTACGTTTCCGGGAAGCCGGACATCTCCTGCTCTATCGAACCGATTAGGTCGTGCACTGTAGGCGGCTGCGAAGAAAAGACCCAACACAAATCCAAAAGGAATGCCAGTTGTCAGCCTTAGAAAGGCAGTAGACTCACGGTCTGTCAAAAGTTGAGTAAATCCATCAATGGCGAGAGGCAACACACATAATGCTCCAATTCCGATGAACATAAGCGTCCTTCTATTCTTGATGTACACATTCGTCATGTACTGGTCAGGCAATACCGAAAGGAAGGTATCCCTTAGAGTCCATCGATTTACACCTTTTCGTGAGTAGATGAAACCTCCAAGAGCTAACCCCGCAAAAATTCCGACATCCCGGACACAGACAGGCATTTGATTACCGTTAATCGACCAAGAACGTTCATGCTTTTGATGGCAGTTTAAATCTCCAAAAGCATAGATTGTAGCACTGTAAAAATCCAAGTCGGTCCACGTAAAGTTTTGATCATTTTCTTTATGAAAATCAAAGGCATTAGCCCTTCCAGATAAATCGGTTATGGTATCTGGTTCCGAGATAAGCGGAGCAATAAAGAAGGACACAAACAGGAAGAAACTTATCCCTCCAATCCAGAGTCCAGCCTTTTTGTCTCTTGACCTTGAGTCGAGGCCATTACGCTCCATGTTCCATTGAGAGAGAATCCCCCTTTAATGATTGAGTTCATCGACGGTTTCTTCTCATTTGACCTTGTGGCCGTGCCATGACAGAACAGGCTACTGAACGAGTTGGCCTCTGGCTTGGGCTCCAAGCAGGAGGATTTCTTGGCCTCTATTTTGGATTCAGCCTAGCATTGGTTTCAGCACTGACCAGTCCTGATGAGATACTACGAATCGTATATTTCATGGCAATACCTCCGTTCGTTGGAAGTATTGTACTCGGACCATTTTTGGCAAGAAGAGTACGCCCCGTTATTTCAAAAATACCTCCGTTCAATCGGGTACTCGATGCCGTGAACGGATTTGATGAAGGTCAAGGAAAGTGGAGAGCGTTGAGCCACATCCGAAGTGATGGCCGCAC
>JABIYX010000171.1 GCA_018666575.1 Methanobacteriota archaeon | reverse complement strand
TCCTTTTGATTGGACACGGAATCGTGGATTGATATTCAGTGATTACTTCATTGAAAGTTGCATGGGACCCCCTTGCAACATCCGTCAGTTGGATGGGTACGGTTCTGTATGCAGGCGCGCATGAGGAATTCCCTTGTGAAAGGAAATCATACATCTACTAATCCTGTACCGTCGCATGTAGGGCATTCGAAGGTCCCACCACAATTCTCGCAATTTGGATCATATGGGGCGATCCATTCTTTTTTTTCCGAATCCCAATGCATACAACACAATAGGCACTGGCTAGTGCCTTCACAATCTTCACAGAGTTCCTTACTCTCATCGTTCCAAGGACCGCCATATGGCTCCCAATCTGACATGTCTTCACATAACTCACTTACCATATAGATGTGATGGATTAAAAGAGAGTTTGTTGGAAATGACATAGCTAATCTAATGGGAACAATATGTGAAAAATCTGATACATCTAGTTTCGAATGGGGGTTCAATATCAAGAGCTTTTACTACGAATAGATCAACCCAAAACTTTCACATAGAATATTGGAAGTACTATCTTTGTAAAGTAAACTCTTCAAATGTAGATTTCCAACCTTAAAAGAATATAACCTCTTTGATGAAGCAAAACAAGATAACGTAACTCACCAAGATCTAAATTTGATGACGGAAGGATTTGCAGTATCTCCTTTCGGCGCTTGATATGCTACATCTGCGTAGGCGATAGGTTCCAGTACTTTGAATGCAGTCTTGTTAAATTGGTTGGTTTGTGTGCCCCTACTCCATGAGCACACTCCCGCAATCCCTTCAAAATCATAACACATGATACGGAGTTGCAATTCAATAATCTCTTTTTCATACTTTTTCTCATCGTAGTCCTTCAATTTTTCAACGTAACTTTGGTGAAGTGTTTCATGGGCTAGGGTTCTGTTCTGAGATGTTCTGTTTACAGAGGAAGTTGTAATTGTATCGCTGATTAGACCCCATGCATTTTTTGCCGCTTCGTGAGCGGCATTCTCAGTAGGATGAGTATTTCGCCAATGCGCCGAACTCAGAGATATATTACAGAGTTGGGAGGAATTCTGTGTGAAAATAAATTTGAAGTCGTTTTTTCTTTTCCGCGTTTTTGTCATGTACTGAGTCTTCAATGCACTGGGTAACAAAGACTCCGAAAATTCCGTAAAAGGAGGGGTGATATTGACACGAGATACCGAATCGACAATTGCATCAACACCGTTCATCGCAAGAAGTTGAAATTCTAATGTCTTATATTCAAACTTAAGTTGAGCCATCTCTTTACACAGTTCATATGCCTCATCTCGCCAAGTTTCTGCTTGTAGAATCTGATCAGGCCTCAGTCCAGGATGGTCGCCGCTATTCGGTTGGCTGTAATACACAGATCGAACCATGGCGACAGATGCTCCATATTGTGCTTCAAAACTCCTGATATCAGCCCCAGCTTGTGCTAACGCACCACTTGCTGAGAGATCAAACCATTCTTGAGATATCCGTTGTGAATTCCATTCAGCATGCATTAGTTTTTCCACGAGATGAGATGCCTCACACACTACGTAGTCAGCAATGAACAAACGGTTGGGGTTTCCTGTTTGATGTTCGGCGATACGGTCATAACTTGTTCGGTTATTTTGCACCATCCCGATCTTGTATCTTCCTGTTGGCGTCGCTGTTCCAACGATATATTCTCCAATAATGTAAACTTCACCTGGATCTACTAACTTATCAATTCCCATGATATGATGAAGTCCCCTCGGTATTTTAATTGACTGGATATTCCTTTACCTCATCTCATCCTAACACCACGATGGCTGTCAGTGGTACGCCACATTGAATCTTGGTCACGGAAACTTTCTCCCATATCGTGAAAAATGAAGGGTGTCAAGTTCATGGGGTCGTTATTTGGTGAACCTGCACTAGCATTGGCACAGAATGCAGGGAGAGGGAAGGTTCCGGTTTGTCCTGGTTCAATGCTGATCCAAACATCTTCCTTAACAACCAGATTTTGCTTGCCAGTCCATGTTTGCTGTTCAACCATGGTGCCTTGAGGAACCACGACACGAACAGAGTGTTGACCGGGGTTGTGAACCTGCATCTGAATGGCATTTGCCCGATTGTAACCATTCCCAACGATGGAGCGGATCTCTACTTGGCCTTCGTTAGCAGCATGGTAAAGGCTATCGGTTCGGGATTCAAAGGTCATGTTTAGAGCAGCGGGTGAGTAAATGGCAGTGGTATTGTCCCGCTGACTTCTCAGATGGGAAAACTGAGCAAGCAGCTGAACTCCTCCGAGGCTTTGATTGTCATCAACGACTAAGTTCGGATACACTCGGCGGGTTTGGGCCATGAACATTGCAGTTCGGTCACCTGAAACATCATGAATTGTGGTTCGTTCACGACGAGAGGTGTGTGGGTCAATTGGAGTCCCTGCGCTGTTTTCAACGGTAACAGACAAATCTTGGATGCAACCTTCAACAACGGGCATACCTTCTTGATCATACAGAATTTCACGAACGCTCATGGGTGGAACCTGAACAGTGATGGCTTCTGCACTTCGCAGGCGCCCACCGTCAAGTGGCATTCCTTGAGGTAAAGTGATAGTTTGGGCTACTGGGGTTGGGTTTTTTGCTAGATATTTTACATTCATAGGATCACTTCCTTTGGGGTTTCAGCTCCTCGATGGATGAAGAGGCGAAGGTCAGAGCGGTCGTTGTTTTTGACAAAGACGCAGGCATCGATGAACCGCTGGAGACAATGTTCCCATGGTTCGGATTCAGGATTTATGTGAGGCTCGGGAAGGTGTCCGCGATCACGGAAGTTACCGTGTACCATATCGTTTTCTTGGAAGTAGGAATGCCGTGGATTGTAAGGGAGATAGATACGAATGATTCCATGTCTTCCTCGACGAAATGTTGCGAGAGTACTTGCAGCATCAAGATTTTGACACACAAATTTAGGTCCCTCGAGCAAGGCGGGTTCACCCCACACTCGCCCGTCATTGTGCATGTCGGATTCATGCTCATTGGCTGGACTTACACTTGGTCTGCATCGATGCCCATTCGGAGGTAGAAAGGCGTGAATCCACAATTCATTATACACATTGGAGGTTTGATTACCAGGTAGAACATTGACAGCTGATTCACGAACAACACCATTGTCCCGATTGAGTAAAGCTGCACCGTTTGAAGGCACGCGCATGCTGTTAATGAGTTGATGCAGATTACGTACGAGTTCGTCATGTTTGTACACAGTGAGGTGTTGTCGCAGCATCCAATAAGAGATTGTTTGCATGAGTTTGCCGGATTGTTCACTGTCAAGACCAGCGACAACTGATGGTGCCATTAGCTGCTTTAGATGTGCAACAAGTACGCCTTCAGGAGTTTCTCGGCGAACCTCGATTTCATCTAAACCGAGGCCAAGTTGTTGTCCAAGTTCTTGAGCGTCTCGTTTGAGGGTGCGTGCATCCTCTTGAAGGGTGGAAGCTCGTTGTGGTTCTGGAGTTTGATTAACAGGCACATAGACGATGAGATTTCCTTCATCGTTACGAACATACGCGCTGCGTTGTTGAATCATCTGTCGTGCACGACGACTGTATTTGCCCCGTCCTGCGTAAATTTCTCCTCCTTTCTTATCGTATAATATTGCCATTATTGTTCACCGTGGGATGAAGTAAATTCCCCCACAGTATATAAAGAACTAAATAAAACGAATTAAAATGAAAGAGTAAATGATTGCTCCACTCATGTTCTAATGGTTCCTGAATCCCCGTATTGATTATTCAACCCGTACGTTATTCCATCGAAGATAAATCCAATATCATGTTCATAGAAAGTATAATTTATCGTCCAAGAATATGAGTTATCCAGCGTTACGTACTTTATTTCACTAGAAAAGTACTCAATTACCTCTACATCACCAACTCCATTATCGAATGCAATTTGACCTTCCCATGAATTGTAATGGTCAGAACTCAAATCGATAAATTCAATCTGCCATTCTTCGGGAGCACAACTTGAATATGAAATTCCTCCGTCGTTGTCAGATTCATCAGAATACATTCTCTTCAATTGCACATCGATTGTTCCGGATTCACCATATTGATTGGCCCCCCCATACGTCGTATCACCGATAATAAAACCTATATCTTGTTCATAAAATGTATATTTCAAGGTCCATGTTAGTGATTCATCGAGGATGACATACTTTTGTCGCTTGAAAAACTTTCAAACACATCCGTGTCCCCATTCGAATCAGTAAATTCGACTTTGCCATCCCAAGAACTGAATGAGTCGCTGCTTAGATCAAAAAATTCAACATGCCATGCTGAAGCACAGTCTGAGAATGAAATTCGTTGTTCATCATTGTCCCCTAAACATCCAGTCATGGGCATCATTAGCATCAAAAAAGAACGAACCAGTTGCCTTTCCACATAACATTGCAGTTATTCAGATGATAGATAAATCTACACCCTGCATTTGAGCATAATCTCGACGAGATCATCCATTCCCTTTGCAAGGGAGGAAAATCAAAGATTTTAACGAATTAAAATTATTCGGATTTACTGACGTTGATTGCGTTAGGACCCTTAGGACCTTCGCCGATTTCGAACTCTACGGTATCTCCATCGTTAATTTCACCAGTCACTTGGGACTTGTGTACGAAGAGATCTTCTCCGCCTTCTTGTTCGATGAAGCCGAAGCCTTTTATTTGGTTAAACCATTTTACTGTACCTGTTGGCATTGTTCGTTCGTCAGATTTCACCTAAATATAGTAAGCGATTTATTATTGAACAATACCCTCACTTTTGCACTTAATAGAAAAAGGGGCTATTGAATGAGAAGTTAGTTGTAATTGCCGTTCAAAGAAGGATTGGCAAAAGCCCTAATGCAAGCAATGGAAGTAAACCCATAGCGAAGTCTCTTGCAAGTAATCCAAGCATGGTTTTGGTGTTTACACGAGCAATCTTGTCAAACTCTTCTTGCATTTTTTCATCAATCATATCAGAAACCTTTCCAGCCCCTGCCCTTGCAGCCTCAATCGTTGCCCCAACAGCAACTGAGGCTAGTAATCCACCAGGATTTAATTTTCGCATTTTCAGAACCCTTAAGCCCCAAAGGCTTAGACTCTTTTTACCAACCCTTGAAACAGCATCAGTTCCGGATGTTTCGTCACCTTCAGCTGTTTCTTTTCGTGAAAACCTTCGGAAGAATTTACGTGCTTTAATTCCAACATCTGCGATTTTACGCAATTTGTCTACGTCATAACGTTCAACGGCAATGAGCATTCTTCTTACCCGATAGATTCGAAGAATATCAAACACAATCCAAATTGAAAAGAACATCAGCAGTAAAAGAGTGCCAACAAAGCCAGCATCATCCCAATTCCCCCATCCAATGGGATCAAAGTTTAATCTGAAAAGAACTACTGTTACAGGGGGCAAAATAAAAGCCAGTGATTCGTTGAAAACGAGTACAGACAGGCCTTTGATAGGCAACTCCTTGAGTTGTTTAATCGCCCAACCACCGTGTGGTGCAAATTTCTTAATGACCTTGTAAAGAGGTTTTGTTAGGAGAACGAATCTAAACAAAAATGGCAGCCAAATCAATACGAGAACGTACAATTCCCAAGGCCCATCTGGCGGGAAAGTGGGTACTTGTAAAGGGTCAGACACGATTGCCCATCCACACACAACACATGAATAAATCGTAGATTATTCTTTATTGAACATCTTCTTTACGTTGAGATCAATATTGTCAACTGCTTCACAGATTTTTCTACCGTATTTCCTGCCCATTCCGTAACCTGCTCCTGCAGCAGCAGCTCCAGACATAATCTCAAGAGTAAAGGCTGCAACGGCAAAACCACCAACAATTACTGGAATCATTGACTCACCTCATCGGCAAATTCTGTGACTAAAACAACTTCTTGTACAGAGTCAGTTTTCAAATCTTCGAAGTCAGCATGTTTACGGTAATAGTGGCGGAAAGTGCTATGAGCAACTCCTGCCATCATTCCTGCTACTCCTACTACAATCGTGGTTGCAAATATTCTTCCTATCATTATATCATTCCTCTTCTTTTTTGGTTTGTCCAGATGTTCCAACGACGTTCTTCACGCTTTGTGCTACGCTTCCAACGACATTTCCAGCAGTTTCAACGGTGATCTTGGTGACTTCACCGGTTGCATCAATAGCTGCTTTGATAACTCTACTCGAGCCAACAGCAAGATGGACAACCGTTTCTTCACCAGCGTTCACCATTTCTTTGACTGCAGAAGCAAATTCATCGATTAAAGAACCGAGGCCTTTGCTGACCTTGTCAACCGCTTTCTTTCCGGACATATTTTTCCGATTGTACAAATGGATATAAACAAAGGAGGGTTTTGTTAGAGGGTTAAAATACCCGCTATATTTAGGCATCGCTTGGAAGATAGAAAAAATCATCAGGATAGTATTCCAGGCGAATACACATGTCAATCCATCTCCCAATGTCCCCACGTAAGTTACGACCAGATTCAAGAATATTGTAGATGATAATTGGATGTCCGCCTCTTCCCTTTTTATCGAGCACATATTGTGATATATAGCCCGATTCCACCAACTTTTCTAAATGTATTTTCAGTTCCTTACGTTCGATACCTGTGGCTCGTTCAATCCTCATCAATCTACGCGATTCTTCGTCTCTTTCCCTCATCCTTGAGAGATAGAGTAGGACACGATACAATGTCACAGATAGGTCTCGTCTCCTACGCTCCACATAGAGGGTTATTCATACCAACTATTCATAGATAATGGTTGCTCGATTTTAGATTTGAAATCAATCTCCAAAAAATAAGACATTAATCTACATCATGACAACGTGCCCGAAGCCTCAAACGATTGAGCGTATACAAACATTTGATGACGGAGGTGCTTATTGATGCTGATATCCGCAAAGCGGAGACTCTACCATCGGAATATTATACCGATGAGGAGCACTTCTCAAAGCAGATGGAACGACTTAGCCGAAGTCTGCAATTCGTTGGTCATTCAAGTGAATTTACATCCGATCTTACGCCGATTCCACATCTTGAATCAGTATTGAAACAGCCTCTTCTTCGAACGAATCATGAATCTGAAAAACATCTGCTCTCTAATGTTTGTACGCATCGAGGGATGATCTTGTGCCAAGAGAAAAAGAATGGCAAGTCGATTCAATGCCCATATCATGGAAGAACCTTTCATCGAAATGGAGAGGTGAAACACATGCCTGGATTTGAGAATGTAGAGAACTTTCCTTCTGAATCTGACAATCTCCCTTCTCTCAATCTCAAAGAATGGTTCGGCTTTGAATTTACTTCGTTTGATACTTCCAAGAACCTGAAGTCAATTTTACAACCAATTGAACAAAGAATGATTTGGTGGTTGAGTGATTTGAATCTTGAACACGATGCCTCAAGAGATCGTCAATGGGATATAGACGCAAACTGGATTCTCTATGTTGACAATTACCTCGAAGGGTTTCACATTCCATTTGTCCATCCAGAACTCAACGATGCATTAGCAAACGATGGATATTCAACAGAGTGCTTTGAGAATGCGGTATTACAAGTTGGAATGGCCAATGAAGGAGATGTTAGTTTTGATATCCCAGAAGGTTTTGTAGATTCTGGAAAACGTATTGCAGCCTATTATTGGTGGATTTATCCGAACATGATGATGAACATTTATCCATGGGGTGTTTCCATGAACATCATCGTTCCAACAAGTATGAACACAACCAAGGTTTTGTTCAAAAGTTATGTTCGAAATCCTGAACTCTTGAACAAAGGAGCTGGCGCTCTTCTGGATAAAGTTGAACTTCAAGATCAAAATGTTGTTGAGGGATGCATGCGTGGACTTCAATCCAAACTGTATCACCGGGGAAGATATTCAGCAACCCATGAGAAAGGTGTCCATCACTTCCATCGTATTCTGACAGAAAGGTGTAACCATGAATAAAATAAATTTAAACGAAAAATTCGCTCTCTTTTCGGAACATTGGACTCCAAAAATAATCTCGGAACTCAACGATTATCAAATTAAAATTGTCAAATTGAAGGGGGACTTCGTTTGGCATGATCATGGTGATACAGATGAATTCTTTCTTGTCATCGAAGGAACGATGTTCATTGAATTTGAAACCGAAACAATGGAACTGTCTCAAGGAGAAATGTATGTCGTACCAAAAGGTGTGAAACATCGTCCTTACGCTCATGAAGAGTGTAAAGTGATGCTCATTGAGCCATGTGGCGTCGTAAACACAGGAGAAGCTGAAAGCGAGCTTACAGCCTCAAACGATGTTTGGATCTGATTCCTTATTCGGAAATCTCTGCAACCGAATCGGTTCCAGACATCATTTCTTGGAAATTACCGTGCAGCAGACCACTTAGAGCAGTTAATCCCCAAATGATCAAAGGAGGGATGGCTGTTGCAAAGGTCATCTCCATTGGATCACCACTACCGATTTGCAAAGTAAGACCCATAGCACAAGAAACAACGAACCATACCCAAGCAGGACCTGCAATCACCGCTGCTAATCTTGCCTGCTCCTGCCCATGCATAAAGAAAGCAGTGTACAACATTGTCACAGATGTAAGTAATAAGAAACCACCAATTAAGACTTGAGGGTCATCACTCCAATCCGTATCTAAAATAACCCCTTGTACTGCGTGGATTAGAGCGGTGAGGATGAGCCAAATTTTTGGATTAAGGATTTTCTTTAATTGTTCCATTTCAAGCACTCTCCTCAAGATCCTTGTAAAGCATATATCCTGCGATTCCAAGAATTAAAGTCAAGAAGAGTGTAAAAATTGGTATAATCAGCCAGATAGCAGGTGGAGTACCATCGTAACCATGCTCTCCTGTCATGTATCCCATTCCACCGCCGATGATGACGATGACAGCTGCGGAAGAAATCATAGACATTTGAGCGAGAGATTTGCCTGTGACAAATAATCCAGTTCCAATAGCCATTACTCCAATAGGTAACATGTGTAATGCCCACATTTGTTCATATGCAGCATCATGATCTCCGACTGGTTCGTCATCCCAACCCCATTCAGCCAAGTCTTCACTGTTTGCCATTCCAAGTATCGAAATGACAATTACCAGTGTTCCAATTGTGATTAAAAGCTTCTTTGGGTCTAAAACTTCTTTTATTTCCATGTTAAGGCGTACCTAAACTTCAGATATAATATTTCGGTAATTTTTTCCAAAGATATCCCTAATCTCCTATGCAGGAGGATATTGCAGACCTACTCTTCTTCAGAGAGCATCGTTACCGATTTGTATTTGGATTCGCTTTCTTCCAAAGCATTTCGTAAGACAAGACCGTGATAGACCTTGATTTTCTTTTCTTTCACCATAAGATTGATTTTACTCTCTAATTCGATGAGTCTGTTCAGTGATTTAGCAGCCTCAATCTCTGCAAGGCATTTCTTGTATTCACCTCGTCGAGCGAAGAAAATAGCGAAGTAAATCGGAACTAAGAGGAACGGAATGACCAATTCTTCAAAGACGATTTCACTAAGAGCAGATAGGGAGAATTCTATGCTTTCTGCATCATACTCAGAACTGAATGAATCGCCAGACAAACCCCCTGAATAGAAGAATCCAGTATTGGCATCAAAGTAGAGATTGAATGGAGTCTCTTCTTCATTATAAATGTCTGAACCGCGGTCAAGTTCAACATCATCTGGCCAACCATCGTTATCATTGTCATCATCTATGGCATCTGGAATCGTATCTTTATCGGTGTCAAGAGGTGTTGAGGCTGCATTGTAAGGATCGTATAGAATTGTACCAGACGAAGCCGCACGTTCCATCTCATTGCGAATCCCATCTCCATCTGCATCATCGTCATAGATGTCTGGGGTGAAATCTCCATCAATGTCAGAGCATCCTTGAAGTCGATACCGGCTCTTACCGTAGGTGAATGGGCAATTATCTGACTTAGCGTGTAGTCCTTGATCTGCGTATCCATCCCCATCAGTATCTGACCAGATGCCTGAATCCTCAGGCCATACATCGACATCATCTGGACTCAAATCTCCATCCATATCTTCATCTGCAACATCGCCTATTCCATCGCCATCGAGATCACGGAATTCATTTGCATCATTCGGAAACGCATCTGCACCCATCGATTCATTCCAATTCACATCCGGGTCTGACCATCCATCACCATCTGAGTCGAGGCATCCAACCCGATCTTCTGTGGATTGACCTGATTCTTCACAGGCCGGAGAGCCTGTCTCATCGGCATAAGCTGGAATGGAAAAGAGTAAAATTGTGGCCAGAAGAAAAGACACCGCTTTACACTTCATGGCCCTACTCAAGGTTGAAGATTTATGGGTTTATGGGAATACGTGAAGGGCAAACATTTCAATAAAAGAAACTCCGCAAGTTAATCATGAGCAAAATTTTGACGCTTTTGGTAATGTCTCTCCTTATTTCACCACTTGCAGGTTGTACTTCTGATGATGGAGATGATACTGTAGTATTTCCAGCCTTTTCAGCTGTTGCTGATAATGACGAAGTGTATAACAACACACGAATGGATGGAAATCCATTCATCGTAATTTTCTCTGCTGAATGGTGCAACAACCCATGTTACACAAGTATGCATTCGATTTGGGAAACTCTACCCGAGACTACTGTCTTGGTGATGTCCACAGATCCCGCTGAAAATGCAAGTGGCATTACACTAGCACAGTGGCATGATGCTGCAGATGCTCACGACGATGATGGCGATGAGAGTGGCGTATCGCTTACGAGTTATGCATTCATGAAAGGTGATGAGCCAGGAAAAGAACTTGGAATCACTGCACCTGGAACAGTTATGTTTGTCAATTCAGATGGGGAAGTAACAAAAACGCACGTCGGAATACTAGATGACTCTACTGAAATCCAAAAATTCTGGGATGAAGCAAGTGGCATTGCTTGATGCGTGACTCCATCACCGAATATATCATCAAAGAGCATGGATTGGGATGAACATGGTCTTTACTCATGACATGTCACAGTGGCTCGGATTTTCTATTGATGAGGATTGGCTCGAAGAAAACATCTCTTGGAGAGATTTCGAAACGGGGGTTCGCTTAGGTAAACTCAAGCGAGAAGAAAAGACCTCACTTGTCCTCTACGAAGCTGATTCAGAAGTTACAGTTGATGCTTTCATGCCTCATATGCATCCTGGTGGTGAAGCGTACATTGTTCTCAAAGGAGAAGTATGGGACGAAGATGGAACCTATCCAACAGGATCGATTGTTTGGATGAATCCTGAGTCAACTCATACTCCGAAAACAAGAGGTAAGACCCTCATTCTCGTATTGTGGCCACAAGGCGTCAAATCAGTTTGATTTCTCTTCAAGGTCGTACTCGCCACTAATCAGCATTCCATCGAACAGGAACGGCCCTGCTGGGACGACTGCTGCGATGAATCCATGAAACAGTGCAGTCATGTTCCAGTGCCGCCCAACGCCGTAGAATAGGGCTCCAAGGAAGGCTAAGAAAAGAAAGCCATGGATTTGTCCGACAAGGGATACAAGCGATGGATCGCCTCCAATGTACTTTACAGGCATCGCAACGGCAAACAGAATCAATGCAGAAATTCCTTCGATATAACTCAAGACTGAGACGATTTGTTTCAAGATGAAGCCTCCACCATTGGTCGACTTGAACCACATGATGGGCATTGCTGCTCATCACTTTCGCCGTAATCATGCTTGCAAGCAGGACAGGTTGCAGAGAGAACAAGTTCACCAATTGTAGAATACGATTCTCCTTGCAGAGTAAGCATTCCACTTTCAGCAAGTGCCACTGAATAGCGACCAGAGCCACCAATTCGCACGAGCAAATCAGGAGGTAGAGTCACAGTTCCCAAGTCATCAATGAGAAGTTCTCTGCCTTCTGTCAAGTCTTCAACATCGATTTCAGCTCCATGTTCTGCGACGAATCGTCCATCGCGAAGTTCTAAACTTCGGTTAGCAAACGCTGCAACTTCTTTTGAGTGTGTAACGATTAAGAAAGAGACGCCTTCAGTTTCGTTTAATTCCTTGAAGATATCAAGAACTGCACGACCTGTTACTGGATCGAGTGCACCTGTTGGTTCATCGGCTAAGATAAGGCGTGGATTTGTAATCAGTGCACGTGCAATTGCAACACGCTGTTGTTCGCCACCACTGAGCATCCTTGGCAATGCTCTGGCTCTATGAGGCATGCTTAGTCGCTCAAGCATTTCATCAGCTCTTTTCAGTGCCTCCTTTGAACGAACACCTTGATTTCGCAAGGGTTCCGCAACATTGTCTCTTGCATTGAGATGAGGCAGAAGGTTTCCATCCTGGAAGATGAACGAAACTGTCTTTTGACGAAGTCGAACAAGTTCTTTTCCTTTCAATCGGGTCATGTTGTTTTCATCAAGCGTTACAGAACCTGCACTCGGTTTCATCAATCCACCAAGACATTTGAGAAGCGTTGATTTTCCAGAACCAGAGGGGCCTACGACAGCAACTGCTTCACCTTCTTTCATGTTAATGTACAAACCCCGTAGAGCGACGACGTTTCCGTCCTCAGCCTTTGATTCATACACGTGATAGAGCCCATCTGCTTCGAGAATGCTTTTCTTTGTTGAATTATTTGACATGCTTCACTCCCCCTTGAGAACACTTGCGAGATCGGCGCTTAGTGCTCGACGTGTTGTTACAACCAGTGCGAGAACAACCGCTCCGAATACAGAGAGTGTTACTAGACCAAGTTGGACCCATGGATAGACCAATTCACGTTCAATCACCGTCGACGTTCCACCAAAGATTTGGAAGATGAATCCGAAGACATCGAAGAATCCATTAAAGGAGAAAGCGACACCAATTCCGAGAATGATTCCGAGTAGCATCGAAACAAGTACGATTGACAGAATCTCAAACAGAACAAGTCGAATAATCTGATTCGGACTTGCACCAATCGCTTGTAAAATCGCTAATTCCTTCTGTCGCTGTGTGAGTACCAACGACAAGAAAACGAAGGCAGATGCTACTGCAGCAATACTTGCAACAACGAATTGTAACGAGAGAAGACCAGGTGTTCCAAAGATGAGGCCCCCATCTCGCTCAACTGCTTCGTGAGCGGTTTCCCAATCGTTTGTGCTCGATACTCGTGAATCCGCTTCAATGATTGATGCGAGTGCCTTCAACTCATCTCCGCTAATATCAGGAAGATGAATGATCCAAGTTGTCGAGTTGTGCGTATTTGCTT
>JABIYX010000085.1 GCA_018666575.1 Methanobacteriota archaeon | reverse complement strand
TCCAAATCCGATTCCAGGATCCAAACAAATCAACTCTGCAGGATGTCCTGCGTCGATAAGTTCGGTTGCCTTTCGTTGAAGTTCGGAACATACTTCTTCGACGACGTCCGAATAGATGGGATTCGATTGCATCGTTTTAGGGTCTCCTAGCATGTGCATGATACAGACTGGGACACCTGAGTCAAGAACGAGATTCTTCATGTCATCATCTCTTAATCCAGAAACGTCGTTAATCATTGATGCACCTGCTTCAATTGCTTTTCTTGCAACTTCTACATTTCTTGTGTCGATTGAAATTTTTGGATTATTAGCCTGTTCACAGAGTCCTTCTATAATCGGAATAACTCTCTCGATTTCTTCTCTTATTGTCACAGGTTCTGAGCCGGGTCGTGTGCTTTCACCTCCGATGTCAATGATTTCTGAGCCGTTTCGAATCATTTCTAATCCATTGGAAACCGCTTGCTCAACAGAGGCTTGCCTTGAAGGGCCGTGGAACGAGTCTGGTGTGGCATTTAGGATACCCATTATTCCGGGACTTTCCGCTTCTCGGCGGAGAGAAAAGGGTCGTGAGGTTTTGGCCATTAGGCAACCGATGACGGATGGATTCATAAGGGCTCATGCTCAAGGGATTTGCATGTCCGAGTTAGAGAACAACGAATCTATGGGTGGACATGATGTTGTCGGAGGGGAAGCAAACATTAGCGAAGCCCACCTCGAGTTAGCAGAACGACTTGCCCTTCGAATGAACATATTCGATAAGCCTGCTATTTTCAACATGCTCTCAAGCAGGGCGAAGTGGGGTGCTGGAATTATAACGGTTTCACTTCTCTTTTGGTGGCTGCTGATTAGTTCAGGGTCAGATGATATGGAAGTTGGCGCCTCAAAGTTTCTTGGTCTTGACTTCAACGAAGTTGCATTGTTGGTAATGGCCTTAGCATTCCTATACTCTGTTTTCGGAGATTTCAGCAGAGAATTAGGCTCGCTTGTACCATCTATCATCTCTGGTGTGATGATTATTTTCGTGGCTCTGTACGTTGGTGAACCAATCGTTACTGCTTTGCTTTCAGATTCTCTTAGCCTAGAAGATGGCGTGTGGAGAACTGGTCGTTTATCCTTGGTTTCCCTTGGTGTGATCTATGGTGGTCATCTCATTGTTGATGCTTCCCTTCTTCTTTGGTTGCGAAGGTTCCTCGAAGCGCACGAGGAAATTGAACTAACCCCTCCAAACCGTGCCTCTGAATCGAGTCAGCCTCTCGTCTTGGACGATTGAACCTCACCATTCATCAATGATGTCTGCAAGGCCGCTTTATGTCCGAGCATGGTGTAACTATTCTCCGCCTCGGCTATCGTCTTGGAAGAGATCCACGAATTACGACACATCTGGCTTTAGTCGCTCGGGCACTTGGTGCACATGAGTTCCTATTTTCAGGTGATGAAGACGGCAAGATGGAAGAAAACATAACATCGGTCAATCAACGATTTGGTGGCGATATGAAGATCAAGCACATCAAGAGTCCAATGTCTTGGCTTCGTCGATTTGTAACTCAAGGGATGGATGGTAATCCACCAGGAGTAGCCGTTCATCTGACAATGTACGGGGCTTCTTTCAGGGAGGTAACACCCACCATCCGACGGGATCGTCCGCTTGTTGTCATTGTTGGCGGTGCAAAAGTTCCGTCCGATGTTTTTCAAATCTCACAATACAATCTTGCAGTAGGTAATCAACCTCATTCAGAAGTGGCTGCATTAGCTCTTTTCCTCGATGGTTGGTACGGCAGTGGAGCGATTGAAAGAAGGCTTGATGGTGGCGAATTAATCATCAATCCGAGCCTCACTGGAAAGGACGTGCATGACACGCGTTCAGACTGAATTTAGTCTGAAATTTCCTTGGAATCCGAACCCAAGCATTATGGATGGTCTTTTTCGACAAAAGGTGATGTCGATGGGCGTACGCGTGGATTCTGGCTTTGCGCCGGGCTCATTTAATCGTGGAGTGAAGGAACCGCCACGCTTTACGGATGCTGCTGATGCTTTACTCGACAAATCAACCCTTCCAAAAAGAGCCTCTGGAGAAGGTATTTTGCTTCTCGCTGATGGAGGCCGATTTGAAGGAGATCTTTTCGGAGCTGAAGGCTTTGGCGAAGGTGAACTCGTGTTCACAACTGGAATGATGGGATACCAAGAATCTCTCACAGATCCTTCATGGGCAGGCCAGGTCCTTACATTCACGTACCCATTGATTGGAAATTACGGGATTCATCTATCAAAATCAGAATCCCGTGCTGTCTGGCCAAAAGGAGTTGTTGTTCGTCATGCAATGAATGACCCTGACCATCGAGACTCCGCAGGTACCGTTTCAGAACTGTTACAGGCACATGGTGTTCCGGGGATAGAAAATGTGGATACTCGAGCCATAACACGACGAGTTCGTGAGTTAGGAACAGTACTGTGCATCTTTGGACCGAAGGAGCATGAAGCAGAGATGAGGCAAAGACTCGAGGTGATGACTTCTCCTGAACTCGATGACCTCGTTGACATGGTTTCAATAGACGAGGCAGTTGTACTCAATCCTGGAGCATGTGATGATCTTGGTCATCCATTGCCACGAATCGGAGCACTCGATTGTGGCGTCAAATACAATATTCTGAGAAACCTCTGCAAGCGATTTGAAGTGGTTTGGTGCCCTCCTGATACTTCCTTTGAAACACTTCTGGGATTCGGCATCACAGCATTATTTTGCTCAAATGGGCCAGGTGATCCTGCTCATCCAGGAAAGGCAACAAGTGCAAGATACACGCTTGCTCAGGCTGTATCTTCAGGAATTCCAGTAATGGGTATTTGCCTCGGTCACCAATTGATGGGGCTTGCATCTGGATTGAAAACCTACAAAATGCGATACGGTCATCGTGGCGCAAACCAACCGGTTGTTGACTTGAAGACCCAACGAGTCTGGATTACCTCCCAAAATCATGGATTTGCAGTTGCAGATCCAACGCACGGAATGTTAGCAGCACATCCAAGTGGTGCAACATCTCCTGATGCTGAAAATCTTCATGGATACGATGTCGAAGTCCGATACATCAATGCAAATGACAAAACAGTCGAAGGACTCGATGTACTCGGACGTCCTTGTTTCACCGTACAATTCCACCCAGAAGCATGCCCAGGTCCTCACGATGCAGAACCACTCTTTGACCGCTTCAGGGAACTTGTTGACGCTCACCTTGGAGGTGAATCCTGATGCCTCGACGTGATGATCTGAACACGATTCTCGTTCTCGGTTCAGGTCCAATCAAGATTGGACAAGCTGCTGAGTTTGACTTTTCTGGGTCTCAAGCCGTACGAGCATTGCGAGAAGATGGATACGAAGTGATTCTTGTCAACTCTAATCCTGCTACAATTCAAAACGATCCAGAAATGGCCGATCGAGTCTACATCGAACCATTGTTACCTGATACAGTTCGAAAAATCTTGGAAATTGAAAGACCAGATGCATTACTTGCTGGAATGGGTGGCCAAACTGCTCTCAACATTGCCAGTGAACTTGCTCATGATGGAACACTTGAGAAACTCGGTGTAGAACTCATTGGTTCTGATCTCGATGCAATCGACAAAGCAGAAGATCGAGATTTATTCAACAAAGTCTGTGAATCGATTAACCTTCCAATCTCTGAAGCAATTGCTTGCAATACGATGGATGAAGTGATCAAAGCAGCGGAAGAAATCGGCTCTTGGCCTATCTTGATCCGTCCTGCATTTACTCTTGGTGGACTCGGAGGAGGTACTGCGTTTGACCTCGGACAACTCGTTGAGATTGCTACGCTTGGTCTGCGTAATTCTCGTATCAATCA
Source organism: Methanobacteriota archaeon (assembly GCA_018666575.1). Lineage (GTDB taxonomy): Archaea > Thermoplasmatota > Poseidoniia > Poseidoniales > Poseidoniaceae > MGIIa-L2. Next base: position 14,930 of record JABIYX010000085.1, on the reverse strand, counting down.
AGTTCTCATCGAAGAGTCCATTTTGGGATGGCAAGAACTCGAATACGAAGTCATGAGGGATGGATCTGACAATGCAACTATTGTTTGTACAATGGAGAATATTGATCCAATGGGTGTCCATACTGGTGAATCAGTTGTCGTTGCTCCACTCCAATCGTTTTCTGATGCAGATCACCAGGAACTTCGAGACAAAGCACTTGCTCTGATTAGAGAACTCAACATCAAAGGTGGATGCAATGTTCAATTCGCATACAATCAATTCACTGGTGAAATCCGGGTTATTGAAGTGAATCCACGCGTATCTCGGTCCTCTGCTCTTGCATCCAAAGCCACAGGTTATCCGATTGCTCGTATGGCTGCAAAGATTGCAGTAGGATATACGCTTGATGAATTACCGAATCCTATCACTGGAGAAGGCACTACAGCAGCGTTCGAACCAACATTGGATTATGTTGTCGTCAAGATTCCTCGCTGGCCTTTTGATAAGTTCAGAACAGCAGACAGAACCCTTGGGACATCAATGAAGTCCACAGGTGAAGTGATGGCTATTGGCAGAAACTTTGAGGAAGCGTTTCTGAAGGCTTGGGCTTCACTTGAACAAGGTTGCCCTTACCCACGCCCACTAACAAAGGCCGATGAATCCGAAGGTGAAGGAATGGCAGAGAGGGCATTTGAAGCCCTTCCTGATTCCACACTTGTTGACTGGTTGAAAATCGCAACAGATCGACGTATGGGTGCTCTCTTGGAGGCTTTCAGACGAGGCTGGACCGTTAACGAAGTTCATGAAATCACACGCATTACGCGATGGTTCCTACAACGTTTCGAGAACATAGCACAAATGGAAAAATCACTCGTTGACTTCGAAGGATTACCTTCGAGTATGGATGCTAAAATGCTCATTAATTACAAGAGTCATGGATTTAGTGATGCTCATATTGCAGACGCTATTGATGGCTTCAAGCCCAATGCTTGGAAATCCTTGCCTGAACATTGCAATGAAGAATGTGTAATGTTACGCAGACACGAACTTGGAATCCACCCAAGATACCGAATGGTAGATTCATGTGCTGCAGAATTCGCTGCAAAGACCCCATACTATTATTCTACATACGAACCATATCAAGAGGTTGGTATCGATCATATTCCAAATATTGAGCAGAGAACCAAACAACGTATGGTTGCTATCGGTTCAGGACCAATCCGTATTGGTCAAGGCATCGAGTTTGACTATGGATGTGTTCACGCAGTAATGGCAATTCGTTCAGCTGGAATGGATGCAATCCTCATCAACAACAACCCTGAAACAGTTTCCACTGATTTTGACACCTCAGATCGATTGTATTTCGATCCATTGACCAATGAGTGTGTTTCTGAAATTCTCCTTCGAGAAAAAGCGCATGGCATCCTTCTGCAATTTGGAGGTCAAACTGCGATTAATCTTGCAATCCCTCTTGAAAAGCGATTGCCTCATCTTTCCTCAAAAGGAACAAATGTTTCGATTCTGGGGACGACAGTCGATGGAATCGATGAAGCAAGCGATAGGGAACGATTCGAAGCGTTTGCAAAGAAGCATGGCCTTCGAATGCCAAATGGGGCAACAGGAACGAGTTCTGATGACATTCGTAAAGCTGTTGAACAAATCGGATTCCCAGTTTTGATTCGTCCATCCTACGTTCTCGGTGGCCGTGGAATGGAGATTCTATCGAATGATTCACAACTCGATGCTTATCTCAAGGAAGCCTATCTTGCACCAGACAAACCTTTGCTTGTCGACGAGTATCTTGGCCATGCTACAGAACTTGACGTCGATGCGGCTGCTGATGGAAAGGAAGTCCTTGTAGGTGCGATCATGGAGCATCTTGAGGAAGCAGGAATTCATTCAGGAGATTCAACGTGTTTCATTCCGACTCAAAACATCAGTGAAGAGATGCTTAGACGTGTTGAAGATCAAACCCGTACGATTGGTCTTGGGCTGAACATCAAAGGATGTTTTAACATACAATTTGCCATACAGGGCGAGGTTTTGTATGTCTTAGAAGTCAATCCACGTTCATCTCGAACTGTACCATTTGTTGCTAAGTCATCAGGCCTTCCTCTTGCAAAGATTGCAGCGAATGTCACAATCGGAATCCCATTGTCAGAACAAACAATCCCGAAGCGTACCACTGGACAAATCTGCGTAAAGGCCCCAGTCTTCCCATTCATCAAACTCAGAGGTCTAGATCCAGCGCCTGGTCCAGAGATGAAATCTACAGGAGAAGTCTATGGCTCCGATACTTCAGCAGATGTTGCGTATCTCAAAGCACGTCTCGCAACAGAAGTTCCTGTTGCTATGGAGGGAGGTGTTTATCTTACTGTTCGAGATGAAGATAAGCATGAACTTGCACCGATTGCAAAGGAATTGTATGATTTAGGTTTCACTTTGTATGCAACTCCTGGTACGGCAGACATACTTAGGGATCACAATCTTCTCGTCACAACAGTCTATAGAATAAATGAGAGGAAGCATCCGGATGCTTTAGATTTGATGAGACAAGGCGACATTTCGTTCATCGTCAACGTACCTACAATCTCTGGTGGAGCAGTTCGCGATGGAAACATGATGCGAAGGCTTGCGGTTGAACTCAATATTCCATTTGTGACTACAATTCGTGGTGCTCGAATGGAAGCTGCAGCGATCAGAGCACTCATTGAAAAGGAAATCATCCCAAGAAAACTTGAAGTTCATTACGATTCTAAATTCCTTTGAATCATAGTAAATGCATCCCGTGCAGCATATACGTGTGTAGCGTTCAGACAGACCCACTGAACACCCTCTGAACAAGGTTTCCAAGTTGAATGGGTAAACGGATGAACCCTTCCGACTTATCCGAATTGATAGGTTGATGGTTCAAACAGGGGTTCCAACATATCGTTCAAACCAATCAACATGTTGCTTTGATTGTCACAACGAATGTCTGACCCAATGAAGAGGGGCAAAACACATTGTCAAGCCCCTCGGAATGGCCTTCTTTCTTGTTTTTTTCACTGCGAAATATCATTTTATTAATTTGCAATGAATATGTTCTCTCCTTACATTTTACTCCAAATCTTTCTTGCTCCCTAAGACACCACCGAACAATATCTTCACGAGGGATTTGAGTCCCAGGACTAATTTTGAATTCACTCAAAAAAGCAAGGATTACTTCACGAGACCCAGGCATAACTCCATTACGGATTTTCGACATATTAACCCTCCGTTTCTAAATTAACCCTTGCAACACCCTTGCGACAGGCATCTCAAGTAAGGGTAGCGATGTATACGGCCCACTGCGAACCATGTGGCAGTGGGATTTATCCATTCGAAATGATGAACAGTACAACGCACTACTTCGTCAAAATCGTAAATGGAAATAATTTTGTTTTATTCATACATACTTTATGATCACTCATTCTACGAGCTGATGTTCATACGTCCTCATATCAAACTTAGAGTACTAAGAGGTGTTTGTTGACCTTGATGTTAATGTATCTCTCTAGCGAATGAGATCCTAACGTTCGATTGGTTGCAGTCCCTTTTGGAAAGATTAATATCAGTTGTGAATATAATATTCGATATGGAGTCATTACAGCCCTTAAGTGTTGAAATTAATTCTGCATTGTCCCAAGATGGATTGGATAAGGTCGAACCTTTTCCAAAGACAAATTCTGTTTGGTTGATAATTGGAGCTTTAGCAAGTTTTTGGTTGCTTCTTTTCTTCATGTCAATACCTTGCTTATTACAAGCAATTACAGAGAAAAAAATGACACTCTCACATCCGGACCATCCAGGTGCAAATCTTGCCAGTAAGACAGTCGTTACATGTTGGACTGTTGTTTGCTTGCAAGTAGTACTCGTCTTTTTGTTAATCACTGGGAATTTAGGGCCTGTTCTCGAATTGATTCTAGGATCACTGGGAATTTAGGGCCTGTTCTCGAATTGATTCTAGGGTGAACTCAGGTGAGTACTTCGAGAAGGCGATCTTGTTCAGCAGCCATTCTCAATTCCATTGCAATTCTTCGGCCGCTACTCATTGGCTTTCTCCATAGTGCGTTTCCGTATGGATGGCCTACGTTCACGTGGACGTTTGTTCCTCCACCCAATCGTGGAGCAACATCGTAAATCCAATAGTTCATGTCCTTGTCGATACAAGTCTGGAGACAGAATGGGCCTATGATTCCAGGATCATAATGCTCTTTGCTCGCCTTGATGAATCTCTCTCCGAGTTCAAATGCTCGCTCAAGAAGAGACTCACGAATGGTTGCTGTATTGTGTCCAACAACGGTCATTTCTGGAATCTTTTGATTGTCTGGCATGGTCATTTGCTGAGGGGCAGGTAATCGTACATGTCCGTCTAAGGACGATTCGAATCTCCAATCGACTCCAAGCAGTTCGAGTTGTTCTCCTGGCTCTGCAAGCGGGCTGTAGAAGAAGTTGAGATTGAATACAGGACCTATCACGTACTTTTCGATTCGCGCACCGTCGAGGGAAGATTGGTCAATGATTCCATCCTTGAGGAGGACTTGTGACTTCTCTTGATATTCTTGATAGGAAGCACAAGTAAAGAATCCACGCTCGAGTTTCTTTTGTGCGTGATGAAGTTTGACAATGACTAAGCAATCAATATCTTCTGGGTTTTCAATTGCTTCTGGATATGGAAGTCCAGCCTTATCGAGAATCCAGTAGTAGTCTTGCTCTTCAGTTCGTTCTTCCATGCGCAGCATGTTTCTTGAGCCAAAGAGAGGTACTTTGAATGTATTTTCTACATCTTCGATAGTGGAGTAAGATGTGAATGAACGGTTTGGAATGTAGATGACGTTTCTCTTTCGCATTTCTGCTTGCATCGATTCAGCCATGACATCATTGAAGGATGGTAAGACGATTGCTTTGTCAACCATTCCGCGAAGTACACGTCCAGAACTAGAACGCTTCGTCTTGAAATATTGGGAGTAGGTCTTTTCTCGACCTTCTTGACAGTACGCTACAGTTGGGAATCCTTCTTCGATTCCTCCATCACAAATATCCAATGCGGAGTGTGATGCGGTCATTCCGATACGTAATTTCATACGATCGTATTCTTCGATAATTGCTGCAATGTCATCACGTTGTAGCATGGTACTCAACCCCTTCTGGTCGACTTAGGTCTTTGATACCATCGGAGAACCGATTTCAGTCAAAGCGTTGCAATTCCATCAGTTCTTCTGTTGTGAGTGTGTCACCAGACATGAGCTTACTCATCAGATCTTGAACTTCAACACGAGCTGTTGGGCGTGTGCCCTCTCCAGCTTCTGCGCCACGTCGTGCACGCATCATATCTTGGATTGAATGCAGGCATCGAAGTGAAACGATGTAGAATCTGTGAGCTTTATCGGCTTCTTGCTTGGTGTTGCGCAATTCTCGATGCTTTGAGTTTGCTCTCTCACGTTGCTTGTTGACTTCTTTGTCCCACTGGAGCATAAGGTCGTGAGCTTCTTGTGCAGCAGATGCTGCTTCTTGGACGGCTTGATGCGCATCATCGTGTTCTTTACGAGCAAGACTAAGGTTTTCGTTGTCTGAATCTGTAGCGCCCTTTCCGGCTTGATCTTCCTTCATCTTACGTATTTGGGAATTCAATTCTTTGAGTCGCTTCATGACCTTACCTTCGTTCTTACCAGTATGTTCTCCACGCTCGAATTCTCGTTCCAGACGTGAGAATTCTTTGGAGAGAGATTGCAGTGTGACAGGGCGCTCACGGCGACCTCTTGGTCCACGCTCTGCAGGGGCTTCTTCGCCTCGTTCAGCGTTCATTTGGTCACGAATTTTGGAAACCTTGGTGCTTGCTTCAGTTCGCAGAACCTTCTTATCCCGAACGACTTCGTTCATCTTTTCACGTTGCTGCTTTTGCTTTTCAGATTCTGAAATAAGAACACGAACCTCTGCATTGAATTCATTTCTTTGGGAGACGAGTTCCTTGGTCTTTTCATTCCATCCATCACGTTCTTCACGGTAATGAGTTGCTTTTTCGTCGAGAATTGAGCGTCGCTTTTCGAACATTTCTTTGAAATCATCCATTCTCTTCACACTCTGGTGCTGGCATATGCTAGATATGCTACGGCCAAGCGACCGACCTCACCCATTTAACCCCTTCACTCCACAAGGAAGAATTCAGTAGTGGAAATTGAGGGATAAAAACATGGAAATACTGCTCATTTTGTTAATCTTTGATCGAAAATTATGCTCTAATTTGCATCGAGGATAAGATCAATTAAACCCAGATTTACATTCGGTTCGGATTGTATGATTAACAAGTTTTCATTCACCGAGGCTATGATGGCACATCCGTTCTTACCAACGAGCGTCAATCTTTTCCTTGAGCGCAGTAAGTCACACAACGTTTGATATCCTAAGTTGGAAATAACTTCGCCAGGTTTCAGCCAATCGACTGAACGAACCTTGGAGAGTTGTCGAATTGATTCAACGTCAACTGTCATATGATGACAACTTGAGCGGTGGGTGTATATTCATTGCGGATTGAATGTTTGTAAAGGCCCACGCATCATGTAGCCTAAACCGTTATTATAGTATCCATGAAGTTCTTGAATCACTTCCAAGCCTCTTTTTCTATAGAAGTTTATGGCTCTTGTATTTGTTGCTCGAACTTCGAGTTGGACTGTTGTGTATTGTGTGTCTTTTAGTGATTGGATAAGTGAATTCCACGCTCTACTACCCCATCCTTTCTCTCGTGATCCAGCATCGAGTACAAATGATACAACTCGGACAGTATCCTCTTTGAAGGGGGTCGTCCATAGCAAGCCTCTCATCGATTGGGGTGTCTCTTCCATTGAGTCAAAAAGCATCAGGTTTCCTTCCCATTTGGGGACTGGTAACGACTGTATTGAACCCGCAAAGTATTGCTCACCAGTTCCTTCGAGGAACAACTTCTGAATCGATTGTATCCATTCAACAGTAAGTTCTTTTGGAGCAAGACCTTCTCGCCATCCAATGTTCATTGAATCAATTCCGTGATTGTTTCTTTCCACGCTTTCTGCCTTCTCTTGGATCGACTCGATAAGTTGATTTTTTGCGTCCAGATTTTCGCCGTTCGGATTGACTCGATGTTGAAGTCTTCTCTTTGGATTCAATTCCAGAAATTCCACCCTTTGATAGTAGGGCATCGAGTTCATTCAAAGAAAATGAACCGCCTGTGGAAGCTCGTTCTCTTACTTCGTTAATGTTTACAGTTGGTGCTTGGCGACGGTTTTGTCGAGGTTTAGAATCCTTACGTGGGCGTTGATTTCCTTTGCTTGTAGCTATGCGTATCCATGCTTCAATCCGACCAATTTCACGCTTCAGTTCATGCTTGTTGGAATATTGGATGTTGATGGACTTCTGAAATTTATTTGCGTTTTGTTGAAACTCTTTGACGGTTTTAGGATGCAAATTGATGCCCTTAAGTTCAGGATTTTTCTCGACCAGTCGATTGAGTACATCTTCTTCTTGTGAATTCGTGTTTTTCAGGGCCTTGTATTCTTTGTTCTGTTCCCTTCGCAATCGAATGAACTCTTGATGGGCTTGATTGGATTCAATCGAAGCTTTGTACATGGCTTGTAATTCAAAGAAATATGAGAAATCGCCTTTCTCTCTGCCCAAACTTTGGGTGTTGAATACATCGACTTCAGCAGTTAATGAGTCAAACATACGAACCATTTCTTGTTGAATTCGCTTTGTTGGAATCGCAATGCGGTCATTGATTCCATCTCGTGTTTGACGTAATTCTTGCACTTTCATGCTCAGAGGTCTTAATTCAGCAAGTATTGACTGGCGATTAGATTTAACGTTCCGTGTTTCTTGTAGAGTACCACGTAGCAGATCGAGCAACTCTTTGGAGTTTTGACGCTCAGTAACCAGAGAATGTATACGCTCTTCGACTTGAACGACTTCTGCCTTCATTTCTTCGATGCGTTGTTTCAAGGAGTCTGTATTTTGGTTACGAAGGTCATGGAAGAAATCTTCAGGTTCTTCATCAATCTCCATTACCGGAGCACATATGTCCTTCCAGGATTTTCCTTGTGAAAGTAAATGCAGTGCTCGCATGAACTCTTCTTGGATTGTCATCGCACCTTCAGCTTTAACGACTCGGGAGAGATCATGTTCATGGTCAAATGGATCCTCAATTGGCATGATATGCTCCATTCGATTTTTGGATTGGCCAGTAACGATTTCAAGGGGGAGGGGTCCTGTATGCCTCCATTTCTTCTTCTCTGCATTCAAAGGCCCACCATTTCGTATTGAAACAACCATTTCATTCCAATCCCATCGTGTGGCAAATCGATCGAAGAAGGCGGTGAGAAGTGAAGCGAGTGTTTGCTGATTTTTTGATTCAAATGGAGATGAATCGTTTGAGATATCAAATGAATCCCCGTTGATTTCGATGAGGTTTTGTTTGCCACCCTTTTGCCTATTTGGAGCAACGGGTGGATTTGTCATCTGTAAATGTTGAATGCTAATCAATGTCCATGCATAGGAGGATAGGGTTCCTTCAAACGCAGTATTGATACCTCTCCGACTTGCCCAATACTTGATCATTAGAATGAACTCACGTACTCTCTTGTCTTGTGCATAACCCTTGAGCATCTTAGAATTGTAAATCGCCAAACGATTCTCAATAGAAATATCAACATCAAGTCCAGAGCGTGAATCAGTAAATTTCACAATAGGGATTTTAGCCTTTGGAATTTGCTGGATATCCATCATTCCTTCTTCCTTCAATAGTCCTGCAATCTTTCGAAGGACTTTCTTAGGCTGCTCTCTTTTGAACGAGAGGCATAAGTCGAGATCTCCTGTGCCCAATGAAAGTCCAGTGACCGACGAACCGAATGCTTGGACCTTTGCATTTCTCTGAAATCTACGTTGTAACAGCCCTGTAAGGTGGCGAGTAAGTGATTCCCTACTTTTGGCTTTTCCATCACCAACTTTTTTGAGAATCTTACTGATCTCTTTGTCCATTTCGATGATGAACTGTTCATCAACATTGGTAAGAGAGGGAATCTCAATATCGGTTGAGAGATGGCTGTACAAGAACGGCCAACGGTTCTGTTGTTCCACGGTCAAACCTGTGGTTTTACAAACGGTCATTCTTCCTCACCACCTGATTGTTGTTCAGATTGCTTCCGTCGTTCTCGAGCCAATGCACGAGTCGATTTACCGCCTTCATTGACTCGTTGAGCATCGATTAACAATTCATGAAATCCTGAATCCAATGCCCCTTTCCAAAAGTCGATTCCTCGTTGACTTTCATCAAGGGCTTGAGCGAGACGTGTCGTACGCCCGTCAGCATGCTTTCTCTTTCGCTCATTGTCGACGTATGTGTCGTGAAAAATTTGATTCTCATCGTGAAGTTGTACCATTGCTTGATGAGCCTTGTCTGCAGATTCAAGCAGTTGTTTTGCCTTATCTCTAAGCTCAATCATTTTATGAATTTCAGAGAACGTTTCCTTTCTCTTTTCGACCCAAGCCTCATGGTCACGCACGAGATTCTTCATTTCGCTAAGGGTCGCTCTCTCGTCAATATGTGTGCCCCAGTTTGTTTGGAGTGTGAGGTCAAGAGCATCAAGCCGTTGTTGTAAACGCTCCTTTGCCCATTCAGGTTCGGGTTCACTTCCACCTTTCGTCTTTGGTGCATTTTCACGAATCGAGTTTGCTTCTAAGAAGAGGAGTTTAGCTTTTGCCTGAGCGTCATTTCGTTCTCGCTTAAGTGAAGAAACCTTGTTGTTTACAGAGTCTCTTTTCTCCTTTGCAACTCTTGCAATTGCTGCTGCTTCTGTGAGTTCGTTCGTTCTTGCATCGAGTTGTTCTGGGATTTCCAGAGCAAGTCGCTCTCGCCTGTGAAGTATGGCTTTCGCTAGAAACTCAGGAGTAATGGCCAAAAGCTCCTCGGGCGTCATATGTTTCGCCGACTCTGCAACCTTGAATAAACCTCCCGCTGTAACATATTTCGGCATCATGCTCAAGAACCCCCATGAGTTCAAGCAATGTATGGAAGGTCAACAGGGATTTATGTCTCATATCTTCTTGGTTGGAATTTTGTTGTGTTCGGTAGTCACCTTGCCAACTGTTCAGGCTTCCAGTGGGTTGATTCTGATGCAAGAGTCGACTCTAGATTTTGATGACACTTCTTCCTTCTTGGGAAATACAACCAACGTTTCGTTCGATCTCGTGGAGCAGAATAACTCTGCGGGGATCGTCTATGTGAATGCGACATTACTCGATTTGAGTGGGCAATTGTTGTGGTCGGAAAATCAGTCCCATTCTCTTTCTGGAAACCAAATCAAGACCGTCTTGATTGTGTTAACCGATCTTGACGTTGGATACATGGAACTCCATCTGGAATTGTTTGGGGATATTGGTGAACTCTCGAATGGCTTTGTTTCTGAAACAACTGTATCATTACAGCGCCTATCTCCCTCATTGATTGATTTCGTGGGTGCTTCAGCAATTACCCTCTCAGGTATGGATGCCTTGGGCCAACTCACGACGAATTCCACAATTCGGCAAGGAGATTTCATTCAAGTCGAAATCCCAATCGAAAACGTTGGAGATGTTGATGGAACAGAATCATTTGTTCTTGATGTGGGCCAAGAAACATGGAACGAGACTCTTCATTATCCAAACGTTCTTGTCGAAGGAACATCGACTGTCGTTCTTGAGTTCCAATCAACAAGTAAGGTTGTTGAGGGGGAGATCTGGATTAATATAACCATGAATGAATCTGAATCATCTCTCTATCTTATCTCTGCTATTGGCCCTCCTCCGTTGCCAAACGCAACGATCTCTTTCGATCTTGTCACAGAAAATGTCGTTGCAGGGTCTGAGGTTTCCTTCAATGTTACACGTACAAATCTAGATGGTGAACGCTCATTCAACGGCATTACCGTTTGTTATTTCGAGGATGATGAAGTCCTCAATCAATCAACAATTCTCTCTATAGACGAAGAAACAGTTCAGTTCATCACCTTCATCGCTCGTCCAGGAATCCTTCAATGTACGTTCATAGGAGATCGAAACGGTGCGACAAACAGTGGTTATGCAACATATACGCTGGAAGACCTTGAATCGGCGATTTTTGATGGAGCTGGCCCTTCCGGCTTGGCCCTGATTGGTGGTCCATGGCATGTTGATGACCAAATCGACCTTTCTCTTTTGCTTAGAAATCAAGGAAACATATCTGGGCAAGCGACATTAGAAGTTCGTTCAAACCTTGACGTACTGGTCGCTAACACTTCAATTACGCTTGAACAAGGCCAGGCAGGTGATATCGCTCTTTCTTTCATATTGGATGAATCCGGACTTCAAGACTATCATTGGATGATACGCTCTGCGGATGGAATTGTACTAAGTGGATTGAATGGAACGTTCTCAGTTGATGTAAGTGCAGAACAAGCCATGTTCGCTGAAGTCATTGCCATTGAAGCTCAAGGTGAGGTGACCATAGGATGGAATGTTTCAATCGATAACGGAGTTCCAAGAGATGTCAAGCTTCGATATGGGTACAGAATCTCAGGAACAGATGTATTTGTTTCAGAACAAATCGTTACTCTCGGCTCGGGAATTGTCACTGGGCAGACAACGATTGGGGAGGTCCCTGGTTCTGAGGTGATTCTACGAATGAGCCCTGTTGGATGGACTGCTTCCACATCAAGTTTCATTGCTACTGCACCTCTCTCCGGAGATGAACCGTTGTATGCTATGTCGATTAATCCGATAACAATTCCTCGCCAAATGGAAGAAGGAAGCATGGCTACTGTGACGATTGATCTCGAAAATACAGGTCAATTATCTGGACCAGCAGGAGAGATGCTCCTGATTGATTCAGATGGGACCATCCTTGCCCAATCAACCACCTCTGCAATTACTGCAGGCTCTGCTTCCAAAGCCGATCTCACATTCAAAGTTCCATTAGGAGCAGAACTTATTCTTACTGCACAATGGACTTTTGACAACTCTGTACTCGAATCTGAAGAGAGTTTCACCATACAAGCAAAAGAAATTGAAGAAGAAGGCTTTGAAATTCCATGGGTTGCAATAGGCGGTGGAATAGCTACTTCTGCAGCCATTATTTTGGTTCTTCATTTGCGACGTTCTCCTGGTTCTGAGGCGGAATTGCCTGGAAAGAAAAAGAAAGAGAGTAAGAAGGTCACTAAGAAAGAGGTTGAATCTGTTGAACGCTCATGCCCATCTTGTGAACGAACGTTGCGTATACCGGGAGACTATTCAGGAACAGTACGCTGTCCTGATTGCTCCGAGCGCTTTGACGTTGAAGCAGAAATTGAGGATGAAATCGAATTGGATGAAGAATTTGAAGATTTAGAACTCATTGAAACTCCGCCTACAAAGGTGGAGATATCCTGTCCTGAATGCTCATCAACACTTCGTGTGCCTTCTGATTACGGAGGATCTGTTCGCTGTCCGTCTTGTTCTACTGTTTTCTCTGCCAAGCAGAACGAATAACCAAAATGTTGAATCGAATAAATACGTGGGATTTCTATGGCGGGTCATTTTCAAGAATTCGAGGACGAGTATCTCGAAACGATGTATGAGTTCTATGAATCGGATCAACATTCCAGAGTACGGACTGGAGATTTAGCAGAGCGCTTGGGCGTATCTCCTGCTTCTGCAACCGAAATGATTCAGCGGCTCTCTGTCAAAGGCTTCATTGATTATGTGCGCTACAAGGGCGCACAATTGACTGAGAAAGGTTTGATTCATGGCCGTACGATGAAACGAAGACATCGACTTGCAGAGGTTCTTCTTGAACGGATACCGTTCGATGGAGATGCACATGAAACAGCTTGCCGTCTTGAGCATGCAATCGATGATGATCTGGAAGTAGCGTTAACCATCTTACTCGGCGATCCTGAACTCGATCCAAGTGGGAGAGAAATTCCAAAGCCAAGTAAGAATATTGGCGAAAGAATCTCGAAAAAAGTGAGTGGCTATGCCTCTCTTTTGTCACTCCCTGTCGGACAAGAAGCATCAGTTGCTGGGATTCTCGTTTCTGAAGAACTGGTTGGTTTCTTTGGAGAACGCTTGGCCCTTGGTTCTGTTATCAAATCTCTTGGTTCTTCGAAATATGAGGCGAATGGAACAATCATTGAAGTTGATTCTGGAATCTCCGAATCAATCATCGTACGATTGAATTAACTGGGAAATCCAATAGATTTCCTTCTCTTACAGGACGAACGCTTTTGACTCATGTTCTCAAGGGATGTTCGTGAGCGAGACTGTTGATTCATCATTACCCTCCGCTTTGGAGTCTCCTCTATTAGAAAGAGAACGGTTTCTTCTTTCCATAGATGACCAAATTCTCTCTTCTGGATTACGCTTAACTTTGCTTCTCCCTATCTTTTCCCTCTTCATACTTCTAGGGTCATGGGCCTATGAAGGAACGGATCCGAATTGGTGGGAATCTAGTATCGAACCTTCTCTTGGGCAATCCTTCAGTACAAGCCTGCTACTGCTCGGTTCAGTTGTAGGGCTAGGATGGTTGTTTGTTCTTGGCTTGCATCGATATAGAATTTCACTCTCAAATTCTGCATTCGCACTGGCGATTAAAATATCTCAAGAACAGCACCAAAGTATTGAGGCATTGCACGGTTATGATGGAATGGCCCATCGTATTCAGAGCCAGATACGATTGCATTCTCTTTCGTTTACGAGTGCTGTATTAGGTTGCATTGGATTTGGTTTTGTGCTTCTCTTCGGATTTGAGATCTCACTTGGCAGAAACATCTTCATTATGTCATGGGGCCTTCACATGCTTGCCCTAGGATTGCACATGTCGACCAGACAGCATCGGTTTAATATGGTCAACAAATCTGGTTTGTTAGATGCATTCGAGGCGCCTGTTCACCCATCTACTCTGGAAAGTGTTTTTGATGACATGATCCGAACCCAACTCGACCCTTTGCTTCGCTCCAAATACGATTTGTTGATGCGTACGGTCCAAAGTCACGTCAAGCGTGGGGTTAAGCATGACTTTGCACGAGAAAAAATCCTCATGACACTCTATCGACATTACAACGGAATGGATTCAAAAACCATGAAACTTGAATTTGAAGAAGTGATAAAAGAAGATGGAATACAAGCCCTTCTCGATGAAGAATCCTTCAGTCTTGAACTATGGCTTGAATTAATCGAGCATGCGAGGAACCAATGTCCAGCATTTTTCAGACTGGTTGATCGTATTGAACAGGATATGGAATTTGGAAGACCATCTGCTTTGAAGGATCTTGTCTTCGAAGTCGATCTTGAAAACGTCGTTACGAATAGAGCGAATCTATTTGTCTTCATGCACAATCTTTCCAAGAAGAGCAAAACAGTTGTGTTCCGTGTACAATCTCCTGATTTCCGTCCGCATGAAATTTCGATGCGGTACGAACTTGCGCCAGGAAAGGAAGTCTGGTGGTCTTCGGAATCGCTACCGATTTCTGCTGAAGGAAATGAAGATGTATTAGGAAAAATGACTGGGTTGCTTAAGGATGGTACCATGGCATGGCAGACGCTCCTTCCCGAACGGTTTGGTGATGCTACAGTTTCTGTACGTTTGGAAGAGCCAAGTGGGGACTTACTCATCGGCCGACAGATCAACGTCAATGTCCGTAATGAGTTCAAATCAAGATTACGTCGTTCAATATCGGTAACCAGTCAGTTGCTCGGTTCATTGATTATTGGCTTCGGAGCAGTGCTTGAACTCCTCGATATTTTCAATGTTTGAAGGTCGTTCTTGAATCCATAGGTTTGAAATGCAAAACCACTACGCAAGGGTATGTTGGGTTCCAAAGACCAAGCAGAAGAACGCCCAGATGCAGACCTACGCGACCGCTTGCATGCGATGGAAGCAAAGGTTCGCAAGTTACGTGATGTGCGTAATAAC
>JABIYX010000170.1 GCA_018666575.1 Methanobacteriota archaeon | reverse complement strand
TGAACGCTGAAGAATTCGATGGATTGCTTGTGGCAATTAGGACCCTTATGACCGCACAATCACCTGTCATGAGCATACAAGGAATTACTCGCATACAGTCTCACCACAAATCATCTGCATATCATCACGTACAGGCAGCAATTTCGCGTATCGAGGACGGTTCAGGAACGCCTGAAGCCGCTACATTGCCAATCATGGGTCGCTCAAAGAAGAACGAACTCGAGAAGACTCCAGTCATCACAGCACTTGAATTCGGCTTCACTTCTGATGCTCATGATGTTATCGTGGCTCGTTGCGCAGGTGCTGATTTTGTCGTAACAGAACCTCCAATGCTTGAAATTGAAGACATTGAATACTGGTTACAAGGATTAACAATTGACCTCCAAAACACACTCAGAAATCTTGGTCTCGACTCCGTCGACATACTACAACGCTCACACCTACGAGCACTGGATCATGATACCGCCTCTGTGAGTGGTCTTCGAATGTCTGGTTATGAACGTCCGTTACCTCACTGGTTTGCACGTTGAGAGTGATTCTATGCCAACAATATCTGTTGAACAAAGCCTCTTGGCAAAACTCATGTCTGAGCACGACTGCACACATGATATCGAGGATATCGACCATAGACTTCCTCTACTGGGGACAGATATTGACACGTGTAATGAAGAAACATTAGACATTGAAATCTTTCCCGATCGTCCAGATTTGTTGAGTGGGGAAACGCTATCAGTAGCGATGAGATCATTTCTTCACAACAAACCAACATTAGAGAGCCTATCGCTTCCATCAAGTGGAATCGAAATGACCGTTGATTCAGAATTGAAAACGATAAGGCCAGTGATTCTTGGTGCTGTTGTCAAAGGACTTGAAATGAAGGATGATGGTGAAATGGATTCATTCATCAAGAACCTAATGGATCATCAAGAAAAGTTGCATTTTGCATTAGGTCGAGGGCGTAGAAGAGCAAGCATCGGAGTTCATGACCTCAACTCAATCCAAGCACCATTCAAGGTAAGGGCAGTTCCTAGAACACATTCATTCACCCCACTTGCAACTCAAACAGAAATGGATATTGAAACCATACTTGCTGAACATCCCAAAGGCATGGATTATGCCCATCTCCTCAAAGGAATGGAGAGAGTACCAATCATTGAAGATGCGACAGGATCGGTCCTATCCTTTCCTCCAATTATCAATGGAGCACATACGACAGTACACTCAGGAACCCGTGATTTATTTATCGACGTCACTGGATGGGATCGCAGAGCTTGCGAATCATGTTTGATGCTCGTTGTACTTCAGGCAAAACAACGAGGTGGAGAAATTCAATCAATTAATCTTACAGATTGCGATGGAAACCAAGAAGTGCTACCAAATTGGACTCCAGTTGAGCATAGAATTCCAGAACGTCTTGTTAAAACAATCCTTGGTAGAGAATTAACTGATGAAGAAATGGAACAGTCAATAACAAGAATGGGTGGTAAATTTGTTGGAAGAGATTTGGCGAAGTCAGAAGAGATTCAAAACGGACATTCAATGCAATACGCTCATGATGGTGAAAACATGCTCTGTTTCGAAATGCCACGATGGAGATTTGATATCCTCCATCCAGTAGATATCGTTGAAGACCTTGCCATAGGACACGGTTTTGAAGACCTTGGAGAAGACGTCCCTCGTGCTCCAATGAATGCAATTCCAAGAAATGATGAACATCTACGCAGAAGAATCAGAACCTCGTTGCAAGGTATGAGTTTCATGCAAATCCAATCTCTTACGCTTTCAAATGAATACGATCAATTCGACAGAATGCGCTGGGTCCCAACCAATGAAATCACCCAGATTACGAATCCTATTACACAAGAGCATACGATGATGAGGCAATTTTTACTCCCTGGATTACTACGGCTCTTAGCGACAAATCGCCATCATGATTTACCTCAATCCGTCTATGAATTAGGAACTGTAGTTCGAGATCACAAAAACATGCAACGACTGGCGTTCATAACAGCAGAACGTAGTGGTGGTTTTGCTGCAATCCGTGGAAGAATTCAGGCATTTTTGAGAGATATGGGGGCGGAAGGCGTGGCAATAGAACCTCTTCCCGATAACGAAGGACCATGGTTGGCAGGACGTGCCGCAAAGGTGCTCATCGATGGGGAATGGGTTGGTTGCTTTGGAGAAATTGATCCATCAATAGCTCAAACATTCGAATTATTGGTCCCGATGAACGCTGCTGAATTTGATGTTGATGGTTTAAATCGGTGCCTTATCGATCCTGTCTGAGGTGTTG
>JABIYX010000169.1 GCA_018666575.1 Methanobacteriota archaeon | reverse complement strand
GGCTTATCCTTAGATTTCCAAGGTTGTATTCTTCCTGCAATCACATCTGGAGTGATGAGAACGTTCTTTTGGGCATCATTGCTTGAACTTCGTCGACCTGCTTCAAACAATCCTGTTACGATAACAACAGGCGCTTGAAGACCCTTAGCACCATGAATTGTCATGATTTGAATTGCGCCGCTTGTCGGTGAAGATGTTGCTTGTGGACCTTTATTTTCGAGCGAAGCTAAGGCATCCATTCTGGACAGCATTGCACTTGGTTCATGACCACATTCGGAACCTATTTTGTACAATAAAGCACACCAGGTTTCAGC
Organism: Methanobacteriota archaeon; assembly: GCA_018666575.1. GTDB lineage: Archaea > Thermoplasmatota > Poseidoniia > Poseidoniales > Poseidoniaceae > MGIIa-L2. The sequence goes on along the minus strand of JABIYX010000169.1, from coordinate 28,146 downwards.
AACTTGACGCTCCGACTCATCCGGGTAGGTTGTCAAAAGGTCACTGTAATCGAGGACTACATCAAAAATCTCGTGCAGTGCTCCTTTATCGATAAGTGAGGAAAGTAAAGACAGGAGAGATCCTATAGGAGTCTCGCCCCAATATGTGGAAAGATGATGCCAGTAATTATCGACGTCTGTTTGTTCGAATATCTCTTCAATCTGAACTGACGTAGCACCGATGATTGGAGAGCGAACAAGGCCATGGGCTGCCAAACGTGAAGATGGTTTTGCGAGTAGTGAGAGCACTGATATAAGAGGCTTTACAACCGGTTGTTGTAACAACTGGCCTTGTTTATCGGCTAGTACTGGCAAACCTCGACTTTGCAATCTCTTGATAAGATCAGGAATATGTTTTCTTGAATGAACTAGGATCATTACATCCTCTGGAGAGATGAGTTCTTCTGGCTCGATTTCAACGTAATCCTGTTCTTCGGAAGACCAGAGTTTTGTCGCATGTCCTCTGACAAGAGAATCCAATCTCGCAGCAATAAGTTCGTGCTCAAGATGTCTTGGATTTGCAGATTCTGAATCGAATAAGTGATACCCTGTTTCCAAATCGAGTGGAAGTGCATCCATCTCTACTTGAGTGGGCAGTAACCATTCCAGCACACCCTCTCTATCAGTTTCCCTTCCTGCATGCAAAGGCTGAGCAATGGCATGGAAATCGCCCGGAAATTGATGATGCCGTTCGGAGAATGTATCATCAAAAATGTGGTTCAATGTATTGAGTAAACGAGGGGCAGTACGGAAATTTGTTGTAAGTTCAATGTGTCCTTCTTGACGTTGAAGGATTACTATATCTTCTATCGCGGTACCGGAATCATTGATTCCAAACGAAACATACTCCCATGTGGCTGATGGTTCATCTGAAGACATTTCACTTGCTTGGATAAACGAACCTGTCTCCCCACCTGCGCCTATTGGTCGAGGGTCTCGGCCATGCCCCTGTTGGGTAATGTGGTCCATTCGAGGTTCATGTTCTTCCAAGCGATTTGCTAGTCGTATTGAAGCAACCATTCGGCGCATTACGGTAACTTCTGCTTGCCTAAATCGGTATATGCTTTGTTTCATATCTCCAACAATACAAACCGTTGGATCCCAAGGACCAAGAGGACGAGGGGTTTCATCAGACCCTTCCATTCGGTGACCCCATAGTCGTGCTAGAAGACGTGCATGCTCAGGATTTGTGTCTTGATATTCATCGATAATAAACGCACCATATCGGGCACGTATTTGTTGTAGAAGAGCATATCTTCTACGAAGATCGTTTTGTTTTTCTTCATCTCCTTCCATTAACCGAATTGCTCTACGGATGTGCTCATCTGTCCATGCTTCTTCTCCTAAATCATCCAGTGCTTGAACAGCTTGAGGGGGATAATAGTGGCGAACAATTTCTGGACAACGTACGAGAAGTAAGTCTCCAACCATTAACTGAACATCATCAAAGTCATGAGCTTCTTCCTGAGCCTTAAGATGACGAAGGAGATCCTTGCAACCTGCGTGAACAGTATACAAATCATCCAAAACTTCAACCTGGAGCTCTTTTGTTACTCGAAGATTACCTTGTGGGGGTTCCCGACAAGGAGAGGTCCCTATGTCTGAGACATCGTATGTTTCATTTGCATCTCTAAAAGTGAAAGGGCGTTGAGGGTTGAGAGCATAAGATGCGCGTGATAGCATCACCAGCAGACGACCATCCTCTGGATTGTGAAGTCGCTCGCGAAGTAATGTCGCGGCTTCCTTTGCCTCATTTTGAATTCCAGTCGTAATTGTTTTCGATTCTTTCTTGGTTATTCCTGGGAAAGATACTCCAGACCATTTGACAAGTCCTGAATGCCATCCACCCATTGTTTGACTATGGAATCCTCCTGATTTCAAAATGGTGGGTGTTGTTTCCCCTACTTGACTCGGAGCACACAGAGATACAATCACTTGGTGAATCCATTGCAGACGAGCAATCGGAGTAGTTGGGAGTGGATCTCGCGCCAATTGGGAGAGTTGGTTAAAGCGGGTGTTTTCATTTGGCGCACCGCTTGGATTGACTAAAAATGCATGGCGTCCATCGTTTGTAAATACTTCAACCCACTGATTAAGATAAGCATGCGCATCTTCGACTACACCATCGATAAGATGTCCGCAGCGTTCGAGAATCATATCTTCAATCAGCAGATATTCGGGTGGCGAGGACCCATCCCAAGGCATTTCGTTTCGAATTGATCTTGCTCGTAACCTACGTTTTGATTCTTCAACAAACAATGACGATTCAAGCAAACCCGTAAGTACAGTTTGAGCTGAAGATTGACCCCCCAATCGAATCGCAAGGCGGTTTCGAGCTAGGATAAATTCTTCACATGATTGTGTTAGACCTGCTTCGAATCCATCTCTTGCATTACGAATTCTCCAAGCAGCATTAAGGGCTTGAGTTCTCAATAACGGAGCTTGTTCATCTGGTAGTTGATCTCTACTCAAATGCAATGCTACAAGGTCAATATGTGGTGCAAGAACTTCTCCCAAGAATGAGTCAATGGTGGAAATAGGTGCCGCTTCTAGTAGTGACATAAGCATCGATACATCACCTTGATGGCGAAGGCGTGGATCATGAACACCTAACCGATCAGTGGATTTTACGGGATCTGCTCGAAGAGATTGAATTCTACTGCGGATCCTTGAACGCAATTCTGCAGCAGCCTTTCTTGTGAAGGTAATCGCTACAATTTCTTGTGGAAGGAGACCTTTCCATTCATTCAATGGAGTCCTATCTTTCTTCGCTGCCTTTACGTTTCCAGAACCATATGGTTCATTTCGCAAAGGTGAAGGCAAAACGCAAGTTGCTCTTTGTTCAGAAGAAAGAAGATGTTGAACATAGCGTTCAGCCATGACTGTGGTTTTTCCTGTACCTGCCCCAGCATCTAATGCAATATGCTGATCAAGATTCAATCCTAGTCGTTGACTTCGATTAAATGGAATCATTTCACATCAACCCCTATTGAAGCAGATGGACAGGCATTTGCGAGTGAGCAATAGCTACAATGTTTTCCTGGAGTTGGATGGTTCCATCCTGACTCACTCGCATTTTTTGCTCGAATTGCAGTGGTAAGGCGAGAACTCATCCATGCCCTGAATGGATTACTAGCCGGTGTGTTTCCCTCGCCCAAATTTCTGTAATGATTGTTTGAAAAGAGTGTTCTTTCGCCGAAGTATTCCTCTTCGGGAATGAATGCGAAGGTTGGGTCAAGTTCAACAAAATGACGCGTTACATCTCCAACCTCTGAAATACCCACGCCAATTACTCTGTCTCCTGGATGAGCAACCTCCCAAGCTCTGGCATACAACGCGAGTTGAATCTCTTTGAACAGTCCTGCTGCATGTCTTAATCCAACCTTATTTGGATCTGGCCCTTCAATTGTTTTCAAATCTCGAATGATAATCAAGCGCTTTGCAGGAGGTCCGTCGCCATCAAAATGGAGTGGAATAACCTCTTTGGGATCTCCAATCAGACCTTGTCCAATGACTTTTTCATGTGACTCTTTATCCAGAACAAGGGCATCAACTCTGTCGATTCGCCCATATATCTTCAGCATCGCTGAATCAAGATTATCATCAAGTCCCTCTATTTCGATAAACCGCCCTTCAGTCGTTTCAAGTGCCCATTCTGAAGCGATTGGCCCTGCAGCATTAAGCCGATAATCTGCTAACAAGAGTTGTCCAAGACGCCCCCCGATTTGTGGAGGTGTTTCACCTTCAAGCCATTGAGTCCATTCTTCTGGCGAGCACCCAATCAAATCATTACATCGATGTACAGATACTGCATTTGTTCTTGATAGCCATGGTGCAAGTATGGATAGATGATGCAAGAGAGATGTCCAAATCTGATCGAGTGGAAGGTCAAGGGTAACATGCATTGGGGTGCCTTCTGAAAGAGGGGTGTCGCCAACATTGACGCCAAGAAGAGAAAGGAGGTATTCTTCAATCGAGTGAACAAGTGTTCCGCGAGCAAGTGGAGCAAGGTCTTCAGAGACTTCTGGTTGTGTTTCCTTTGCTTTCAAAATTTGCTCGGACCATGCAAGACGGGGACAGTTTATCCAAGGATTCAGTCGATTTGTAGACCAAACTTTTGAATCGTCACTTCGTTGGTTTGTACTCCAGATAGATGATAGTGAATCGGAGAGAGCTTGCGTTGGCGGAAGAGGCCTTGGGTCAATCGATGGCCCTCGAGCATTCCCATTCTTCTTGTATCCTAGATGAGGCCAACTGCTAACAGTTCTGCCCCCACCAGTATTGGCTTGACCAAATGTAGGTGATAGAAGTAGACCATCAACAGAGAGTAGGTTGTCTCGGAATCCCCATGCCATTGCTTCTTGTTTTTCTGTGGCTTTGAATTTTGGCTGTCTTCTGTAGCGATCAAGGTTTAGTTGCTTTTCAGCCCCTATTGTAACAGAAATTGGCGATCGAATGTTCACCTCTGGATCTGCTCCTGATTTGAGCGCAAGGCCAGTTCGCTGGCGGCGGTCTCGTGGCAAGTTTTCAGCACGGAGGAGCTCAACATTACTTCCTCTCAAAACCAAGGCTGAACTCTTATACGTCAACCAATTTCCATCTTCTCTGGTTACGAATGACCACCCTGCACCTGAGGAAATTGAATCAACAAGGAATTCTGGGGGGGTTGAGAGATTCGATAGTTTTCCAGCAAGTTCGATCTCAGCCAAATATTCAGCAATCGGCGTGGCATTTCCGGCAGAATCGTCGTGTTTCGTATCAAACAAGAGTGCAGAAGTGCAAGTGGATAGCAACGATCGGAATAAATGTCGTCCACGGCGAATTGGAAGGTCGGAATCGTTCAATCCCAATTGAACCCTTACAGCATCATCAATCCACGGTACTCGAGGAGGTTTCATGGACCAAGATTCTGAGTCGATGCCGACAAACATAACGATGTCAGCGTGAACTCCATACGCTTGTTCTGGCGTACAGACTTGAACATCAGAATGTCGAACGCGGGTTGGTGGAAGTTTTGTTTGGTTTGCCGACAATTTACAAATATCAAGGAAATTAACGTCTGAGTCATATTGCATAATTGAATCAATTGATTGAACCCATGATTGTAAACCTCCAATCGAATTATCATAGGTTGATGTGCGATTGAATAGTTGGCCCCATTCACATGCCTCAAGAATATCTGCAAGAACCTCTCTGTGATGAGTGTTCATTTTGGGAAGTGGCAGTTCCACTTTGCTTGAATTGCCAATTAACGGTTCTTGTAAGAACGTTTGAGTTTCAGAATCAAGGAACGGAGCCCACACTCGTGCAAGAGAATAGAGCCACCACCTTGTTTCTTCTATTGCCTGTTCTTCTGCGACCCTTCGATATTGATCTGAAGAAGTTGGGGTTGCTACTGATAAGGAGCCGAGCCAACGGAAGAGGGCTCCCCTACCTCCAATGACATGGAAACTCCTTCCTATATTTTCCAACACATCGAGGTTAGGTTGAGGTTTCCAGTGTTCGTTTTTCGGGTGAGAGAGATTGGAGAGAAGATGGTCAATGATCGGAAATGCTTGTGATTGTATGATGTCAAACAACTTATTTCCAGACCATGCATCCTGACCTTCAGCAATTGAAAGAAAACGGAGCACTGCTTGAACTGCCGAGGTTGAACCAACTGTTTCGAGACTGCTATCGCAATCGAGACCAATCTGTTGAAGTCTACGTTTCCAAACACTTCTCCGGTTCTGATCCGCATCGACAACCAGGATCTTTCCACTGTGATTCTTTCGATAAATACGGATTGCAGAAAGAGCTGCATCGAGAACTTGAGAGGCTTGATCGAAGGAAACCAGATGGATTCCCTCGGTTCTGTCTTCATCCACTCGTGAGGTTTCGACAGGGTGTTCAGGTACCCATTGCGGCAACTCTTCTTTTGATTTCACATACTGGATTTCATCATCGATGTATGCGCCGTGTAAACCAAGTCTAAACGAACCTTGAACGCAGAGATGATGGATTGGAATGTTAGTTGCAAGGGCGGTGAAGAAATTCTTCTCGTTGGCATGGAAATCGGGTGGATGATTAAGGAGTAAAATCCCTTTTACAGCCGATAATGAATATGGAATTTGAGTTTCAGTACGAAGAAGCGCGCTTGTCAACTCTTCCATGACATGATGTTCATGAAGAAGATTTGATTTTCTGAAAGTGGAAAGAAGACGATCTGCCTCGGATACGCCTGGGTCATCTTCCCACTTGGTGAGAATGCCATGCATCATAGAGAAACGATGCAATTGAAGCAGCCGTTCTGTTTTAGAGAGTGACCACGTCCTTGAGGCATCAGGATGCATTCTTGGAAATCTGAACTCAGAGGCAGCATGGGAGAATATCTTGTTGACTTGGACTATACCTATAGTTGACCTTGGGATAACCACGGGGAAGCGGAAGTCCATTTGCAAAGATGTGCATAGGCGTTTGAGGGTTGTATGGCGACTGGAATCAATTGCCCCTCGTACACTACTGACATGTTTCATGATGTTCTCACGGACTGTCTCATTGGGATAGATGATCATCAAATCGTTTGAGCCATCCTCAAGATGTCGTAGAAGCCATTGGGGTACTACGGTAGAAGGAGAGCATGCTTCAACAGTAACGTTCTGTGTCATCTTTCTCCCCCAGTTCTCTACAAGAATCCCGAGGGTATAAAAGGAAACTCATTTCATTTTGTTATTTTTTGATCCCTTGGGAAAACTCAGTGGTGAGATTTTCTTGGCTGGCCTTACCAATATCAAACATGAATTATTCTTGTTACTATGAATTGTTAACATGAATCGTAGAGTTTAAATACTTCGCCAGACATAGGTATGACCCTGCCAACCGATTATCCGCCAATAAGCCATTTGGTTTGGTTTGTTTAGCGCAATCATGTTGTAGGAAAAAGGAAGAAGAAGGCGATATAATGACTGAAAAATGCGAAGAATGTGGAAGTAACAACATGGAAATGAACAATTCACGGGGTGAACTTGTATGCAAGGAATGTGGACTGGTGGCTGAACACCAGGTATCAACTAACCAAAATGACAATGCAAATGCTATCTGGGGAGAAAACAGTTTCAACACTCCAACCACCAGAATTACCAAGATTAAGACTGGTAATAAGGGCAACGGTCTGGGCTCCTATATTGGTACTCAGAAGGAAGCTAGAGGGAAGTGGAAGGGTCTGCGCAACCTTGGTGCACGAGATGCGAAGGATTGCCATCCAATGGTTCAAGCAACCATGGATGCTGCTGTACGACTCAGCGGTACTGAGAATGCTATGAAAGCCAAGGAAGCCATTACACGTGCAACACTGCCTATCGAAGATGAGGCCATACTTGCTGAAATGAAAAAGGCAGCAGACGGAGAAGAAGTCATTCTTCCAAAGAATTCTGTTTGTCGAATGAAGACAAGAGGAGCAGATACGCACCACAACGAGAAACTGCTTGCACTGGGGTGCCTTCGGGTGTACCAAGGAAGATGGGGCGGAATGAGTATTGATTGGACTGCAATGCTGAAGGGTACTGGAATTTCAATGAAGCAAGTTATCGACGCTTCAAAGATCATCGAAAAGTACTTTTCAATTTGCGACAAGGTCGAAATCGATGGAAAGCAACTCATCACTCCTCGAAAGGACAGAAAAGAAATCATGCTCGCAAACAGAGCTGAGGAAATCAGAATCATGAAGCAGCGTTTGAGAAACGTCGTTAGCGATTTGGAGAAGGAAGTTCAAGACGTCCTTATGGAGGATTTGAATCAACGACTTTTCAAGTTGGGTGAGCCTACAATCTCTGAGTCCCCAGTGCCAAACGTTCCTGCTCGAATTTTATGTTCAATGCTTTTCCAAATGGCATGCATGAAAGTTGGTGTTGCTGAGAATCGATTGACTGCAATTGCCAGTGCTGCTGACAAGACTCGAAATGCTATCAAATCTCGACTAGCAAAACTGCTTCGTACCATTGATGCTGGTGAGATTCATGACAATGGTGCATTTGACCTTTAGATTTGATGCTTCGAAACGCTGCCTCTTTAAGCAGAATGGCCTGCAAAAATCATGACACGAATCAAAGTGGCCATCCTGGCTATCATCTTCGCATTGTCTATACTTAGCCCTGCAGAAGCTGCAGAAGTGGAGGAACTTGATTCAGGTATGCTATTTGGAGGACTTCATGGCCTAGCAAATGAAACCATTGTGTTGAACAGTTCATTGGACGCCCTTCCTACAATTGCTGAAGATTACACCGCTACATGGTGTGGCCAATGTTTAGTCGTTGAAGATGCTCTTGAAAACGTAGCATCCAGTTCCAACATACAGATCTATTCAGTCCACAGAAACATCAACGACCCTGAAGACCCACTCGGTTCAGAAGCCGTAGATGCTCAGTTCCGAGATCGTTACGACCCGTACCTACCATGGAAACCACCCATTGTAGGATTCAACGGGACCTATGCAATCTCTGGGAATGTCCCTGTTGGAGCCTCCTTGGAAGCAGATTATACCGAACAAGCAGCAAAATCACTTAACCTCGGAACTGGCTTTGTTGCCTTTGCATGGACGCCAGCGGGTCCAAATTCTGGAACGGTGTCTTGGTCAATTGAACAATCGACTAATTCTTCGTTTAACGTATCGATATGGATGGTGGAAAAAGTTGGCACATTCCCCGACGGAACAAACAGCAAGGAGAACTACCCGCACATTGTTCGTGAAATCATCTATCTGGACTTCGTTAATACAACCGGATTGAGCCAAGGTGTTCAGTCTATCAACTATGCAGACGCTTACGACGGAACCGATCTCGAAGTTCACCTCATGTTCCATGAAATTGTAGAATCTGAAAATGAGATTGATACCTCAGAAGAAGAGGAAGACAGTGGGGGTTTCAGCGGATTGTACCTCTCGCTTTCTCTAGGAGTTCTCGTTCTGATAGGGATAGTAGCCTTCTCTTTCAGAAGTAGATTGAAGTGGTTCAATCGACAAGAATCACCTTTGATTAATCAACCATCTATTGCTGAAACTGTCACTCCTGCTGTCCCAGTACAGCCTATTCTGATTGAGCCTACAGTACTCAATGAGTGGACGGATGAAACGGGCCACACATGGAGAAAAATGAGTGATGGAAGTGGTCGCTGGTGGAATGGGACAACTTGGCAAGAAGTCTGATAGATTCAGTAATGATCAACTAAATTGGCGTGCAGCCTTCGATCGACTTCAGGCATTCTATCTGGTGGTCTTCCGACCTCCAAGAAACGAATAACGTAATTTTCGATATTGAAAAATCCAAGCTCATGTTCGAGGGGATTCAGAAGGTTACGCAATTCTTGCCGCGGATTGGCTATCGGGAAGTCACGACGAATAAACACTTGATTGCCATCGAGCCGGCGAGAGTAATGATATCCAAGAATTTCCAAGAAACGAAGTATAGCGTCTTCTTCCTGAGCTGTTCGAATCGTGATCCTAAGTCCACAGCCTTGCAATCGCAACACTCCCCTTACACCACCTACTGAAACGTGGTTTCCGATGGGTTGCAATGAGAGAGCCTCCCAAACAAGTGGCATGGTGCGATACCATCGATGGAATTGGCCATCACCTTCCCGGGGAGCTTCAGCAGGTTCTTCTTCTACGTTTTCTAAAATATCCTCAACTTCAACCGGAGGGGCTTCAAGAATCCCTGGCCTAACAATCCGCCGCCTATTTATCCTTTCAAATACTGGAAATGCTAGTTCTTCAAAATCACCTTGATAAAAATCGAACATCCCTTCACTTATCGTCGACGGCCGTATTCTCCAATCATTAACGAGAACAGAATCTGAAACGGTTTCGAAACCATCCTCTCCGGGTGTTTTTACGATTGTATCGAATCCTTGTGGCCCCCCAAACATCATGAAATCAGGTAACCTTCCTCTGGCGCCAGAATAGAAAGATTTGGGGGTAAGGCGAGAAGTTGATTGAGGTTCCCCCGGAGGTACATTTGAGCGGAGATACATCATTAGACTGTTCACTTTTTCAGCAGTAATAGCATCAGAAATCAATGAGAGCACAACAATTGCAATTGTGTCTCCGATGGGAATATCTCGATGGTATCGTCCTGTGTGAATGCACAATGATTGAGGAGACGTAAAGCCTAAGCGTACACCATGAATCTTGAACGGAGCATTGTGCGCACCAGGTTCCAAACGAATCTCATAGAAATGGCCAATCATTCCACGAACGAGAATTCGATCTCCTTCCACCCAGATATCGTTTGGGAATTGGCTCAATACTCCGCGGAGAAATTGCATCGATTTCACCAACGGTGGACTCAGTTTCTCCTTTTCCTCATACATAGAGGACCAATTCATTTGAGTGGCAATAAGCATCTCACCTTCTCGTGATTGATGGGGGGAACTGCACCAAGAAACAAGACCTGCAAGTAATCCAGGGCGAGAAGGAATAGGTGTTCGCCTGGTTGAACCTTTCTTTGTCATAGCCCTAAAGCACAATTCTCCTTTCGTGCTTAGCATAATAGGTGAGGGGACATTTTTGTGTTCGATTAAATCATTCAGATTACCCCATCGTCGTGCCCACGGCCATTCAACATCTTGCAGAATATTGTTCGAGCCATCCCGAAGAAATCGCCTCGAAAATTTTATTCTTTGGCGAGGACGTCTGCCATCAAGTTGTTCGAGTAAATTCCTTGCCCAATGATGATTAACAAGAGGGTTGAAACCAAGTTTTCTCTTTTGTTCGGAAAGAAGGTATGATGTCTGAATCATCGAATCAAATGGCGTTATTCGGTTTTGTCGATTGTTTCTAAAAAAGAGATTGTAATATCGATTCATGTATCTTCTATCCTCTCCAGACTTTCGAATAGGCTGGTATAATGCACTCACAGCAAGGAATATCGAAACGAGGTCCCAGCCGATTCTAGTCTCTTTATCGGTTAGAAGGATCAAGAATTGCCGAATAGGAATTTGGACATTGTGACGTTGACCGTCTACAAACATACGTCCATCACTGAATGAGAGAATTGAACCATTACGCATCTGATAACCGTCTTCTAGCTTTTCTTTTTCATAACCTGAGACTCCATAACCAGACCGTAGTTTCTCAATAAAAAGTTCTTCTTCCTCTTCTGGAAATGGAGAATAGCGCACAGGATCTTCTTGTGGATTCGCTAACCGAGCCCAGTCAACGTCAGGTGTAGTGATCATAAATTGTTCAAGATGTTCCCATCTACGCTTAAGCGAGCGGATTGGACCCCCGAGAACCTGAGCCATTTGCTTGTGTATGGCAAAGTCGAGATCTGGTGCCCAATTTCTTTCCTGTGCAAGTTCTATGCATCGTTGGCATAAAGGGCATTGGTTTGCTGTTTCATCTTGAAGGCATACGCCACATGAAGGTTGAACCATGCAATCTATCGATTTCCAGAGATTAAAAACGTTCAGCGAAGTGTTTCTAGAGCCGATACGACATTTCCTACATCTTCATCCGTGATGTGAAGGTGTGTAACGAGCCGACAATGCGTTGGTGAGATATCAAACATATCGATTCCTTGCTTGCCCATGTGTTCCGCAACTTGAGAGGCAGTATAGCCGTCTGCTGAGAAATAAACCATATTGGTTTGAACCGCATCAAGATCAACTTGCACGTGATCCATTTCATCGATTGCCGTTGCTAGATTCATTGCTCTACGATGATCTTCAGCCATTCGGTTCACGTGATGTTCAACCGCATAGATGCCTGCTGCTGCGAGAATGCCTGATTGCCTCATGCCCCCCCCAAACATTTTGCGCCAGCGATGTGCTTGGTCGATGAAATCTTGAGAGCCAACAAGTACCGAACCGACTGGCGCTCCAAGACCTTTCGAGAGACAAATCGATACTGAATCGTAGTGTTGGGTCATTCGCGGCAATGCGACACCTGTTGCGATTGATGCATTGAAAATACGAGCGCCATCAATGTGTGTTCCGCAATTATGTTCGTTTGCAACAGATGCAATTTCATCGAGAATGCTTTGGTCATAGCATGTTCCTCCCCCTCTATTGGCTGTGTTTTCAACACAAACAAGGCGTCCATCAGGATAATGAGATTGTGATCCTGCTTGTTTTCGTATTGCTCCAGAAACTAATTCGGGCGTAAGCATACCATACTTTCCTTCGGGTAAGGCAATGCTTGAACCGCATAGAGCCGCATACCCCCCACCCTCATAGAGATAGATATGGCTGTAGCGTTCGGTGACGATTTCATCACCGGGAACTGTATGTGTTTTCAGCGCAACTGCGTTTGACATTGTGCCAGATGGAACGAAAAGGCCTGCTTCTTTTCCACAACGTTGTGCGACGAGTTCTTCCAGTCGTTGAACGGTTGGGTCATCTCCCAAAACATCGTCACCAACTTCAGCAGTAGCCATAGCATCACGCATAGCCATAGTCGGTTGTGTAACCGTATCAGAACGGAGGTCGATACGACTTGAGGAATGGTCTCGCATAGATGTGCTAGTAAGCATCCCATGTTCAAAGAATCGACTCAAAGTAGTTTCAAATCGCCTGTGATTGTCTCGACTTCTTCGTCTCTACAAGGACCTAAAGCCAGTACTGTAAATGACCCTGCAGGGATTTGTGTATGTCCCGCATCATGGATTTTATTTGATAGAATTCCGCCCTTTTTGGCTTGGTTTGATAATTCATCTAGATGCTTTGCAGAATCGCCCTTGACACATATTTTCTTCTGACCGGTTTTGAACCATGCATCAAGAAGAGATGGGTCTTTTTCACCACATGCGAGCGTAGCTTTCACTGCTGCATGTGCTACTTGAGCGGCAATTTTTCCTTTACCCATCTTGAGTTCATGGTTAACGACAAAGACCATCTTTAATTTGTCATCAAGAGAAATAGATCCCGGCGGCTTAGGTGCTGTCAAACGGTGAATGAAACTTCGTAATCCCATGAATTCACCTCAGTCATATGTCTTGAGTTCAGAAAAGAGATGATCCATTGTATGACGTGGGGCAGGCCCTACACCGAGAACCGTTGCGGTACCTGGAGCGATTTCTGTTAACCCTGCATCTTGAACGAGTGAATATGGCAATGATGCTTCTTTGGCAAGACCGAGAAAATACATCAGATCTTCTTCATCATCAACGGACAAACAAATCTTCCTCGATGCTGTTTCCTGCCATCGTTGAACCATCCGAGAATGGGTTTTTTTCGCTTGCTTGAGGGAACCAATTGCTGCGTGAGCGCACTGTACTGCAAGTTTTCCTGCTGATAATTCCAAATCAGAACGGCAGAGAAAAGCCATTGTTGGGGGTTCAGACAATGCTGACATGTTGATCCTCTCCAACAATTCTTTGTTGTGAAGGAGCTTGAAGAGAAAGGATTCGCTCAAACCATGCTCCGCCCCATACTGCAAAGAAAATATTCCCCATCATATGGAGGGCATCAAATGGAATTCCGTTAAACATGTAAAGAGCAAATTCCAAACTTGACATTGTTCCGTCAAGAATTGAGAGCGATACAATTGTGCTAAACAGTGGAACGCTCCAAACAGCAGCAAAGGAAAGCCGCTTCATCGAAAGGTTTCCCTCGTCATCATGGACGGAGAACATTGCACTTACACCTGCAACGCTAGACCAAGCAAGAACTTGGAAAAGAGTCCACCATCCATCGCCGAGAACTGCGTTACTTGAAACTGTGACAAGAATAACGAAAGCGATGCTGCGTTGAATTCCGTACTTCGAGCCAACCATAATTACTAGAATTGTAACTGGCATGATATTTGGAATACCACTGAGAAGGATACGTGCTCCTGAGGCGATGATGGCGAGTAAAAACAGAGACCATAACCATCCTTTCTGATGGTTATTTGGGCGCATCAATAGCCAAATTGCTGAAGCAAAAAGAAGCGCATTGATAGCAAGTAGACCGAGCGATGAAACATGAGGTCCGTGTGTACCAAGACCGCTCAGCATGAACGTTCCAGAAGTTGGTTAGCCTTGAGTGTTACCGCTTAGGCTGGTCTCCAACGAAGAATTGAATCAGAATCTATTGTTGTGTCAACAATACCAGTGTTTGACCGAGAACCATCGAGTGTGAACTCCCAACCATCTCCTTCCGTTCCGTTAAAGGAAAGAAGATATAAGCCCAAATATTGATCTTCATATTCAGTTGAAATTCCAAGTGATTCGCATGCTACTTGGGTTAATTCATAGACGTTTAACTGTCCACTTAGGCCACCAATGACATTCTCTTTTCCATCGATTTCTATGATCACAATTTGTGTGTCTTTCCATTCTTCTGGCCATTCGTCGTCCCATGTGGCTTCTGAATCTTGCTCGATTAAAGTCGACCACTGAGTAGAAATTTCTGGTACTGCAGCAACCGTAAACAGGAGGAGGAATAACGTGAGGGTTTTCCAAAGACGAGGCTTGTTACCAGTTGCAAAGAAAAGGCAGCAAAGCAAATATGATGATAGAAGAAGGACATAATGAACGACTTCAATCAGAGGAAACGACGACTCTTCTTCGTTGGTTTCGTCATTATCAAAAATCGTTACTTGCAACACGCCCATGTCATTACCAAGCGCCATTGCGGCGGTGGAGAAGCCTGGTGCTGCAGTAGTGTAGGTATCGAATGAAGTCGTATGCATTCTTTGTAAAGAGGTCCGATTAAAGACGCCCCAACCGCCATCTGGCGTATTTGAGGGAACCCACAATTCAAGGAAATCATTCTCAAGGTTTCGAATGGACATTTCCCCATTTGAATGGAACTGACTTTTTGATGCTTCAAAACACGTCATGTCATTGCATGATAAAGAAATCCATTCTTCAGATGTTGCAAGAAAGATGTTTTCGCCATATTGGAGAGGAATAGCGGGGGAATATCCATAATTCCCAATGATACTGTTGTTGAGATAAAGCGTAGATCCCGTTGATGTTTGAAGATGAATGAGTAAGCCATGTTGTGTTTCAATTGGTACATGGCGAATTTTACCTTCTCCAATTGAAGTGTTGGATATTGTTCCATCTCTGTTGATGGAATAAAGGACGCCTGTTTCTGTACCAACGTGGTAGCCGCTGTCTGAGACCAAAACCCCGTTCCTCCAACCTATTTCTTCAAAGTCTGCTCGCAAGAGCTGCTCTCCATCTTCGAAACAAAACGTCGACAGGCCTTGTCTTGTGGGAACGACAACTCGATCCTCATCAATTCCAAGTTGACCTGTAATTCCAAGAATATTCACTTCCGTTTGTTGCTCCCATACCAACACTCCACTCGAAGGATTCAATGCAGTCACTTTCCCATCTGCCCAAGCAACGACGAGAAGATTTTGCCACGAACCACATGCACCAGTTCCAGCATCAACAAACATCAATGGAGACATATCGTGTTGGAGTGTCGTTTCTGAACGATACGTCCACAGTTCGTCTCCTGATGAGATTTCAAATGCGGAGATTTGGGGTCGATCTTCGCCCATCCAGAAACCAGAAGTACGGACAAAGACTGTCTCTTCGATAAGAAGAGGTTGCGTCGTTATGTATCCGTTTTCAAATTCATGTTCCCATGAACGATTCGAATCAGCCTTTGCAAATGGTAAAAGAAAGAGTAGAAGCAACAACAGAGCAACACGTTTCATGCCGAATGCCTCTGGATGACAGTACGAAGAACGGCACTCACTTCTTTGCCGTCAACACCTGGACAGGCGCCCATAACAATCCCCATTAGTGGACCCATTGCTCCCATTCCACGTTCCTTAACGAAGTCGAGACGCTCGAGAACAATTGATTCAACAATCGATTCAAGATCGCCTACATCTGCTGGAACGAGCCCGTTCTCTTCTGCATAGGCTTCAACCTCGTTCGTAGAGATGATTTTCATTTGTGCGAAGTGTTCGACTGTCGATTCAATTCCTTCTCTGGTTATTCCACCGTTTTCTCGAACGGTAAGAATTGTCGAAAGCACTGATGGTTCAACGGATTCATGGACGAGAAGAAGCGAAGCCCAAGCCTTTGTTGGAGTCGGATGGGATTGGAAAAAGACATCGTCTAATTCTCGTGAAAGAAGTTGCTTGCATTGATCTTGGGACAGTTCTGTGTCCTTCAATCGAGCCATTCTCTCGTCTTGACTCATAGGTAAGTTTCCTAGAATTTCAGCCCAATGCTCATTGTGAACGAGAACTGGGGGGACATCCGTTTCTGGATACATCCTGGCACCGCCAGGGAGAGGGCGCATTGGTGAAGTTGTTCCATCTTCAGGAGCGCCCTTTTTGATAACGACATTGCGAACTTCCTGTGGTATTCGATGATAAGAGAGTCGGGCTCGTTGAACAACGGACTCAAGTGCGAGTTGCGCTTGCCATTCAGGTGCAAGGCAGAGAACGAATCCATCTCGTTCTGAAAGTTCAAGTTGATTTCGTACGCCATCGACGAAAGATTGCTCAATGCCATAGGCTGGAAGTTCATCAGAATGGAAGACGCCGCGTACACCTGCTAATTTTGCAGCTCCTGCGAGTTCTCTGCCAAGACGAGGCAGTTGTGAACCTTCAGAATCCAGGGTTTTCGTTCCAAATCTTCCGGCAAAACCAGGAAGTTTCAATGCGACCATCCTGTATTTTGAGTCAAGACCTTCTCTGACCATTCTGCTTTCACAGTCTGAAAAGACATCAGTAACATCTGAGAGTTCTGTAGGGAGGTGTTGTTCAACAGCAGTTGCTACTTCCGCTTCCACAGAAGCGTCATCAAGTCGTCGGTCTGTTGGTAATGGTGGAAGATTAAGTTCCTGTCGAAGGATGTTTGCAAGACGATACATGTGGACTTGACGTACCATTTCGAGTCGTACAATCTTAGGAATCCATCCTAAGTCTTGACATCCTTTGATTTCAACACGGTCGCCGCAAGCAACACTCACATTGAGATCTTGGCGAATTGAACCAAGACCACGTCGTACACTTCGCGTATCTCTGAGCGTTCTCCCTAGTGCCTTTGCTGTAATTTGAGCATGCTCTGGAGAGATGATGTCCGGGGATGTTGCAATTTCAATCAATGGAACTCCGAGCCTGTCGAGATTGTAAATGACCTGTTCACCAGATGATGTCGAAACTGTTTCTAATTTACGAGCACTGTCTTCCTCTAAGCATAAAACATCGATTCCAACATCGCCCATTTCGGTTTTTAGAACACCATCTGTAGAGATAAGGGATGTTCTTTGAAATCCACTGGTATTCGAACCATCAACAACTGTTTTTCGCATGGTTTGAATAGCAGTTACTGGTTTTGATTCAAGCAAAGCAGAAACAGTTAGAGCAATATTCAATGCATCCGAATCGTGTGGAAGTGGTGGACTATCATCAAGTTCGATGAGCCCTGCGTTTGGAGACTGTATGTAGACAAATGAGCGATTCCGCCGCTTTTCAAAGCGTGCTGCAATGTCGACAACGCCACCTTCTCCACTTGCTAGTCGTAGTTTTCTGCTGTAGCGTGGCCATTCATCGGGAACGGTTTCAATGGTAACATCGAATAGATCGCATGGTTGTCGAGAATGGAGTTTCCCCGTCGCTAATTGTTGGTGAACCTCAATACCACACATGAATCCAAGTTGTTCTGTATCGAACGAAGAAGCGTCCTCTAGAACGCCTTCTGGTTCCTTGCGAACAATCTCAGCCATAACCATCCCACGTGCATCCACTTCATGAGGTGAACGCTTAACATTCAAACAATTTGAAGTGTATCGTAACCATTTGGTCTCATCAAACGACCAGTTTGATTGAGCTTCTCAATAATTTCTTCAGCCTTTGAACGAGGTATGTTTTCGCGCTCTGCTTCATTGATAACGTCCAAGAGTTGAGCAACGCCTCCGCCATTCTTTTGGAATCGATCAATGATGTCCAAGATTGTTCGTTCTGCATGACGTGCACCTCCCTTTTTGCTTGAAGCGATGGCTGTTTCATCGAAGTTTTCACCCATCAAATCGTAACGCCATGTTTTGGTCAGACGGACGGCTCTTTCAGCATCTTGAAGGGATGCTGTTTCTGCCAGACGAATTCTTGCGCTTGCTTCAGCAAGTCTTGCAAGTGCCTCGAGAGAACGTGCGGTAATCGCGACAGCATCTTGGAAATCTCCAGATTGTTTTCTGGTTGTTACATAGTAATCAATGATGTATTTTCTTGCTTCTTCGTCGAGGTTCGGATGAATTGAACGCTTTGAAAATGCAATGTATTTACGCATAAAGTCACGATGGAAATGTCCTTCTGTGTGTGATGGGGTTGTAGTGACAGAACTCTGTTTAGTCGGGTCTGGTGCAGACCCTTCATTGACGAGTAATTCGCTTGTTCCGGAGAATCGGTTGTTGACGATATGCCCTGCAATCTTTGCATCTTTGTCTTCAGAAGGCTCGTCGGTTAGTAGCCAAATGACGTCGAATCGAGAGATAAGAGGAGGTGCGAGATTGATTTGTCCTGTAAATGGAACTTCAGAGACTGGTTGGAATCGACCTGCTTTCGGGTTGGCCGCAGCAAGAACAGCACACCGAGTTCTCAAACTAGCGTTGATTCCTGCCTTTGAAATTGAAATGCGTTGTTGTTCCATCGCTTCGTGCATACTGGAACGGTCCGATTGGTTCATTTTGTCGAATTCGTCAATAGCAGCAAGTCCTTGATCCGCAAGAACAAGAGCGCCTGCTTCAAGCGTCCAGCGCCCATCAGCATTCGAATCCTGAACTGCTGCTGCAGTAAGTCCAGCGGCAGATGCAGACATACCGGAAGTAAATCTTCCACGTGGAGAAATTTTACCCATGTACGCAAGAAGTTGAGATTTTGCAACTCCTGGATCTCCCATAAGCAAAATGTGAATATCGCCACGGTTTCTCGTCCCGTCTGGATTGAGTCGAGCCACCCCTCCAAACAATTGAAGCATCAGTGTTTCCTTGATTTTCTCCATACCAAAAATCGAGGGAGCGATAGAACTCGACAAACGGTCATAGATGTCAGGAGAACTGGCAAGCTCTCTAATTTGGGCTTCTTCTTCATCTGAAACAACGATTTCTTCTAATGCAAGATTCTGACGTTCAAGCGACTGAATTCGAAGGAAGATATCAAACACTGGCGTATCTTTTCCGTGCTTTCTTTGGGAGCGTATGAACAGCACACCGTTTGCCTTCACTCGATCCCCTGGATTGACCTTTCCTGTCAAATCGTGCTCGGCAATACAAGCAAGTCGTTCTGGTTGAATACCACCGCGAACTTGTTCAGGAAGTTCTTGAAGTTCAATAAATTGGGAGTTGATGAGTACCGATCTATCATGAAGCAATTCGAATCGTGTTTGCCTGTTGTTCATGCCGCAACCGCCGTCGATTTGAGTGCATTCCATCGGTTGAATGAGTTCTTGTTCGTTCGGTTGGTTAATGGTGATCAGGTGTTCACAAGCCACGCATTTGAATGTCGCCGAGTACATTCTTGGACGGACGCCTGAAATCTTCGTTATGACTGCATCAATGGCCAACATGACGCCAATATCATCAGAACGAAGTTGGGAAACTGTCCGTACTTGATCGCTTGGGAGATGGACGATTCGAACCCATGGATGTATTGCTCCATGTCCGACATCTGCGAGGAGTTCACGCAGGGCTCTGTTTGAAGCATCGTAATGGAGTTCAGGCTGACTGAGGATGCTTTGTGCAAAATCGTGATCAAATCCTTCAATGGTTTGGTAAGAAACTTCTAGACTTTGAACATCTGGCCAAAGTTGGGCTATATTGTGAACGTCTTCAGTGAAATGGGCGTGAAGTAGAGTTGACCAGCGGGCTGTTAAATCGAAATCCTGAATCATAACTTTCACACCCCGTGGAGTTTAAGATAATCGGCTACAGTTTATAGAAAGCGCGCTCAATCAAATCCACCCCTCTGTTTCCACTGGAGAATTATAGCGACGTCATCGGCTTTTTAGCAACGGATTTGAACGCTAGTGGAACTTCGCCAGAGTGCTTTTTATCCAACTCTTTTGCAAAATAATAGCTCCACTCTTTCTCAATATATTGATAACAAATAAATGTTTGAGATGATTTATGATTATATTCGCACATGGACTTGAAGGCACGCCAAATGGAAGTAAAATTCAAGCTCTGAGAGCATCGGGATTCGAAGTCATTGCCCCAGATTTCCAAGGAATGGTTCTCAGTGAAAGAGTTGCTCTTTTGGAAGAAATCTGTAACGAACACGCTGATGCAAAGCCAATTTTGGCTGGATCGAGTTATGGCGGCCTTACTGCGGCAATTGTTGCAATGAGGACGCCACACCAATTTTCAGGCCTCCTTTTGTGTGCTCCTGCGCTACATCTGAAAGAAGATCCTGTTGACGATGAGACAGTACTTGTTGCCCCGAAAGGTATGTCAACGGTCATTGTTCACGGTATTGGAGATGACATCGTCCCTATTTCCTGTAGCATTGAATATGCAGAACGCTCAGGAAACGATATTCTACAATTTCACAGAGTAGACGACGGACACCGTCTTGCTGAATCGCATAGTTCGATTCTCGAAGGTGCTAACGCCTTGTATTCACAAACGATTGATTCATGAAACGTCTTGCTCTGGCAACGGTATGAGCGACTCAATGGATTATGCTTCGAGCGGCGTTGATATTGATCTTGAAGGAGCTGCTGTTGCTTCACTAATAGGTTCGCTACAACGTTCCACTCGAAAGCCTGGAACTCCAGGGGCGCCTGTTGATCTACCCGGCGGCTTTGGTGGACTCATTGAATTCGGAAACCATCTTCTGGCCATGGCAACAGATGGAGTTGGAAGCAAATTACAAATTGCTACTGCTGTCAAACAATGGGCGAGTGTTGGCATTGATTGTATGGCAATGAATGTGAATGATTTGCTCTGTGTCGGTGCTGAACCGATTGCCTTCGTTGATTACATTGCGGTCCCGAAACCGGATCCTGAAGTCCATGCAGCAGTCGGGGCTTCTCTAGCAAAAGCCTGTGAGTTAGCAAACGTTACTTTGGCAGGAGGAGAAACCGCATCCCTGCCTGGAATCGTAACGGAACTCGACCTCTCAGGTACAGCACTTGGCTACCTTGCCAAAGATGATGCAATAACCGGTGAAACACTCCAAGCAGGAGACGTACTTGTCGGACTCCCGTCATCTGGAATTCATTCGAACGGGTTTTCCCTTGTTCGAAACATCATCAAGCATAGTGGACTTGGCTACGAAGATACTTGTCCGTTTAATCCTGATTTTGATGGAAGAGAAATCGCACGCTGGACCGAAGGAACTCCTACTTTTGCTGAAGTGTTATTGACGCCCACCCGTATCTATTGTGATCCTGTGGTCAGCCTGCTACATCATCTCAAAGCTGCGAATGGAACTGTTCACGATGTCCATGGAATCGCTCACATCACAGGAGGAGGATTATCCAATCTTCTCAGATTGCACGATTCGCTTGGATGGCACATCGAAAGCCCTATGCCGATTCCTCCTGAATTCGTATGGCTTCAACAAAACGGAAACGTGACAGATTTGGAAATGCATCGCACATTCAACATGGGATTGGGCATGGTTCTTGCAGTCTCCAAAGACGCAAGTTCAGACATTCTAAACTTCCTTACAGAGAAAAATTCTGGAGCCCAAATCATTGGTCATGTGCACGATGACGGACATAACGTGACTCATGTTAACCCAGAGGTTGCTTTCCACCACTATTGATGCGGTGCGGTCAAGAAGAGGAATCGGTTCCATTGACCATGGCCGATATGTTCAGCGGAGCAGATGACCCTGCTGGTTGGCCTGGGCATCTCTGGCTAGAAGGGCGAACTGTTGTCCATCTGCAATCCGATCAAGAACGCCCTTCACATATGCCAAGAGGGCCTGTGGCAAAGTCAGGAACTGGTTTCATGAATCCTGCAATGGCCCCTGCTCGTACACGTTCTGTACTCTTACTGCAAGATGCTCTTGAACACGGTTGGCTTGTTGATGATCGGCCCATCCGGGCTCTCGATGCATTATGTGCAACAGGTATTCGAGTGAGAAGGTGGAGAAATGAAATCGCTCCTGAGTTGCAAGAGCGGCTCCACATTACTGCAAATGATCTCGATTCTAAAGCACTCGATTGGGCGCTTTCTTCGGTTCGAAAGAACAGAACTAACGGGATTTTTCCGATACTTGATGATGAACAAATACCAATAGAACAGATAACTGAAAATGGGATTCACTTCCAGCGATATGATGCTCGAATGGCAATGATTCAGGGATCCTACCAATGGATTGATCTCGATCCATTTGGTTCACCAGTGCAATTTCTTGATACTGCTCTGCAAGGCCTTGGACGCGTTGGAGTTTTGGAAGTAACAGCAACTGATACAGCAGCATTAACAGGTTCATCGTCAACCTCTGGATTGAGAAGATACGGCCATAATGGAATTGTTGATCATTATGCTCACGACGATGCTGTTCGAGTCCTACTCGGAACTATCGCAACCAGTGCTGCACGCTTAGATCGATCAATTGAACCTCTTCTCGCCCTCTTTGATGGACATCACGTTCGTGTCTCTGTTATCGTTCGAAAGAGCAAATTAGGCGCTGATGAGAATCGACAAAAAATGGGATGGAGGGTTCGCCATGATGATATCCCATACACATTCGTAAAACATCCATCCCCAGAGCAAATTGAACATTCAAGTGGCCCAATGTGGATTGGTCCATTATGGAATGAGGAGATTACTGGCCGGATGACTGAGGACCATGCCGTTGAGTGCTGCTTACCAAGAGAGACTGATTTGAATTCTGAGGGTGATATGGATTTAGAATGGACTGAACTTGACCAAGTCTATGCAGAACGAGAACTCAGGAGATCTGTGCGCTACATCTCAGACGCTTCTTCTTTGCTTTCATCAGAACATCTTTTGCTCCCGTATGATCAAATTGCACCGTGGGCAAAGGCGGCATCGATGCCTTCCATGGTCGACCTTATTGCTGCATTAAATGAGGAAGGTTATCTTACAGCTCGAGTCCCTGACCTGAGACCATATATCGCAACTAAGGCTCCATATGAAGTGGTTTTAGAGATGGTTCGTAAAATGGATTCAGCCGAATGATGGATCATTTTCAACATCGTCATCCGGAGAAGGAAGTAGCGGCGTCGAATTCTGAATGATGTCCTGAACTGAATGCTCGATTTCTCTTGCATTTTCAAGCATCTTTGATAGTGGAATTTCAATTCCAGTCATTTCCGTAATTGCTTCAATGGCAACTGCGGCTGCACGAACATCTGGATACATTGGACTTGCTTCTGAAAGAAGGGCTGTAATATCGAGATTGAGACGATCGCCTTCACTCAACAAGAAGCCAGTAATTCCAGAAACGATTCCACGTTGAATTGTATGTAAATCCATTTCTTTCAATCGCTTTCTTGCTGTCTCAGAAGCCCCTACTGCGAACAACCCTTCACCTTGAACTTCTTTTTCTGGTTTGAGGATTCCATCGATAATGATGAGCTGTTCAAATCCACCCGCCGTAAACCATTCTAAGACAGTTGAACCGAAAGCAATGTCTTGCTCTTTTTCGAATTGGATCTCTGCAGTAAAAACGCCAATTCCGTTTCCTTGGTAAACGCGTACAGGATGTCTGGGAACTTCGTTTTGTATGAGAGCTACGGCTGGGAATCGTTCATCCATGACCGTACCAAGTTGAGTTAGGCCAAGTGATTCGATGATGTGTGATGTTGCGATTACTCCGACCATTCCAGCGGTGGTAAAACCGCAGACTGCGACGCCTCCGGTGGTTGGGTCAACCCCCGAACGGAGAACGAGATCATATGTTCCAAACTGCTGACTCATGGTTCCCCCTCATTCTTCTGGTCGACTCGTGTTAGAAAAATATCACGCTTGTCATTCTGTGAATTCTGACCAGTCTTCAGCGCCTTCTTCGCGGTACCACCACGTTCCGTTTTCGTCTTCCCACCACTCAGTTCCGTATTCGTCGATTGAAATCCCATCGTCGTCTTCAGCGGTATCGTCTGTCGTTTCTTCGGCTTCTGACTCCACGTATTCTTCAATCTCCCCGCCGGTATCTTGACCAGAAAGTTCTGAAATCAGAGAATCGCCGGGGCGTTCAATAATATCCGGTTCTGCGCTGATGGTTTTGTCCTCAAATTCGTCCAGGGGACGCCCTTCAGGAATCGCTGGAGTAGGTTCTTCCTTCTTTTCCAGAGGGAATTCATCGTCATCCCCATAGAATTCATCATCATCGAATCCTGCACCTGCTTTGCGATTCAACATAACATAACCAAGAATTGCAAGAACGAGAAGTGCTCCGCCAATTCCTCCATAGAGAAGTGTATTTGAGGATTCTTTATCGTCGCCATCTGCCTTGTCTGGGTCTTGCGGAACATACTGAGAAGCCGTCCATTGTACTGTATCTGAGGTTATTTCTGGTTGGAGCGAATTGTAGT
Source organism: Methanobacteriota archaeon (assembly GCA_018666575.1). GTDB lineage: Archaea > Thermoplasmatota > Poseidoniia > Poseidoniales > Poseidoniaceae > MGIIa-L2. The sequence goes on along the minus strand of JABIYX010000169.1, from coordinate 3,670 downwards.
TGGGAGACGTGGTGTAGATTGAGAAGCTGAGTGTTTTCACGACACCTTCATCCTTCTGAGCGTTCCATATTTGATCATACGTTGGTTCGAAAGAAATTGTCCCAGAACCGTTCTCAGCAATTGTCACTGTTGACGGTTTGTTGAACAATGCAGGTACATCTGTAGCCGTTAATTCGACTGAGATCTCGAATGGGTTTGGATTGAGGACTTGGCATTCAATCGGGTCACTATCCATTTTCTTATTCGTAAGAATTATTGAGCTTTCACACGTAACTGTTGCTGGCAATAAGACAGTTGGCTCCCATTCAGGTTCTGTGGTATTTGTATCTGTTTCGTTACCTGTCGAGTCGTCGAGGTATGGGTTGAGTAGAGTTGTATGCGATAATATTCCGAACCAATTTCTGTCGTTGGTTGAGACGTTGAATTGGATGTATGTTGCATTTTCAAACTCTGAAACAATGCGCACTTTTCCTTGGGAAACTGTTTCAGTTCCACTTGTGATTGCGACGTCTGATTCATTGTATGCAGTCCATTCAATGGAAGTTCCTTCCAGTGATGCTTGTTGAGCGACATCATCTGCATCGTTCGCTGTTAGAGTGATGTTCAGATCTACTGCATCATTCGAATTCTTATCAGTCGCAGAAGGGCCTGAAAGCACTGCTTCGATTCCAGAACTGATGGTTAATTGAACTGAGTCACCCAGAATCGGTTGTGCATCCATAGTCTCAATTGCTGCCATAGTTGCATCAAAAGAGAGGGTGTCTGCGTAAGTTGAACTGAAATTCAAGAAGACTGTTGGTGCACTGGAGTCGTGAAGGTTCGTTACATCCACAGGAACCCATGTACCTGCCATATCTGTTGTTCCGGTTAGAATGGAAGTTTCATCTCCAGAAGTTATGGTGAGGGCCAATTCTGCATTCACAAGTGGCGAAAATCCAGTTCCATCCTCGACCATTGCACTGACTTCAATCTTGAGAGGTTGTGTTGATACGAGGTATTGATCTGGATTTCCTGTTGTTACTATGATGTCTAAATCACTCTGAAGATAGGTGTTATTGTACGCAACGGTCGGCCCAGCAAATGGAAGTGGAAGAGATACATTGTCGTAAATATCAACAGCTGCAACGGCAACCCAATACTGTGATGTATCCATTACTGCGCCTCCTGGAACACTTCCAGTTGAGTCGTTGTAGTCCGACATTATCGAGATGTCGTACGATGTTGTTGTGTTCGATAATGTAGCAACTGGAGAATACGTCCTGTCGCCTAATTTGAACGCCTTTTCAGAGGTAAATTCAGCATTTGTCTCGGTCGACGAATCAAGGCTCATGTTTGACACATATACGAGGTATTCTTTGACAAATGAGTCCGTGCTTAGAGTCCACGAAGCCCGTAAAGGACTGGACTCTGTACTCACGTCGAGATCAAGGAGTTGGATGTTTGTCGCATTTTCTGGAGCTGCGGGATAAGGTATTGTTACTGACAACGATTGAGAAAGGTTGCTTATGACACCGTAGGAGTGGGTTGAACGTACAACGTATCCATATGTTGATCCAATCTCCACCTGAGTATCGGTATAGTTATTCGAACCTGTTACAATGTCGTGAGGGTTATTCCAATCGTATGTTGTCGATGATGACATCTTGAAAATTTGGAATGCTTGTAAATCTGAACCGTAGGTTGACAGTTGTTGCCATTCTATGGTCACATGATTTTCTGTAATTGACTGCACAGCAAGAATTGGTGTTGGTGGTAAAGCGAGATTCGGAGCACCAAGAGTGTAATTGGCATTGAAGGAAATGACATCAAAAGTTCCTGCTTTGGATGTCTCAACAGGTAAGGTTACGCTAAAGAGCCCAGTTCCTGGAAGCATTTGTTGATTGAGCGAGTTACTCAAAGAACCTATTGTGCCTGCGCTTGATGATACTTGGAATGCGATATCGTATGCAATATCTAAATTCGTAAAATTCGCTGTTCCGTTTGAATTGCTTGATACAGACATCATGTTGTTGACCATTTCAACACCATATCCATCCGATAGTCCCGGATATGCTAGGATGCGTGTAGAAATGGCGTCACGAATAACATCGTTCGAGTCAGACAGTGTCAATATTCCAATGTTAGAAATTGTGCTACTGGAGTAGCCCTCTGTCCAAATATCAACGTTACTATCGACATCAACATCCAATGAAATATTGTGCCAAGCACCGATGAAAATACCTTGAGATGTCTCGCCCGCTAAAACGAATTGTTCCATCAAACCATCACCATCAGCATCTGCGAAATGGATGTCTCTAGGCTGAGACCATGGAGTGAGAGGAGCCAATGTAGGGATGCCAACTCCTGTTACGCTGATTGGTCTAAAACCAATATCCCCTTCGATGGTGGCGAGGTTGTTATCACCTTGCTCTGGATTTGGTAAGAAGAAAGATGCGCTCCCATCGTTATCATGATCTGCGATTGTTGCATTGTCGGTATTGATTTGATCAATCGTTTGAACCTGAGTCCATGTCTGACCGTTATTGACAAGAATGTTTGAGCCCATGGCCTTTGGAGTGATGAAATCAATATCTCCATCTCCGTCCACGTCTCCCTTCACAGAGTATTCGGATAAATTACGGAATTTGTTGATGTTCGGATTCAAGATTTTATTCACTGCATCATACGTAATCTCCGTGGCATCATTATTCGAATCGGTTACTAGGATAATCATTTGACTGCGACTGGGAGCGAAGAAATCTCCCACGTACATACTACGCAAATTTGCTCTGCCATTTCCGAAATTCCACTTGTAAATATCAACTGTATCGGCAATCTTAGACATGTTTGTTGTTCCATTAAACACATTCAGTGCAACAAGTCCATTTCCAGAATATCCATGGATTGAGATGAAGTCTGAGAAGTTATCTCCGTTCATATCTTCAATTTGAACATCAATAGGATTGGTTGTGATATTGACTGTGAAATACGGATCATAGGCTGAAGTTGTTGAATTGTAATAATGGATGCACATTGTTTTGTTAAAGGGTTCAAAGGAAACAACATCATCAAATGAATCGTTATTCATGTCGGCGATTCGAATCAGAGTTGATGTAGGACAGGTTGCTGTCCAGTTGGATAGGCTGTAGGACATTGTGGTTGAATTGCTTTCAACCACGGCAATCCCTGTACCAACTCCAGTGGAATAATTTTGCGTGGATAGAACAAATGCATCTGCCATAGAATCTCCATTTGAATCACCCATCTCCATCTGCTGAATAGAACCAACTTGGACGTATTGTGCTTCAATATTCGGCGTATATTCGACATCCATTTGGCTTGTTTGCAATGAAGCGTTCTTTGGGAGGAGGAACGGCGCAGGCATACCGGAATTGTTGTTGAGTTGAACCTGATCAGATGTATTTCCCGTTTGGAAACTATTTTGATGGGATAAATCTCCATAGCCTAGCCCTGAATAACTCCAAATCGTATTTCCCTGACTGTTATTGATGTAGACACTTCCCGGAGTGGCTGAAGCATGGGAGCTGTCAACTAAAAATGATGCATCTTGATATGTGACATTTCTCTCTAAATCTATTTCCAGCGCAAGTGACGTGTTGTTTCCATCGGATGTAATCGACAGACTGGAGGCATTGTTAGCGAATGTTGAAACTTCTGTTGGAGAACCTGT
>JABIYX010000146.1 GCA_018666575.1 Methanobacteriota archaeon | reverse complement strand
TCAATTTCAAGCATTGGAGGTTCTGTTACGACAAAATCAGCACCTGCGCAACGAGCCACGATAACATCATGAGCATCAGAAGTGAAGCCGAATTCAAGTGCTGTGATGACTGGAGTCTTATCGAGTTCGTTCTTCTTTGAGCGACCCATGATTGGCAATGTAGCGGCTTCAGGCGTTCCTGAACCGTCCTCGATACGTGAAATTGCTGCCTGTACTTGATGATACGCAGATGATTTGTGGTGAGACTGTATGCGAGTAATTCCTTGTATGCTCATGACAGGTGATTGTGCGGTCATAAGGGTCCTAATTGCCACAAGCAATCCATCGAATTCTTCAGCGTTCATCGAAGGTAAACTGTCCATATCGATACAAACTCCTGCTACAATTGGTGCAGTCGTTCTTAGATTGCAGAGTGATTGAAGATTAAGTTGGACGATGTCAATTGGGCGAGGGTTCTCAACAACCAAAAATGGCTGACTTTGAATCCTTGACAGGCGTCCAGAGTTATTCTCCTCAGTTCGAAGTAAGGTTCCATTAGGAATACGTGGCAGAATAGGAATCGGAAGTAGGATTGCAGGCGCTTCATCGTCAGTTCCTGGAATGAACGCAACTGTATCTACTGGATGGTTATCAATCAACGGATGGTGATCCATCGGTACAAGTCCAATGGTTGACAAATCTCCCGAGGAGACATGATTTGATTGGACTTCTAGTGTTACTTCACCGCTTGGTTCAAGGCAAAGTGCATCATCTGACAAGACCGAATCGTATTCTGACAAAAAGGAGTTAATTTCTTTCAATTCCTTTGGCTTCAACGGACGTAGCCTAATGCCATGTGGTGGGGTTGGGCAGCGCCCTTCGATGACAATTCTGCCACCTTTCATAGCCACGCCAGCGTCTCGCTCAACATCACCTTGGACGATGATAAGGCCCCCATTCATGCCATTTCCTAATCTTGAACCCACTTGGCCTTTGACGTAAATGGTTCCATCGGACATAAACATCCCGAGGTCGTTGTCTGCACCATCAGAACCAATCAAAATACCATTCTGCATCATAAATGCGCCACATCTTCCAATGAAGCCTGTGCTAGTGACTGTACTGCCGCTGTTATATGCTCCGAAAAACGAACCGACCTCTCCTTCTACGTTGAATCGTCCGCCTGCACCAAATGGAGATGTCCATGATCCAAGTTTACCAAGGGCTTTGATACGTGCCCCTTCAGGAATACCGGGACATAATCCGACCTCTCCATTCTTCGGTACTTCCTCCCCAGAACCTGTCCAGCCGATTCGCAATAGTGCGTTTTGCTCAACAGCTGCTTTTAGCCTTGGCAAAAATTTTGCATTGATACTCATCGAGCGTTCAACAACATCTTGGGCTCCCGCCATGTTCCTATGGCGGTGAATGTCGGTCAAATAACCTCGCGTTACATCTATTGGTTTCAGATGGAATTTTCAACTCCTTTCCTTCACGAACTGTTTATTGACATTCGCTGATGCCATAGGGTTGAGCATCATGGTAGTGAAGGTTGCAATAAACGGATACGGGACAATTGGAAAAAGGGTCGCTGATGCAATCGATGCCCAAGATGACATGGAAATTGTCGGTGTAACGAAAACCAGACCATCCTTCGGCTGTGATTTGGCTATTCGCAAGGGATTTCCTCTGTATTGTACCTTCGATGATGCGGATCGAATTGCTGCTTTTGCTCCAGCAGGCTATGATTGTAAAGGTGGGCTAACTGCTCTCCTCGATGCAGCGGATGTTGTCGTCGATTGTTCTCCTGGAAAAGTAGGTGCACAAAACAAACAACTCTACGAAGATGCAGGAATCAAATGGATTTTCCAGGGTGGAGAAAAACATGCTATGACTGGAATTTCATACACTTCAAGTGGGAATCACTTAGAAAACATGAATAAACAAGGTACTCGCGTGGTTTCCTGCAACACAACTGGACTCTCCCGTACTCTCGTGCCCCTTTTGCGTACATGTGGTTCTCTTTCAGTAGAATGCACAATGATTCGACGAGCAGCTGATCCAGGCGATTCAAATAAAGGTCCAATTAATGCGATTAAACCTGTTTTGAAAGTTCCAAGCCATCATGGTCCGGATGTAATGACAATTAGGCCCGAGATTTCTATTAATTCGATGGCAGTTGCTGTGCCTACTACAATTATGCACGTTCATGCAATTGTTGCTACCCTACCGGATGGGCATGGTTTGACGACAGAATCAGTCCTCGATTTGTGGCGTTCTCAACCAAGAGTTGTCATTATGAACGGTGCTGAAACAGGAATTACCACAACTGCAGAGGTTATGGAATTCGCAAGGGATATCGGCCGCAAGTGGGGCGATTTACATGAAATCTTTGTTTGGGAAGATGGTGTCAAACTAGATGGCAACACGTTGTATTACTTCCAGGCAATCCATCAAGAATCTGATGTCATCCCTGAAAATGTTGATGCTATTCGAGCCCTTATGGGAATAGAGTCGAATTGGGAAGTCTCAGTTTCCAAAACGGACAAAGCTATCGCTGCGTACAATGGATTGTAATCAACCAAGGCGCATGCTCAAAAGGTCAACTGGTGTGGGCAGACTATGCATCTGAAACAAGCTTCGTGTATTTTGCTTTCAGTTTTCCTACTCTCACTCGCAAGCCCGTTAGCATCCTCGCAATCAATCAGCGAACCTGCGTCCTCTTTTTCCATGGAATCGGCTTCTTCTTGGGACTCGATTCAACCCGTCTCTAAACAAGCTGTATTGACTCATCCAGTTGATCCTACCATTAATTTGGCGACTGTTTCTTTCGACCCCCTTTCTGATAATCTCGATTATATTCCATCCACTTGGAGAGTCAACTCAGGAAATACTCTCTTCCTTCTCCAACTCAAGGTTAACGATGGTAGCATTGTTGAATCAATGGCAGAAACGTTTGATTTCAAAGTACTGGAAACTCATGGTTCTGCAGTTTGGACAATTCGCATGAATAATATCGATCTATTCGATTCAATTGGATCATCAGATAGTGTTCGATGGATTGGAGAATATTTACCTGCTATGAAAATGGGGACGAATGCGTTTGGAGCAAGCATTGTCCAAATAGTACTCTCGAAAGACATCAGTCCAGAAAACGTTGCAATGTTTTCTGCTAATTTGGCTGACCAAGGTGCGGACATGGCATGGTGCTCACATGACATGTGTGAGGCCTACTATGAACATTCAATAACACATCAACAACTTAGAAAAATAGCGTTTGATCAGAATGTTCTCTTCGTTGATGGAAGTTTCTCACTCTCTCTGCACAACAATCTCGCAGCCACTGAAGTAGGTGCAGTTGCGGTACGTGCACCCACCTCCTTGAATCTCGATGGCTCAGGGGAAACCATCGCTGTTATGGACACCGGTGTTGACAACAACCATCCTGATTTGATCGGTAGAGTTGCTGCAATCAACACACAGTTTGGACTTGATAGTTCTCCAATCGATAGCAACAGCGGTCACGGTACCCATGTTGTAATGACTGTCCTAGGTGATGGAACTGGTGATGCTTTGGCAACAGGTATAGCGCCAGAAGCAAATCTCGTCATGTACGCTCTTGAACACGACCCGACTGGTGTTTTTGGTCGCCAGGGTTCCATCTACGACCTTCTCTCAGATGCTGAATTGAAGACCGCTCGAATTGCAGTAAATGCATGGGGTTTGAATGGTAATTATGGCGCCTACACGGCTGATTCAAGATCAACGGATCAGTATGTTTCAAACAATAAATACCTCCTCCCAGTCTTTTCAGTTGGTGACAATGGTGGTAGCGGGTCATCCCAAATTACAGCTCCCGGTACAGCCAAGAATGTTCTTTCAATCGGTTCGAGCGTAAATGGCACAGTTAGTTCATATTCATCTGAAGGACCTACTCTTGATGGTAGGATAAAGCCAGATTTGGTTGCTCCGGGCGATGGTATCTGCTCAGCACGTGCAGAGGAAGCCGATAACGTAGCTGGTTTAGCATGTGGCACGGGTACTCACTCAAATGGACGGTCGATGTACATGCAACTCAGCGGTACTTCACAAGCTACTGCCGTTGCAGGAGGTTCAGCGTCTCTTGCCCGAGAATACCTGCGTGAAGTTGCTGGAATTAACAAACCATCTGCAAGTCTAATCAAGGCTACTCTCATTAACGGTGCTGAAGATTTGGGAACTCCAGATATTCCTAATGCGAACGAAGGATGGGGTCAGATCGATCTCGAGAACAGTCTCAATCCAACGACTTCCACAGGTATTGCGTTGGATATGTTCCATGATGACGAGCGTGAACTTCAAGCAGGATTTTCACTCATTTATTCATTCAACCTTGATGCCTCAAAAGGTATCGACATCACGTTGGCATGGAGTGACGCAGAAGCAAGCGCAAATGCAGCTCAATCCGAATCCCGTTTAGTGAACGATCTCGATTTGATTTTAATCGCACCCGATGGCACTACCTATCTCGGCAATCATTTCTCCTCTGGAGTCTCTACGACTGGCGGTACTGCTGATGATCTCAACAATATTGAACGAATCCGAATTCCTGCTGGGGCAACAACACAAACCGGTGATTGGATGGTTACCGTTGAACATCGTGGTGGCAACGCACAACGGTACAGTATTGT
>JABIYX010000167.1 GCA_018666575.1 Methanobacteriota archaeon | reverse complement strand
AATGGGATACGCTACTCTCCATATCGAAGAAACTGGAGATTATGGAATCGCTGTAACCCACGCTGACGAGGTCAAGTTCCACGTCATGAAAGGCCAAGGAGGTCACGATGACCATGCTGGCCACGACGACCATAGTGGTCATGAAGACCATGATGAAGATGGTGATGATCATGATGAACATGACCATGATGAAGATGGTGATGATCACGATGACCATGCTGATGAAGAGATTGCATTCGACCCACACAGTTGGCTCGACCCTCTTGCATACAAAGCTCAAGTCAATCTTGTCCTAAACGAGATGAAGACTGCTTTCCCTGACCTAGCAGATACGTTCCAATCCAACGCTGATGATTTCATGGCAAGTTTGGACAATCTTCACGTCAAGTATGAAGATGCATTTGGCGAGAATGGAACATGCACCAACAAAGCAGTTGCTGCGAACCACAATGCTTACTCATACCTTGGACAGCGATACGGTCTTGATTTCATTACCATCCACGGTATCGATCCAGAAGGTGAACCAACTGCCTCTGACATTACAGAAGTTGTTTCAAAGATTAAGGCTGATGGAATCACTGTCTTGTTCCTTGAAGAATACACTGCGGAAGGAGCTGTTTCAAGTATCGTTGAGCAAACAACATCCTCCGATATGCCTAATGGCGTTCAGACATTGACACTCTACACCATGGAACTTCCGCCAAAGGATTCGAGTGACGACTACATTTCTTTGATGCAGAAGAACCTCGATAACCTAAAGATTGGCCTAGGCTGTTAAATAGACGGTTCTCGAGAACAAACCAACAATACACCCTAACTTGCGGATATTGTTTGGAGGGACGAGGATGAAACATGCACATCATCATGATGGTGAAGTCGTCATCCAGGCGTCCGATTTATCCGTCTCACGAGGCGGTACAATCGTTCTTGACAACATCAACTTGACAATACGTCAGGGTGACTTTGTGGCCTTGGTGGGTCCGAATGGAAGTGGTAAAACTACGCTCGTCATGGCCATACTGGGCCTTCTTCAGCCTACAAAGGGTACAGTTGAGATCCTTGGCCGCGATTCGAAGAAGATGAAATTTGATGGTAAAATTGGCTGGGTTTCCCAAGCTGCTGCCAATCTTCCAAAGAACATACGCATAACTGTCCGTGAACTTGTTACGCTTGGTGTCCTTTCAACAAACTCATTGATTCCATTTAGAGGAAACAAAAAGGATACGCAAAGGAGAGTAGATGAAGCCCTCCAAATTGTAGGCCTTCAAGATGTTGCAGATGTTGATATTTATCGCCTTTCGGGCGGTCAACGACAACGTGCTGTTATTGGACGAGCCCTCGCCTCTAATCCAGAGATTCTCGTCTTTGATGAACCTCTTGTTGGTGTCGATAGAGCATCTCGAAATTCCTTACTCAAACTGTTGGATGAATTGTGCCATAAGGAAAACAAGACCCTTCTTATGGTGTCTCACGACCTACCTGCAATACGTCAGTCTGCTCATCGTGTAATCTATCTGGATTTGGTCCACGATAACGATTGCTGCAGTGGAGGGATTCACTACGATGGTCCTACCGATCAATTCCCTGATCTGGTTGGACTCGCAGCATTACGAGGCATACGAAACGTGCACGAGGAAGTAACCCCTGTCGTGATTAATCCATCACCTGTCGTTGTTTATGAAGGCTCAAAGGAGGAAGAATGATGGTTTTTGCAGAGATAAGTGAATTCCTGCTCGACATAGTCGGACCCACCCTGGAAACAATAGCACCGTACATGCCAGGAGAAATTACTCCTGTCGTTCTCGGTATGGAATTCTTCCAACGAGCACTCATCGCTGCAATTCTAGCAACGATTGTTGGAGGATTCTTTGGATCATTCTTGATTATGAGAAATCTTGCATTGATGGGCGATGGTCTTGCTCACGTATCATTTGGTGGAATCGCGGTTGGCATGGTACTTGGAGGAGTGGCACCGTTATGGTACGCCCTAATGTTCAGTACGCTAGCAGCCGTTTTAATCCATGAAATGCAAACAAGAGAATTGCTAACTGGTGATGCATCCATTGCAATTTTCTTAACAGGTATGTTGGCATTAGGTTTAGTTGTGCTAAGTATTTGGGATGTTGGAATTACTTCTACAGTCCAAGGATACATGTTCGGAAGCCTCTTGATTATCGATAACGAAAGCCTTGGTTTAATCGTCGTTATATCGCTCTTCGCATTATCTACCCTCTATATGTTCCATGGCAGCCTACTCGCTACAACAATCGATGCTGTTTCAGCCAAAGTACAGGGATTACCTGTTCGTTTCATCGGATTGTGGTTCAGTATAACGACGGCTGCAGTCGTTGTTTCAATGGTTCAAATCGTTGGAACGCTTCTCGTAACCGCATTGCTGGTAACGCCTGCTGCAACAGGACAATTGGTTGGACGGAGCTTCAAAGGATGCATGATTTGGACCCAAGTTTTTGGGTTAGTATCCGTCCTTTTAGGATTGTATTTCTCGAATGAATTGGAGACAGGAAGTGGTTCAATGATCGCTTTAATCTCTGCAATTATGTTTGCTGTGGTCTTAATTTCAAAAACAGTTTACGAGCAGTACATCATGCAACCAGTCGCAAACAGATGAAATGACGCTTGTGGAAGATTGATGAACCCAATCGGTTGTATCGGGACTATGAACCCAATGGTCAAGTCCTTGCTTGAATTCAATGAAGCCTTTGAAATCCCTAAACTCGATGCACCAGGGCTTGGCCCAGATGAGTTGATTGAGTTGAGAATTAAACTCCTCATGGAAGAAGTACAAGAATACGCAGAAGCTGCTCGTGCTGGCGATCTTGTTGAAGTTCTGGATGCTCTCGCAGACATTGGTTACATTCTTGCTGGAACCATCATCAATCATGGTATGCAAGACATCTATGATGATGCATTCAATGAAGTTCATCGAAGCAATATGGCGAAACTTGTCGACGGTAAAGTCATTCGAAGAGAAGATGGAAAGGTGCTCAAGCCAGAAGGATGGCAGCCACCTCAACTTGCTCAGTTTTTGCAATGAATTCATCAATACGTTACGCGTGGGGATAGTATGACCTCTCGTCCAGTTGCCCTCGTAACAGGCGGAGGAAGGGGTATTGGAGCCGCTATTAGTCATCGATTGGCTGCAGATGGCTATGATGTCCTCCTATCCTACAATACGTCCTCAAAACCAGCGGAAATGGTTGTCGATGAGATTCGCAACTCCGGTGGAGATGCATTAGCAGTCAAAGTTGACTGTTCAAATGATGGCGAAGTTGGCCTTTTGGGAATCCATCCATGGATGCATCGAACCATTGAAGCACTCGTTCTCAATCATGGGACATACGATCGTGTTCCTGCACAAGAAATGAAAATGGAACAACTAAGACATACGATGAAGGCAAACTTTGAGGGGGCAGTCAATGTTTGGAAAGTGGTCCAACCGCATCTCGCACCTCACGCAAATATGGTCGTTGTCAGTTCTCAACTCGCAACACGTGGATCACCTCATGGAGCGGACTATGCTGCTTCAAAGGCTGCACTTAGCACATGGGCACGTTCTCTTGCCCTTGCAGTTGGCCCTGAAGGAAAGAGGGTCAACGTTCTTGCTCCAGGATATGTCGACACCGATATTCTTGCTGGCGATTCCGATGAAAAAAGAAATCAACGCATCCAAGAAGTACCGCTTAAGCGAATTGGAACTGGTGATGACATGGCTTCTATCGTCTCTTTCTTGTTGAGTAATGATGCTGCATACATCACTGGTTCTGTCCTTCATGCCAATGGTGGATTGTATCTTCCTTAGACGCATGTTCTTGAAGGGTTGCCATCAAGGACAACCATGACCGAGACGTGGGATGACGATGGTGCCTT
>JABIYX010000186.1 GCA_018666575.1 Methanobacteriota archaeon | reverse complement strand
CATTTCAGGGCCTCCGATACCTTCAGGATAGCCAGGGAAGTTCTCGATATCACTTGTGAGCATAAGTTGCCCACCGGACATATATCCAGCGAACATGAGTGGTTCAAGCATGGCTCTTGCAGCGTATAATCCAGCAGTATATCCAGCAGGACCAGATCCGATTATGATGAGGTTGTGGACTTCAGACATTTGACTCACTTTCCGACCAACACCCCGACAGACTTGAACATTATCCCTCTCATACCTCAAGTAAAGCGTCGGCTAAACGCATATGTACTCGTTTGAATTACTATTCGTCATGAGAGGTCGAATTGCAACCGCTTCCATTGCGATGTGTGTTTTATTTGTACTCTGTTCGTATTCATCGATCATATCAATTAACAATGAATTAGAAAGGCTCCAAATGGATTCAACTTCTGGGCAATCTGTTCATTATGGCGATTGGCAAGAACACCGAAGAATGCAATATCCAGATGGCTGTAATTCTCGTTGGTCTTCCCCCATCGAATTTCTTTCGGACACCGATAACTCTGGCTTGTTAGCCACTTATTCATCACGTTGTGATTCAGAGGAAGGAGAAATTCTTATTCTTTCTCAGGATGATTTTTCAATTCAAAACACGCTAGAAACTACGTTTCAATTAATCGAACTATCATTTTCTCCAAATAGCGAATACCTCGCTGCACTATCATTTGAACAATTCGTACTTTTTGAAACAAGTACATGGACTGTAGTCTCAGTTATGGATTACGATACTTATTCATTCTATGATATGACGTGGTCTGGAGACAGTAATCGAGTTGTTATTGCGACTGGTAACAATGGGGGCCTTATGCTTGAAAGTCCTGATTGGAATGAAGTAACTGGAACCACAGATACTGGCATCCATGTGGCACACCATCCTACAGAAAACACAATTTGGTACATTCGCGGAGATGGTTCGGGCAGTGTTTGGGAATATCAAAGCGTGCCGCTAGCAGGCGAGCAATGGGTTACGACTCGAAGTTTTCAAGTTGCGGCAACGCCCATGGAGGAATTAGTTGTATCTCCTGATGGCGATATGCTTATTCAAGTTCATTATAGTGAATTACGACTTTGGCCAACCTCAAGTTTTGTGAATGGTACAGTCCTAAGTGGTGGCTTCGCAGAATTCTCAAATGATGAATCGACTCTTTTAACCGTAGACAATTATGGAGGATGGATGTATTCAAGTGACTCATGGACGCTTGAAACTACATTTCAGACCTCTTTTGGACAAATTCGATTTGCTTCAAATGATTCTGAACTGATTCAAATTGCTGAAGGTGATTTTGGAACGGAACTCTCAGGGCTCATGGCGGATTCAGATTCAGACGGTGTTGTTGATTACAAAGATGAGTGTCCAAGCACTCAAACAAATGAAAAATCAAATTCAGCAGGGTGCTCACCAAGTCAAAGAGACACGGACTCTGATGGAGTAAGTGACAAAGACGATATCTGCCCAAGAACATTAATCGGTGATACGGTTGGCCTCAGTGGTTGTTCACAGGCCCAGTTAACAGATTCTGACAACGATGGGATTCCAGATTCTGATGATACATGCCCAGATTCAGATCCTAACTCTATTCCTGATAGTAGAGGATGCAGCAGCAATCAGAGAGATACTGATGGAGATGGCATTATTGATGACATTGATGATTGTCCATTACACGATATCGTAGCGTGCCCAGAAGTAGTTAGATGGCACAAAGAAGAAACGGAGGTCAATTCAACAGAAGGTTATCATCAATTCCAGTATTCACCTGATGGTAAGTATATCACAGCATTTGATTTTTCATCGTCTGAACTTGTTATTTATGATGAACAATTCGAAATTCAAGACCGGATTTACTCAGGATATTATGCAGGGATGTATATTTGGGACACGGAGTGGAGTCCTACAAGCAAACAGCTTCTGATAATGTTCAACAATTATTCCAATTATAACGGATGTGAATTCTCGTTTTGGGATGTTGAAACAAAGGAGTTATCCCAATCCTATCAGATATTGAATGAATGTTCGAGCGTGTATCAACATTCCACTGTATATTCTCCTGATGGTAGTATGTTTGCAACCTCGACTTTTTCTTACTCGAGTTACACGCACACCATTTATGTTGTAAATTCTACAACTTACGAGATCTTACTGGAAGATGACGATTGGTATGGCATTGATAGTCTTATTTTCACTCACGATGGAGGGGCTTTGATTGGTAAGGGTTGGAGTTCACAATTAATCAAATGGGATACAAGGGATTTCGAATTCATAAAATCAAAGGGTGTTCCAATATGGGATGAGTTTTATCTAACCCCTGACAGTAATTACGTCATTACCTATTCGGGTCCATGGGAAAGTACAGGAGAACTTTTCATGTACGGTACGTACAACTTTAATTTTTCTGCATCGATTGAAATTACAGATTCATCGACAAAGATATTTGACATACAATTCTCTCGGAGCGGGAATCTCATGTACGTAGTACTTGTCGAAGATTTTGCAGATTCATCGGGTGACAAAACACCGATATTACAAACATACGAAATTGATGGAACAAACCTCAACCTTCTTCAATCAAATGAAATTGTAAATCTAACCGAAGGCGCAGGTGATATTTCACTAGAGATTCACCCGCATGAGGAGCATGTTTTGGTTGAATTCGGGTCTATGCAGGCGATTGCTCTCTGGCAACCTGATTCCGACGGCGATGGCTTGATTGATTCAATTGATGCATGCCCAGATACCGCTCTAAATGTTGAAGTTGATGAAAACGGATGCGGAGGGGAGCAACTTGATGATGACTCGGATGGTGTAAGGAATTATATGGACATGTGCCCAAACTCAACTCTGGGAATAATGTCTGATGAAAACGGATGTACAGACCAACAAGTTGACCTAGATTTTGATGGTGTTTGCGACGAGGACGCACCAAGCAATGGACCATCAAATTGCTCAGGCAAAGACGTTTGTCCTGATTCTGCAAATGGAGTCCAAATTGATGAAAACGGATGTAGCTGGGTTCAACAAGACTCTGACGGAGATGGAGTAAACAATGGTGATGATTTGTGCGAAGAAACTGAGATTATTGGGGATGCAGATGCAAATGGGTGTGACAGGAAACAGCGAGATACTGATGATGACTCGGTGAATGATTACGACGACAATTGCTCCTTTACTCCAAATGAAGAGTCAATTGATGATGTTGGCTGTTCAGATTCGCAAGTCGATTCAGATAGCGATTCTGTCTGTGACAGAGACGCTCAATCAATCGGACCTTCAGGATGTGAAGGTATCGATCAATGCCCGAATACAGGAATAAATGAGACTGTAAATTCAAATGGATGCTCATGGAATCAACAAGATGATGACAATGATGGCGTCTTCAATAAGTTCGATCAGTGCCCAGAAACAAAAGGAGATTCTACAGGAGCCGATGGATGTACGATCTTAGAACGTGATACAGACAACGACGGTGTTCCGGATACTAATGATGAATGCCCTGAGACTCAAACGGATGCGATTACAAATCAAGTTGGTTGCTCTGATAGTCAAACCCAAGGAAGTTTGGCTTCAGATGGAGATGATTCATCAGTAACAAAATGGGCTCTAATTGGTGGAATAATCCTTGTCGTTCTCTTAGTGGGTGGATTCCTACTTCGCCGTGATGACTTGGGTGGTTTTGGTCAAAAGACTTCCACTGAATATCCAGAATACGCGACTCGTGGAACAATGCGAGAAGGTCAGGAATGGATTGAATATCCTGCAGGAAGTGGAAACTCATTCTATCGAGATCCATCAACTGGCCAATGGGTCAAAAACGAGTAAGGCTATTCTGTCGATAATCGAAGATTGATAAACGAGACGCCTGTCCTTGCCTCATGGACGTCGTCTCACATTGGTTCATGGGTTCAGGAGCAACTCATGGAAGAACCAAATTTTGGGTTGCAGGTGCAATGGGCGTCCTTCCTGATCTTCTCGTTTTTATTCCAAATTCTTTCATCGCTGGACGTCCTGAAATTGATGACGACACAGTCACCGCTGATTTAGGCTGGTATGCTTGGGAAGCGTATCAGGTGACGCACAGCCTAGTCTGGATGACGATTGGGTTCTTGTTTACGTGGGCTTTCTTTGAGAAACGAGGCGTTTCCCGTCGTTTGTTTACGAACGATTCACTGTCTGCTCGAGATGCTGCGATGTGGATGTGGATGCCGTGGCTCATTCACATCTTCAATGATATTCCTACACATACAGCGGCTTTCTTTCCAACACCATTCCTTGCCCCGTTTAGCGACATTCACTTTGATGGTTTGCGATGGAGTACACCGTGGGTATGGTTTAGCAACCTGGCGATTATCATCCTGATTTGGAGTTCGATTTTCTACAGGAAAAAACGAATCAATGCATCATAGGAATGGCATCAAAGCGTCCACTGCAGCCGTTGCATGTGGTCCTAATCGTGGCTTGATATGCTCGGGTTGAGCCCCTGGCCCAATGATTCCGAGTCCAATTGGCTTGTTGTGAACAAGTTGTAATTCAAGAATGGTTTTTACGACTGCCTGACCCATTGCGAGACCATGATCAGTTTCTCCTTTCTCGATAATACCAAGGCAGAATGCACCTGCTATTTCTTCGTCTGAAAGCACTCTGTCAAGAGCGAGTGGTATTTCCATACATCCTTGGACTCGAACAACATCAGAGATGGTCAAGTCGAGATCTTCTGCTTGCGATGTGGCAATCGTAAGCATTCTTTCAATTTCTTCTGAGTGGTACATGGCGCACACTGCAACAATATTTGTCATAATTAATTCTCCTTTAGTAGTCGTTCAACAGTCTCCACAATCATCATGGTTGTTGAATCGATTTCGATGTTTACAGCATCACCAGCTTGCTTCGAGCCAAGTGTTGTCAAACGGAGTGTTTCAGGTATAATGTGAAGATCAAATTCATTGTTTACAACTTCCCCAAGCGTCAAGGAGATTCCATCAATCCCAATGTATCCTTTTGTTTGGATGTACTTTTGAATCGCTGGCGGGGCTTTGATTTTGAGTTGAGCACCCTCACCAACACTCTCAGAGTAGGTAACTAATCCACGTCCAATGATGTGTCCCGAAAGCAGATGGCCTCCAACCTCATCGCCATATCGAAGAGAACGTTCAATGTTGACGTTATCATCAACAGTTCGTTCTCCTAGCGTCGTACGTTCCATTGTTTCTGGAATGATATCGAATGTGACAAGGTCTCCGTTTATCGAAGTTGCAGTTAAGCAAACCCCATCGATTGCTACGCTTGCTCCAATAATAAGGTCTTGAGTGTCTGGGCAGACAACTGAAAACGTGATAATTCCGTCTCCTTCCTCAATGGATTTGATTACGCCTAATCCTTGAACAATTCCAGTAAACATCACAGTTCACCGCCTTTGGCACGAGAAAGAATACGTGCAATGATTTTCCTTGTTCCGTCAAGGTCGTCGCTCAATCCTTCGACTCGTACAACTTCTATAGAATGGAATCCTCTTTCTTGTAAAGCGCTCTTTATTCGATCTTCTGCATGCTCTTGATCATAACCAAGAGCGATGACATCAGGTTCGATGAGAGGTAGGATATCGAAGATTGGAACATCTGGTGCGTTGCCTATTCTCGCTTCATCAACTGGCTTCAACCCTTCAACCATTCTACGTCGTAGGTCTTGATTCGTAACTGGTTCATGCTTTCGAACACGTACTGTATCATCATGGGCGACAACAACGGTAAGATGGTCGCCGAGAGCCTTAGCTTGTTCGAGATAGTGAAGATGTCCAGCATGGAGAAGGTCGAACACACCCACTGCCATGACCTTCCGCATTGTTATCCCTCAGGCTCAAGCAGATGCATCTGGTTTTTGAGATTGCTCATGAAATGCAGCAATTACTTCAGCTCCTTCTAGGAATGGAATATTTCGCTCAGCGGCCCATGTACGGGCGTCTGCGACGGAAAGAGCGCCGTCACCATCAGGTTGCAACATTTCTGCTCCGATGACAACTGGTACGAGATTGGCAAGACGTGCGAGTCCTACAGCGAGTTCAGTATGTCCTTGGCGGACATCTAGTCCTCCAGAGGACTCCCTACAAACTGGGATGTGGCCTGGCGTTCTGAATTCAGCACCCATTCGTTCCTGTGCTTCTGTTTCACTGAGGTTCTCTTCGAGCACAGTTTTACTCAATTCAGCAAATCGACGTGTTGTTAGAGCACGATCGTGGTCTGTAATTCCCGTGTATGTCTCTCTGTGGTTAAGTGATAGAGTAAACGCTGACCTTGAATCGTATCTCAAGTCGTTCGTCTTGAGAACGGATAGAATTGGATACTGCTCCATCAAGGCATCATGCGTATGTAAATCTTGAAGGAAGGGTAAGCCGAAAACTTCCCCCACGTCATGACCTACAGCTAAGAAAAGAAGTCCTCCGCAGTCTTTGCGGAGTTGTCGCATTGTACTCGGCTGAGCATAGAGGGCTGGAAACAGTAAGTCCGTCTCTCCTTCCCGTTTATCTGAATCGAAGAGGCAAACTGGATTTCCATCACGAAACGCTTGCAGTGCAGCCTCAATGTTATCGGACATATCGGGGGCTTTCATTTCACCTTCATGAACCGTCGTATTGAGGAGTATGTACACAAATCCGGCAAACGGATGACGGAAAGGGGTTAATGCAGGGAACTGTTTGGCTTGGATTCGCGGGGTGGAATGATGGGAGTAAAACTGGGACCTGCTGGCGTACCTTTGTCATGCAAAGGGCGTACAATTGTTGAAGGAATGGATGACATCATAGCACTTGGTCTTGAGACCATGGAAGCACAAACAGTACGACTCATTCAGCCGCAACATTTTGAGCAATACTGGCAAGCTGGAGTTCTTGCAAACAAGGCTGACTTTGAAATGAATATTCACGGACCATACTATGCAGAACTCCTTGGAGATCGTGTTGCTCGTGGCCGCTCTCTGGCTAAGATTGAATCCACACTTCAAGCAGCACGAACCATCAATGCTCGTCACATTACACTCCATACCGGACACTACGGTGATTTCGGACGAGGTACTGCTGCTAACGAACAAGTTGCAAATGTCTTCTCCAGCGTAGTCCAACGTGTTCACGATATTTGGCATGATGACGAGGACGAATTCCCTGTATTCCCGTGGATTAAGGATGGCACTCCGTCAAAGATTGGTATCGAAACATCTGGACGACAAGAGTTGTGGGGAAGTCTCGAAGAAGTTCTTGAAGTTGTTAATCACGTTGAAGGTACAATTCCTGTCCTCAATATTGCACACATCCACGCACGCGGACATGGCAGAATGAAAACCTCTGAAGATTATGGGGAGTTGTTTGACATGGTTCGTGAGTCCATAGGTACAAAGGAATTCTATTGTCACTTCTCTGGTGTTGAACATCGAACTGGAAATGCAATGCACTACACGCAAATCAAGAAATCTGATCTTAACTTTGAACCTCTCGCTGAATTCATTGTAGAAGATGGTGGGTGGCTTGATATCACTTTGATTTCTGACTCGCCTCTTCTCGAGCATGACGCTATGTACATGCTCCAGAATATCGACAAAGCCAAGCACAAGCAACTTGAACGCAAAGCACGAGAAGATCGTCGAAGAGCACTCGCTGCTCAAACTGGGACTTCTGTTGAAGATCTACAACGTCGTGAGGAAGAGATGGCACAACTTCGCCAAGCTGGTGTTTCGGAACCTGTTGCCGAAGAGCCAGTGGTTGAACCTGTAAAGGAAGAGAAAAAGCCAGAAAAGAAAGCAACTAAAGCCGCATCTAAGAATAAAGATGCGAAAGAAGAGTTCTCTTTTGAAGAAGATGAAGATGATGATTTATTCTGATTCGGTAACTTCCACACTTTCGAAAAACCAACACTTCAACCTTTATTCTTAGGTAATGCACATAAGTGCAAGGAAACCGAGGATTAACCTCATGGCACACATTGCGGTCTTAGGATTAGGTAATTGGGGAACAGCTATCGCACGACTTTGGCTCCTTGAGGGTCATAATGTGAAAGGATGGACAATCGAACAAGAAGTCTACGAGTCGATAACGATGGATGGGGTAAATCGAAAATATCTACCCGACCAATCTGTCGAAGGTTTGGATGTAACAATGCGTCTTGAAGAAGCCATGGAAGGCGTAGAGATTGTGGTCCTTGCAATCCCATCCTCCGTAATTCTCAACGTTGTAAATGACGTCATACCGCATCTAAGACCTGGACATGTTCTTCTCGACTTGGCAAAAGGTCTTGCTCCTGGCAAGCGCCTCATTTCCGAAGCCATTCATGAAGCACTTCGAGAAGCAGGTTGTTCAAACCCACTAGCAGTTCTTACTGGGCCAACCATCGCCCCTGAAGCTGCAAGTGGAGTCATGACAACTGCCCTAGTAGCTTCCGAGGATGTTTCAGTTGCAAAGCGTTTAGCAGAAACACTCTCGACACCAACACTTCTACTCCATGCTGCGTCAGACCCAGAAGGTGCTGAACTATGGGGCGCATTCAAGAACGTCGTTGCACTAGCATGCGGACTTGTTGATGGCTTGAAGACAACTGGTACACTTGGTGGTGACAATCTCAAGGCAGCAATCTTCAGTGCTGGATTCAAAGAAGGATGTATTCTGCTTCCACTTCTAGGAGCAAAGGCTGAGGTGGCATTTGGACCAGCGGGTCTTGGAGACATGTACGTTACTTCGACTTCTCCATTTGGAAGAAATAGATCGATGGGAGAAAAACTTGGAACTGGCCTATCACTCGAGGAAGCACTCGAAGAGATGACAATGGTTGCAGAAGGCGTTCGTGCTGCTCGTATGTTCAGGGATAGAGCAATCGATCAGTCTATTGAGATTCCATTTACAAAGGCGCTCAACACCCTTCTCGACGGAGATATCGATGCTGAAGAGTGTTGTCGCAGAATGGTTCTCTTAGGTTAAGGCCGATTTCCTCATATGTTGGAAGTCTATGCTCTGTACATGGCAGATGACCAGAGCAACGATTTGGATGAATTCGAAACCGGCCTGTTGACATGGTTGGTTCAATCTGACTTTCATGTTGAACCATGGTCGACGTCAAAAGCTGCTAAAGCATTCAAGGTTGATGAAGACACCATCTACGAAGCAGTAGCCGCTCTTTCTCGCAAAGTGCCTAATCGAATTCAAATCTTCTACAAGAATGGCGCATTGCACATCGCTGCAGATTGAATCACTCAGCATCGCTTGAAGAACCTCGCTTCTTCCACAATTTGATCATCCCTTTCAACCATGTTGGACGGCGGACGTCTCCTTCATCAGTAACAAAGGAACGAATCATCAAAGAGAGTAAATCGATGACGACAACGACGAGGAAAATAATGATCAAGAGTGCTAGAACCTTGTCGTATTGTAAGAATTTCAAATACGTTGTGATGTAATATCCAATACCACCCGCTCCTACAATTCCAATGACTGTTCCATGGCGTACGTTGTACTCAAACATGAACATCAACTGACTCAACAGGTGGTTTCCTGTCTCTGGAATCACTACTGAAACAACTGTGCTTGGATGCGATAGCCCCATTGCCCGACTTACTTCCAGGCAATCGCTAGGCATCCCTTCATAGGTTTCATACTGTAACTTTCCGAGATACCCAATTGTGTAAAAGGTCATGGCAAGCACACCAGCAAGTGGACCAAATCCAATGACGATAACAAAGAGAATTGCCCAAATAAGAGACGGCAGACTTCTTGTTGCTGCTAGAATGAATCTGAAAGGAAGCGCTACATAGAGCGGCACGAGGTTGCGAGCAGCCAGTGATGAAAGGCAAAGTGCTCCGATGAAACCAAGCATAGTAGAAACGAAGGCGATTTTGATGGTTTCCATCATTCCAAGATAACCTACTGAACAGAATAATTCGATATCATTCTCACACACAGGGTAGGACTGAGCTTCTAACACAGACCAATTTGGAGGCCACATGCTCTCTTCAACGAAGATAACAAGATTGTCCATACCGCCCTCGAGCCGACCCCAATCGTCCACGAGATCATTGAGAACGAACCATGCGAGTAAGAGCAGAGAGAGAACTGCAATAATCCACCCGCCTCTCATTCTTCTTCCTCCAATGATTGTTCCCATTCTTTCAAAGAATAATCATGTAACTGATTGTCTTTAATGATCCAAATTCGCGTAGCAAATAATTGAACGTTCTCTATGTGATGCTCCACCATGATGATGGAGGTTCCGTCTTTGAGCAATTGTTGCACTGCTTCGATAACAACCTCGACGTTTTGATGATCAAGTTCACTCAGAAATTCATCAGCAAGGAGCAGTTGTGGGCGTTGCGCTAGTGCACGAGCAGTTGCGACACGTCGAAGTTGTCCTCCAGAAAGTCGACGAACTGGTTCCTTTAATTTGTCTTCAATACCAAGTGCTTTGACCGCTTCTTCAACACGATTTCTACGTTCTTCGAACATCGTTTTGGAAAAACCAATGCTCGCTTTCGCTCCAAGATTGACATTATGGCGAACACTTGCGTGTCGGACTAAGCCAAGTCGTTGAGGAATGTAACCCAATCCACCTTTTTTGTTGGTCTGTAGAGTTACCTCTCCTTGAAGTGGTTCAACGAGTCCAGCAATTGTTCTGATCAACGTGGTCTTACCGATTCCAGAAGGGCCGAGCACAGCGATGATTTCACCAGGGAGGACTCGGGCGATGACGTTATTGACTAATGCGTCGTTGTAACCGATGTCTACGTTTTTCAACTCTAACACTGGTTGTTGTATTGACATCCGACTCCCCCCTATGCTGTAGCCGAATGCATCTGCTTATTCAATAACGTGGAACTTATGCAGTCTTACGATTATGCCTCAATATCGTACTTTGTATCGAAGTATGTTGAGATACCTGGTATGGAACCGATGAGGTCGCCATAGATTCCCATGTGCTCTTGTGTGTTTACTTCCACTAAACCGCCTGTGTTGAGAATGTTGGCAAGTATTTGATCACCACATTCGCCCTTGGATTGGTTTGAATCAACGACGTGGGTGCTGAAATCGTAGCAACCGGTGTAGGTTTGACCCATTATTGGATAATCTTCAACATACATTTCACTGTTCAGTGAAAGAAGTGCGTTAAGGATTGCAGTTCGGGTCTGAACATCGAGTTTGTCAGGATTGTACATGACTGGATGAGATGGTGCGGAACCATATGATGGAAGCAGGATGTATTCTTCCTCAGCAAGACACCAATCTTCGTTGTCTGAAGCGTTGTCGTTTCCACAGTAGCTTGCAATGGTTGAATCCTTGACAAAGGCTACATCACCAACTCCTTCGGACAAACAGCGAACTGCTCCGGAGTAGGACGAATAAGGCGTTCCTGAATCAGGAATGCTCGCATCGTCACTAAAGTAGGAATAAATTGTCGATCTCAATGACTCAATGTCGTCTTGTGAGCCAACAACTGGAGCATATCCTTCAGAGATAAGGAAGCCCATGGGAAGGAGCATCCCTGCTGACTTGAGCCACCCTGTGTGACATGAGGTTGTTCCTTCCATCATTGCAAACGGATCCGTAGTATCATCTCCGTCAAGGTAAGCATTGGCGATATCACTTCCGTTTCGAACAACAGCGTGCGCATCATAGTATGATCGGCCATCGGACTTTGTGTCCGCAGCCATTGCTGCCAGACCGTATTCTTGCCAGCCCATCCATGCAGCACCGCCGTCCATGAATGCGATATCAGCATTTCCAAAGCGAAGTGCTTCGATGATAGAACCTTCAGAAGTTACTGGGTACAGCGTTACTGTGACACCTGTTTCTTCAGCGATGTAATCTGCAAGAAGTTGAGGATTCATATCGACGCTTGTGTAATCATCCTTAACTTCAAAGGCAATTCGAATATTGGAAACAGTAGGACTCACAGTATCTGTAATGCCATACTTGTCTCCAAAGTACGACTCAATTCCAGGAACATCCTGTACAAGAGCACCGTAGGATGACAGATGATCTCCCGCAGTGGTCTTAACGATAGAAGGTGTGTTTAGGACAGAGGTAAGAATTGATTCGCCCTCTGTTGAATCCTTCATAGCAACCAAAGCATCTTGAATCAGCTTAACTTTTTCATTGTCAAGAAGTTCTGGATTGTACATGACTGGATGTGAAGGCGCTTGACCATAAGATGGCAAGAGAATATACTCGTCTGAGGAGAGGCACCAATCTTCATTTGTGGATGTATCTGTGTTTGCACAGTAAGATGAAACAGTTGAATCTTTCACGAATGCAACGTCTCCGACTCCTTCTGAAAGACAGCGAAGTGCTCCAGAGTAGGAATAGTAAGGTGTTCCTGAATCAGGGATGCTTGCATCTTCGCTGAAGTAGTTGAGAATTGTTGAACGGACGGATTCGATATCATCTGAATCGCCGATAACGTTTGCATATCCGTTTCCGATAAGATGCCCCATAGGAAGAAGCATTCCTGCTGACTTGAGCCATCCTGTGTGACAGGAGGTCTTTCCAGCAAGAAGAGAGAAAGGATCAGTGGAAGCATCAGCATCCAAACTCGCCGTAGCCATTTCAGAATCTTTCAGAACTACAGCATGTGCGTCGTAATACGTACGACCATCGCTCTTTTGGTCAGCAGCTAAGGCTTCGAGACCGTATTGCTGCCATCCAATCCATGCAGCAGCTCCATCCATGAAGGCGATATCTGCATTTCCAAATCGAAGTGCTTGAAGAGTTGCCCCTTCAGAATCGATTGGATACAACTCGACATTCATATCAAGAGTATCTGCCAAGTAGTCGGCAAATCGTTGTGGGTTTTCGTCAACATTTGTGTAATCGTCTTTCAAGTTGAAAGCAATAGTCAATGTTTCTTTATCATCATCATCATCGTTACCGATACATCCGGCAACAGAGGCAATCAGAATCAAAAAGGCTAGCAGTAGTGGTTTTTTAGTGTTGCTTCGCAAGTAGAGGCCCTCCGTTTTCGGCCTCCCTAAAAATAGAATGTAGATAAAGTTTCGTACGCCCTAAACTTCTGAGTCAAGCCAGTTTGACACGAGTGCTTCCGCAAAAGGATCGCTCGATAACCCGTCGTGGAATACTGGTCGAACAATGACCACTAAATCAAGCACACCGCCCCAACTAGGTACTCCTGCAATGACTACTTCTCCTATTTTTGTTCCATCAGAATTTGTTCCTGATGTGGCAAGACAATCATACACCCAGACGTTCATTTTGACATCTCCCGAAGAAGGGCGGAACGTATGCTCTTGAGCATCCCCTCTCTGTTCCAGTTTGAATTCATCACTGTCAATTCGAATAAAGGATACTCGTTCATCTACAATATCGATTGCTTGACGCATCCGTTCGTTCTCGAGACCAAACAGTGATGAGATTGCAATTGAAGACTCAACTTGACTGAACGTACCGAACTGATGAGGTGTGCGGATTCGTAGACTCTGAACAACTTCAAAATTTGAGGCATCCAAATCATCGACAAGAATCCAAGTGAATTGTTCGCTAGCAGGCCATGCCGGAGCATACGGATTTTCTCGTGCAAACGGCTCGCCCCACTCTTCTGGCGAACGTGGTTCATCACAGGGCATTAGGCCAGATAGTCCGAGCATCAAGAATACAATGAAAATCGCAACAAGTCGCTCATTCCGATATTCTTTCCAATCAAGCCGTCCTGCTGGACTAGATACAGACAGAAGGAAGATGATTGGTATGAGTGCAAACAGCCCGTAGGGAATGATCCACAAGGCAGTAATCCCTGCAAGTATGAAAAAAGAGGTTTTCGAGCCGAGAAACTGTTCAAACGGTTCTGCCTCCTCTCCATTTCTCCATCGATGAATGGCGTAACTCAGCGGTATTGAGAGTAAAATGAGACAGAAGCCAGCAATGCTTACGCCCAATCCCATGTACAGAGATATGCACCCTCCATCATATGTATTTGGGAACATCAATGGAAAAACAAAGCATTTGAGTGATGTGGCGGGAGAGCCGTATCATGGCAGGCGAGAGTGTGATGGATTTCTCGTCCGTCATGTTTCGTCACAAAGTACCTGCACCAAAATGGTATAATCCCTTCAAAAAGCAACGCGGTGCAGGAATTGCAGCCCTTGACTTAACCTTACAAAGCGGGCAGATTGTTGGCCTTGTAGGTACAAATGGTGCTGGAAAAACAACACTTCTCCGAATGATGAGCGGAGTCCTCCCTATTGAATCTGGAAATGTCTCAACAAAAGGAACGATCATTTCCGACCAGGAACTCAGAAAACGAGTTGGTTTTATGCCAGAACACGTTCGATGGTCTGGTCAAGAAACCGTCGAACAAACGCTTGTTGAGTTTGCACTACTACGGGGCTGCTCAAAAGATTCTGCACTGGAGATTCTTGGAATAATCGGCTTGAAGAACAGGGCTTCATCGGCTTTGGATTCCTTGAGCCAAGGAATGAGACAACGGCTTTCTCTTGGAATTGCTTTGCTTGGTACACCTGATGTCCTTGTTTTAGACGAACCTTTCAATGGAATGGACCCTGTTGCAATCGATGCGTTCAAGCGTCTACTTCAATCACTGGCTCGAAAAGGAATCGCAATTGTCATTTCAAGCCACCATCTGTTTGAATTAGACCAACTCATCGACACACTCGCCTTACTTCATCGAGGTCAGTTAGTAGCTCATGGTACAACAACTTCAATCCAAGAAAGATTGGGATTTGAACAACTCACCGAGGTTTGCTTGGACTCCGAATTACCCAGTAAACTCATGAAAAATCTCGAGGTTTTGGAACAATCTACAACTGATGCTGCCCACCACATGATCCTGCAATCAGTTCCTGATAATTTACTCAAGAACATCGTTGATTCAGGAATAGGAGTCATCACATGGAGAGAAATTCAACCTTCACTGATCGAGTTACTTTGTGCTGCGACTGGACTTGATCGACAAAGTATAGGTATGGATGTTGAAAACAGTGCTTGGCTACCTATGCGGAAAATACAGGAGGAAGAGGAATGACGGCTTCAACACGTATGTGGAAACTTGTCATGATCGTGTTCCGAAGACGGGTCCTTTCGACTCGAATGCTGATTATGCTGCCCATTCTGTTTCTTTTCATTCCTGGAATGGCATGGGGATTCTCAGACCCTAACATACAACTGCCAGCCGATCAGATTCCTGAAACAGCAGCGGAGACCATGTTTCTAGCAAGTATCGGCATTGTATTTGCAGGAACCATGGCTGCAGTATTATTAGCACACGATGGCATTAGTAGAGATCGGCAAAGTGGCGTTCTTGAGTTACGTCTATCACAACCGATGCCTCGATGGAGGCAATCAATGATTCTCGTCATCGGAAACTGGGCAAGTATTGCTGCTCCGGTCACGATTCTCTTGCTCATTTCGATGTGGTTGGTCGGTTATCGAAGCGACATGTGGATCTCTGCTGGCGACTCTGTCGTATTTGTTTTAGCAGCTTGGTTCGTCCTTCTTTGGTACACTGTTTTTGCATTACTTGCATCCAGCCTTGCCAAAGAACAAGGTTCAGCAATTGCGTTTTCAATTGGACTCTGGTTCCTCTTTACACTCCTATGGGTCTTGTTTACGACCCTTATTGCTGCCCTCAATGGCGTTGCTGTTGGTGAATCCAAAGATGCGGCGTATTCCGTTTTCGAGGGACGCCTCGATTTGCTTTCGCCAAACGGCGTTTACCATCACTTACTTGAAACTCGATTGGATAATGTCAACAGAGGAGTATCCGCAACTGGAGCATTTCTGGCGGCATTAGCGTGGACATTATTGCCTCTTTTATGGTTCACAAGACGTATCAAACAACTCGTACCGTGATGTTTTCTAACCAAGACTTCATGAATAGCGTCGTACTGGTTAGGTCATGATTCCCGTACTCGTGATGCTATTGCTTGCAATTCTCACACCCACAATAGAGACCTCTACATTGGAAAACGAAGACCAAGCTCAATCAACATCTGGCCGTCAAGGAAGCCTTGATGTCGACTGCAGTGGCTATACCTTTGAAGACCTCTTTGAATACGATTTCGCCCTCTTTAATCTCGATATCAATGATGATTGGGCAACCGGCGCCATGGAAGCACAAGCATGGGTCAATGGGAGCAAGTCCGCAGCCGTCCGTGACAATCTTGACGGATTGTTTGAAGGAGTTCCTGGCGGCGATGATGACTGGATGTCAACTGATGAAAGAGAAGCCGTCCGTTCGATAGGCCCGAAGTGTATTGCAGACATGGAGACTCGCCTTGGAATCCGAGAAGGTATTTCTCACCGTGGAGGAGTTGACTGGAACGACCTCGAATTCGTTGAAGATGGAATCGCCCTTGATGAGGTCAACCTTGTCCCTGAAGGCCATTCTCAAGAGCGCTCCTGTAACAGCGCACTTTCCGATCCAGGATGCAAAGAAGTACCAGTGACAATAACTGACGATTTGGAAATCCATCTCTTGACAAAGGCGGGTGAGAACAACAACGTTCGATTTGATCAATTACCTAACCAGGGTAGTTCTGACTTTACTCTCGCAATGAACATTACGAACATCACAGATGCTCGACTCGTTTTGACATTCCCTGTTGAACAAGGACTTCGAGTCGCAGACATGGGATTCTATGACGACGGAGAATTGCAGGAAGAACTTGCATCTCCAATGAGCGAATTCTTGCCTGACGGTCGCCTTCGGATTGTAGCCGATGTGGATTATCCGCTAGGCTCCTACCCAATGGTTCGAAATCTGTTCATCGACTTCACAACAACGGCACCATTTACCAACGAAGTGCCTGTTTGGTCTTCGACCGCACCTGCTGGAGGCACAATTATCCCTCTTGGCATCACCAACGGCGAAGAACTTGCTTCAACTGAAGCAGAAATGTGGGTTATTGATGAAAGCGGATGGAACCTACGCTGTAACTTCACTTCAGCCGATGAAGCCAACGGATGGTCAGTCCGTATGGATGAAGATGCTTCCTTGTTCGTTACTGCAGGTGGAACCTCAGCTACTGCTCAGTGTGCAGGAGTTGACGCATTTGGTGCAGAGACTGTTGAGCATCGCAACTACACATTCGGAAAGGTATTTACAGTCGTCTATCCATCCACCGGAATGCCAGAAATTTCTAGGACCGTTGGAGATGAAATCAGTATGACATGGTACCCTACAAGCCTTGTAACGTCTTTGACAGTTACAGCGCACGCCCACCAAGATTCCAATATGGGGCCATCAGTAACTCAAATCCTAGAATCACAAACAGAAACGAATTTGTCACTAACTGGTATAAGCCCAGGGCCAGTGACAATTATGGGCACTGCAACGGCTTCAGGAATGCTTGACTACAATTTTGTCCTCGATTATGACCTCGTAAAAAGAAACACACCTCCAACCATTTCGATTGAAACCAATCTCCAAGGACAGCAAGCTGAATGGAACCTCGATGGACTCAAATTCACACTTTCAGGCAATGTTATTGATCCTGATGGCCAAGATGTCACTCTCATGCTGTGGATATGTGATGGGACAACAACAAATTTTGATCGACAGAATCTCGCATGGGAAATTCAAGTATCAATTGCTAATTGCATCCAAAATGATGTTCAATCCCCTTACGACATCGTCATCAAAGCAACAGATGAATCGGGAGGAGAAACCACCAGATTACTCCAAGTTGTAGATCCAAACGCAGGAGCCGTTGATGACAGCGGAAACGACGCTTCGGATGATGATGATAGCGAAAGTTCAGGAATTCTCCCAGCACCAGGTCTAATCGCAACACTGCTCATTGGTTTAGTGGCTGCAGGATGGGTCTCTCGACGTCAAGACTGACCAACAGTATCAAACATAGTGTGTCGTCAGGTTGGAGTTGAGAGCCATGTTTAGAGGTGTAGTTGACCGCGCAAGTCACGAATTAGGCCTACTGGTCACATTCAGTGGATCATCGCCCGCATTAGGTTCAATTATTGTTCGAGAAGAAGACGGACACTACATCGGTAAAGTCGATGCAGTTCTTGGTTCAACGGAATCACCTCTTGTCCACATTGCACACCTCGACCGTAAACAAGACAATGATCAATTTATTGGTTCAACCGTAACCGTTCGAGCTAAGAAAGAACGTGAAGATCGCCCTCCTCGTCGTGAATTCAGAGAAGAACGACCAAGCCGTGATAGAGACCGTTCTTATGATCGACGTGACAATAACTCCCGTGGAAGAAATGATGGTGAACGAAGCGATTGGCTTTGCGCCTCATGCGGAAACGATAACTTTGCTTTCAGAACAGAATGCAACAGTTGTGGAAAGTCGAAGAAAGGAAACGTTCAGGAACGTGGCAGTTCATTCAGAAACGATCGAGGCGGCCGTCGAGATGAACGTGGTGGAAGAGGACGTGACGACCGAAGAGGGCGTGACGACCGAAGAGGCCGAAATCAAGAAGAACATAATCGAAATGACTGGATTTGTCCTTCATGTAAGAATGACAATTTCTCATTCAGAACTGAATGCAATCAATGCGGTAAACCACGACCTGGAGGACAATCAGGTGGGGGTGACCGAAGAGGTGGATTCAGCGGCGGACGCGACGGTGGAGATCGTGGCGGACGTGGTGGAGACCGAAACAGTCGTGGAGGAAATGATCGCTCGGACGAACAGTACCGAAAGGCTCGTGGAAAGCGACCAGGTCATGCTCACAATCGCCCACCTAAGGAAATTCAGCCTCGAAGATATCAGCGACGCAATGACGATGACAATTAAGGTGAAATCATGACTGCTGAGTCGAATTATTTGGACGCCATTGAAGCTCTTGAAGAAGATAATCGAGATTTGGCTCTTGAACATGCTCGAAAGGCTGTCAAAATTGACCCGGAACACGTTGATGCATGGAGAATCATTTCAGATGCCTCATTGCCAGGTCTACGTTCTCAACCAACATTGAAACAAGCAGCACAATCTCTAGCAGCTGCAAAGAAAGTTGTGGCCCTACAACCAGATGACCTAGGAATGTGGGTTCGTGGTGGACGCCTCTTATCCGATGAACTTGGACTATACATGGAAGCCCTACAGTGGTGGCAAGATGCAAGGCATCAGGCTCCAGAAGAGGTTACACCGATTGTTGAGCAAGCAGCAATACTTGCCGATATGGGATTGTATGGAGAAGCAACAGAACGTTTGCAATCCATCTTTGATGAGAATATGGATTTAGCAACAACGCAATACTCCAGAGTTGCACGTCTGCACCAGATGTGTCAACTTGCGAGTGAACAAGATCAGAGTGAACATTTCAAACCATGGGAGAAGCATCACGATGGCTGGTCTGCAATTACACTTAGAATGAACAAGGCACCTATCAGTGAATCGAAAATATTCCTTATCATTGCTACACCTCTCCTCATGCTTGAAGTTCTCATGGCACCAAACGTGTTTGGCTCAGGTTTCGGAGGATTTTGTCTAACTTCAGTGCTCATATTGTTCACTGTTGTACTGGGAATGAGAATTAGCCGCCGATGGTTCCAACGACTTAACCGACCAGCATTCAACCTACTACGAGCAATGGATTTCGAGACATCGACGGGTTATGTCGTGATTCCTGAAGAGATTCGAATCTCAAAACTCTTCATGTTTATTCTAAGCAGAAGACCTCCTGCGTTCCAGGAACGTATGCTGAAGATTGTTGATGCAGGAGAGAAGTTCAAGGGAGATTGGAAACCAACGCTTCCTGACTTCGATTCTCACATCTCTGAAAGTGAAGAACCATTTTGGGATCAAGGCGAAAAGGAATTAACATCCTTTGAAGAAGAGTGAATCTTCTTCATGTCCCTGCAGTGTAGTCGTCCTTGTAGTCGATTTGTTCTTGTGTGAGTTCATCAATTGTAATTCCAAGGGTTTCGAGTTTGGTTATTGCCAATCCTTGATCTTGCTCAAGGGTGATGTCATACACAAGATTGTCCATTGATTCAGCTTCTTTTGCAAGGCGGCAAAGGGAAAGGAATTGGTTGGCAAATGACATGTCCATGACTTCAGACGGGTGACCTTCCGCAGCTGCGAGATTTACCAATCGTCCACGAGCTAAGAGGAAGATTTTGTTACCGTTTGGCATTGTGAATTCTTCATTGTCTCGACGAATTGTACGGACAGATGATGCTGTTGATTCAAGTGACTCAACTGCTATTTCGCAATCGTAATGGCCAGTGTTTGCAACAATTGCACCATCCTTCATGGATGCGAAGTGGCGATCGACAATGATATCTTTCATTCCAGTAGCAGTACAGAAGATATCACCAATAGAAGCAGCTTCATCCATGGTCATGACTCGGTATCCGTCCATGATTGCTCTGAGTGCTGCGAGTGGATCGACTTCAGTGATGACTACGTTAGCACCTAAGCCACGTGCTCGCATAGCTACACCTTTCCCGCAATGCCCATATCCTGCAACAACCATTGTCTTTCCAGCGACGAGTACAGATGTGGCACGGAGGATTCCGTCGAGTGTGGATTGACCTGTTCCGTAGACATTGTCAAAATCCCACTTCGTGATGGCGTCATTTACAGCCAGAACTGGATACTTCAAGTCGCCTGCAGCAGCCATTGCTCGTAATCGGTGAACACCTGTTGTTGTTTCTTCAGTACCACCAAGAACACCTGGAGCGTACTCTGAGCGTTTTCCGTGGACACGGACAATAAGATCTGCACCGTCATCAAGAGTGAGTGTTGGCTTGAATTCAAGCGTTTTATCGATGCACCAATAGAAATCGTCTACACTTTGTCCATGCCATGCATAGACAGAGTATCCTTCACGAGCAAGCCAAGCAGCTACGTCATCTTGAGTCGAGAGTGGATTACATCCAGACCAAGACAATTCTGCTCCTGCTGCTGCTATTGTTTCAATGAGAACTGCTGTTTCTTTAGTGACGTGAAGACATCCTGCTACACGCATACCAGCGAGGGGTTTTGTTCGCTCAGCTTCTTCTCTTAATGCTGCGAGAACTGGCATTCTTGCACGAGCCCAATCGACTCTTAGTGAGCCTTCTTCAGCCATATTAATGTCTTTAACTGCGTAGCTATCGCCCGTATCGAGGTCTTCCATGGTCTAATGCGTGCGCCAGTGACTTTTGAACCCATCTCTGTGACCAGTAAGTCAAGAAGTGGAATTCAATCTACTGTTGCTGTTGTGCTTGAGCTGCGTATTGCTGAGCATACTGCGATGCAGTTGCTTCATCATAGCCTTGTGCGACAAATTGCTGGAAGTATTGGTTGTAATACTGTGTGTACAGATCGTTCCCCGCAGCTGCAGCAGCAGCAGGTTGTGACGCAGCGGTTTGACCCACGTATTGAGCAGCATATTGCCGAGCAGTCTCTTCAGGGTATCCTTGAGCAATCAGTTGTTGCACATATTGCTCAGTCATATCTTGAGATTGACCATAACCAGCAGCAGCAGCACTGAGGTTGTCTACCTTGTCGGAGTTGCCACCGCCGCGGAGGAACAGTAGAGTTGCACCGCCAAGAAGGATAATGGAACCAATAATTGCGATAATGAGCATAAGACTGCTATCATCAGAAGATTCGCCTGAATCAGCGTCCGTACCTGGTTCACTCCAAATTCCAGTATCTGAATTGTAGGACCATTCACCATCCCAATCGCACTTAAGCGATGTAGTATTCCAAACAAACTCTCCACCAGCAGCCTGTGCTGATTCGTTCGCTAGAACGCCACGACATGGTTTTAGGTTGATGAGAACCATCTTTGTTAAGTCGTCAGACCATCGTTCGTCGTCACCTTCGTAAACTCGGACCCAAATTTCTTCAACTTCGCTGTTGTTGCTGTAGAAATTATTGATGTCAAGAGACAATTCAAAGGTGTCCTGATCGGACAGTGCTACAGAACGAGCAAATTTGTTATCAGTAATGAGGTTGTACTTCTCAATCGGAGATGCTGAGAAAGCATCTCGAGTAAACGATGCTTCAACGTATACTTCTCCTGTTTCAGAACCAGATAGAATTGTTCCAGTGATGGTATACGTAGATTCTGATACCCCAACAGATGTGTTCTCGAAGTTGTCGTATTGAACCAATGGGATTTCATCTCCGTAGCCTTCAGGAACGACGACGAAATACATTCTGTACTTGTCAGAGAACTTACCAGATGCATCGTATACTCTCAATTCCATACGAATCTGTGACTCAGCAGTTCCAGAGGAATCAACAGTTTGGTTTTGGAATCTGTATGTGAACATACCATTGCTTGCTGCTGATTCTTCAAAGGTGTGACCTTCCAGATTGAATGACGTGTCACCATACGGTGCGTCGAAGAAGACCTTCCACTCATAGGTAACAATTCCATTTGATCCGTCAATTGCATCAGCGTCAGAAGATTGGCTTGCATCGAAGTTGACGACAAGCTCTCCGTTTTCATTGAGAATGAGACGGTTTACATCCCATTCCGTGTTGGATACGGTCTTCGTACCGATGTATTCGATGTTATCCGAAGATTCGATGGTTACGTTTGCTTCTGGTGCGAATGCATCTGCTAGAACGTCATTGGTTTCGACAACAACTGAAATGATACGAGAGTGACCTGCATCATCGTGAAGCAATAGAGTCACTGTCCATTGTTGGCCCTGTAGACATCCTGTTGCTGAGGAGAGATCGACCTTACAGAATGCTGCATTTGGTGAAGCATCAGTAGTATGGTCTGTTCCGCTAGCCATTGTGGCTGCATCCCAGTCAGTTGGTCCGTCAAGAATCCAGTCAGTAGAGAGAGTAGAAGTGGTTGCTGTAGTGTATCCAAAGTTGACTGTAGCATCACTCTTCATGTAATGAGTTGCATATCCGCCTGTGGATGGATCGATGTTTGGCGCATCGCCATCAATGGTGAGTCCCAAGTCAGTACCGAGTGAACCAAATCCTTCAGGATAAGGTGTTACTGAGAATCCAAGCATGTTGCCCAAGAGTGGGAACGTAGCACTGTCTGCACGAGAAGAGTACGTTGCGACGTCAATTGTTGAAACGATCATTCCACCTTGGTAATAACTGCAAGTTCCCATGATGACGTCCTTACTGTTAGCAGCGGTACGCAGAAGACTCTGGAAGTATCCTCCATCTTCCATGTAGCCGTTGCAGACTCCAGGAACATTTTGTGTGCTTACCGAGTTTGTGTTGAGAACTGCTGTAGCAACGGTACCATCGCCTTCAAATCCTTGGAAGGATGTTGTTGAGACATCATTCATGATCGGATGGTAAGGGTCTGCAATGTCAAGTCCAGTATAGGTAATCTTCGTTTCTGGAGTGTTTCGGCTTTGAACATCCATTCCGAATGGAAGTCGACCGTTTAATCCAACGTCAAGTCCGTAGATTTGGCTTCCTTGTGGGCCAAGATGAGCTTGAACTGTACCACCAGCAGACATGAATGATTCCAATGTCTGGCGGTTAGCAGTTGATCCAAGCTTCTGATAGTATCCACGGCCGCCGCTTTCAACGTCCTTTGCCGCAATGTCATCTTGCCAAGGCAAGAGAACCTTGTCGTAATGGGTGAGCCATCCACTGTCGAGGTATGTGGTCCAGTCGTTGATAGAGTACTGGGTGTAAGTCATACCTAGAAGTTGCAAGTCCTGCTTGATTGTGGATGTACGTGCTGTTGAATCACCAAGGATTGCAACATCGATTGAGTTCGCGAAGGTTGCATGGAAGTATCGTACGTTACCGCTCGGGTTTCCATTTGCAAGTTCTGCATGGAAACTGATGTTGTAATCGTGACCGTCCATCCAATTGTTGAAGACAGGGAATGTCAAGTCAATCTTTTCGTTTGAATTCAAAACAGTGGTTTGTGTACTGGATGATGCTTGATGAACCTGAGTTGAGTCGGTCTCATCGAAGACGGTCATGTAGAACATGTAATCCCCAGCAAGGACACCATTTGTAGCCTTGAGGTCCCACGAATGAGTCAGACTACCATCAATTGGAAGCACACATGCGTATGTTCCATCATCGAGGCAACCAAGTGTTGTTGGCTTTCCAAGTGTGATGTCAACGGATTCTACGTTGAAGATAACTTGTTCAATGTTGTTCGATTCACTCAATTCGTTGTCGTTGTACCAATTGGTTCCAATCGTTGTGTTGTCGAATATTGTTTCAGCACGGATCATGTAAACACCAGAGAAGAACTCGTGGCTTGCAAGAGTCGTTGTGTCAACTTCTTCTGCATCAACATTGGTTCGGCTTGTGGTGTAACTTGCATCTTCGTAGAACGTAAATTCTTGCAGAGTGATGTTGTTGAACGCAACACCCTTGAAGCCGTCATTGATTCCATTCCGTCCATCATCGTCACTCTGGAATTCAAAGTTAATGTCAACTGATGTGCCTGAAAGGGAGATGCATTCTCTGAACCATTGAGAGCTGTCTGCTGCTGTGTTGTTCAAGACGTACAAGTGAGTAAGGTCGATACTTCGACTTAGAACAAGGTCGTCGGAATTGAAGAACACGTTATAGTTACCAGCAGATCCATCTGTTGAAGCAGAATCGCCAACGAAGTCTATTTCTGCTTGGTTAATGGATTCGGAAGAGTTTGTGAAACCGTCATCGTTGTCATCGTTTCGGCAAGTTCCATCTTCGTCGTAGTCGTTCCACTGTCCAAGAAGGATACCAGAGTAGGCATCGCTTCCTCGTGTGTAATCAAAGTTGATTGATGCATAATCGTTAACGTCGACAATTGTTGTTCCATCAACATCAATTCCGTAAAATGTATCTGCATAATACTCAAAGTTGAGGGAAACGAAATCGCCAGACATCGAAGTGAGGTCAACACCAGGTACTGTGAGTGTTTCGTTTTCCCACAGATCGCCATAGCCGCTTACTGCTGTGTCACATGGGTGCCCGAACCAGTATGCGTTGTTATTGAAGATGGTTTCTGAGCAAGTCAGTTCGTTGTAGATAGCACCTTGGGGGTTTCCATCATCACTGTAGACGTATCCTTCAGAACCGCCTTCAAAGGATTCCTTACAGATAACTGCCGGAGCACTGCACAGAACATCCGATGGTGTTGCAGAGAAGACTGTTGTCTCGATATCAAAGTCTACGAGGGTGTTTCCATAGTTGTTGGTTACCACATCGATATCAAAGATACCTTCTGCATACAAACCACCTGGATTGAAGTAATCTATTCCTTCAACTGTTGGGTCGTAGAGATTGAAGGGTTGAATATAACCTACGATATCATCGTTAACGGTTTGCTCGTCCCATGCATGGTTGGAGAGTGTTGCAGAGATTCTGTAAATTGTGTCGTTGAGGAGATTTGCAGAAATCGATGCTGTTTCTTCTTCCCCAGGACCAAGGTTTACGAGGTTGAGGTTTGATTGAAGCGTTTGTGGATTTGGTAGGTAAGCAGTGTTTTGCTTGTAGATAGATACATTGTCGATAGCGTATCCATCTCGACCTGTCCAGAGCGATTCGTTATCATCTGCAATGGATCCTTCGAATCCAGAACGGAGTCTGAATCGAACGTCGACGATTTCACCAGCCCATGGAGAAAGATCGAATTCACCGACACCTTCCTCTGTAAAGTTACTCCATCCGTAGTAAGTACCCGCTGCTTGTGCTCCATAGTAATAGACACCTTCTGCAACCCCGCCAAAACCGTTGATCTTAATGGCTCTGTCGTTGTCATAACCGCCCCACATTGAAACGCCAGACAGACATTCTCCTGCGACTTGTGCCGAAGTTGGGCAGGAAAGGACAGACCATCCAGTTTCTTCTGAACCCACTTCAACAAATGCGACATCGTCCCAAAGAGCAGTGAGGATGAAACCTGTTCCGTCGAAATTGCCTAGTCCACCGAAGCCAAGGTGGCGGAACAATTCTACGCTCAAGAAGGCTCGATCTGAGCCAGTCAAATCAACATCTTCGAGTGTAAGCGCATCATCCCAGTTTCGTCCATATCCAGACCATTCGTCACCACTGCTGTTTGTTTTGTACTCTCCAGCCCACATGAAGTCGGTTGGGTTAAGGTAGTTTGCAGATACATTCGGATCGTTGTTGCCATCAGTAGCGCCACGTGATTGATTTGATTCAAGGTGCCACATTGAAGCTTGGTCAATGTATTCATTGAGGACCCAATTACAGCCAGAGCCACAACCACTTGTGTCAGCAGCTGTGTCGAAGTCGTGTGCAAACACTGTTGTGTTGGAGGAATTTGCTTCGTCAACAACCTTCAGTTCAACATCGAGTGTTGCTGATTGAGTCAATGTGTCCATACCAGTGTTTGTTACTGTGACATTAATGTCCCGGTTTCCTTCTCCAACCACTCCGAAGAATCGGTCTACAGGTGAAATTTCGATATCTGTTACTGCGATATCTTTGCTGTCCATTTCCACGACAGTGACGTAATCGTTCTGTCCTTCCCATCCAAGGTTGTCAATCCAACTTCCAAAGTTGTAGGAAGAATGACCTACAACGATATCAGGGGCGGAACTTGCACTTCCTGCAAGTTGTCCGACAACAGCGATGTTTGGTCTGCGACCAGCCTCGTAAGAGAGAGGAGTTACATATCCACCGCTTCCATCAGAGAGAGTAACTTGTACAGTTGTAGGGAAGTTAAGCCAGAAGGAAGAAGTCGAACCGCCTGCAGAGTCAGATGTGTTTTGTTGGTAAGCAACAGTAGGGTTGACGAAATCAGGTTCGCCATCCCCGTTGACATCTGCCACTGTCACGTCATAAGAGATGTATGGCCCGAAATAAGCTAATGAAGGAGAGGACCAGGTTCCAACGGTTGTTGATTTGGAATACGTGATGTTCTCAAGGTTGCCTTGCGTCATTGCGATTGTATCAACAACGCCGTCGTTATCGATGTCAGCGATGTCGAATGCACCGAAGGTGTTTGCCATGTTAACGACGTGAGATCCAGTTTGAGGAGTCGTTGAAAATGTGTAAGTATTCGGGAAGAGATTTGTTTGACAGTTGAATTCGATAACAGTCACGTTGTCATCGTTTCCTGGATTGGTTGTTTGACCCGATGCGTAATCAACGCCTTCGCTTCGAAGGAGCCAAATGTCTTCGTCGTAGCACTGGCCGCCGAGCCCTTGTTGCCCTTCTCCCCAGTCGCCGATCTCAAGATTTCTGTAAGCATTGGCGCTTGCAGTACCGAGAGCAGTGACCATTGGCGTTGTGCTTTGAGATATAGGCCCCATGTAGGTGACGACTCTTTGATTTGAAATGTCACTGAGAAGATCGAGGATAAGTACGTCATCATTTCCATCGTCGTTTACATCTCCGACTACAAGATCCCATGCCCAGAAGTGAGTGAATCTCTGACCAATGGTGAATGAGTCAGTTCCGCAACCATCATTTTCGAGGATGGTCAGGTTACCAGGCTCTCCTGCTGGCGCACCACTATCGTCAGTCTTGAACGGATTGTTTCTTTGGAAAATTGCGATATCTGGCGCAGAATCACCAGTAAACTCTCCCACTTCAAGGAATTGTACATTCGAGAACTCATCCCATTCAGCGTTTCGAGAGGTATTCTTGGAAACCCATACGTCGTATCGATCTGTGAAATCTCCAGCCCCATCATTTGTCAAGATGGAGATGGTATGCGTACCGTCGGTTGCAATGGCCATATCGTTGAAACCATCGCAGTTGAAATCAGCAATACCGATATCAATCGGGTCACGATTTGTGGTGTAGTTACGTGCTGCAGAAGCACTGGCATTTGTTGCAAAGGCGGCTGTAGTCGAAATGACCATTATGAATACGAG
Source organism: Methanobacteriota archaeon (assembly GCA_018666575.1). GTDB lineage: Archaea > Thermoplasmatota > Poseidoniia > Poseidoniales > Poseidoniaceae > MGIIa-L2. The sequence continues at coordinate 106 of JABIYX010000186.1, read as the reverse complement.
AAATACGCTTCGAAGTTTTGCCCCGATTTGGTTCGTCTTAGTTTGCATCAATATCACTCATCTAAGCCAGCAATACTTCCACTATAACCCCTTTGATGTCCCGCTT
>JABIYX010000011.1 GCA_018666575.1 Methanobacteriota archaeon | reverse complement strand
TAAGAATTCAACACCAGCCTTTCAGGCTGCTGATTCAGGAATTGAATGGGTGCTAAAGACAATCGGTGATGAAAATGATTCAAGTAAAATGATCTCAGAAGTTTTTGGGAGTTTGGCCGGTGATGGAAAATTCGATTGGTCGCATTCGTATGGAAAGGAATCTTGGAGATAACGAAACTGCATGGATTTGGACCGGGAAAGAGCAGTTGTTTACAGGCTCATCGAATTTGGAAGTCTGCGTAAAAACAACAAGTGGAAACCCGAATGTGGATTGTCATGCATTTGGAATCATTCGATTCAATGTTGCAGAAAATAATGATGGTTTTGCAACAGCAGGTGTATGGCTCACTCTGACAACAATATTCTGCTTCTTCGGTATAGTATACAAGGGCTTCAACTCAGATCCACCTTTACCTCTCCCGATTATTGGTGCTCTTTTTGTGATGATGTTGCTCATGATTCCTCTCGGATTTGCTCAAACTAATTTGAGCGACGAAGCCATCCTCAATGAAAATGCTCTCCTCGTGGATGCTGAATTCAAAGTCGATGGTACAGAATTCATCACGCTTTCTGAACTCATGGGCGACTCCAACGCTCTAGTCATTGGAGCGATTGCACCTGGCTCTGAATCCGCTCAAGACCAAGCAAATGAATTCGCTCTCCTGCTCTCTCAGAGAGAAAATGATGATATCTCTGTTGTTCAAGTCGTCACAGGAGAGAGTTCTTTGTTAAGCGACGTGCTTTCATACGAATCTCAGCTAAATGTATCGTGGCCTATTGTTTTGGATTACAACAATGAGTTAGTGAGTTCCTCGCCAACTGGCAACGCAGATTCAATATTGATTGTTGACAAGACGATGCACGTCACATGGAGCGAAACACCTACAGCTGGTTCCAAAGCAATGAACGATGCAATCGATGGAGTCGGAACTGGTGGCCCAACAAGTCTAGGAACGTACTTTTCGATCTTCATCCCCGCAGGTCTATTCCTCGTCTTCTTGGCACTGCCTCGTCAAGGGTGGACTAAACCAGAGGAGCCTCTTCCGCCAGGTGCATTGTGGGCGAGTATCGTCGTGGCTGGAGGATGTGGCGTCCTGATGGTGCATCTGCCTTCTCTCCTGGCAAGTTTGTTACCAGTAGGGGCATTCTTCGCCCACATAATCAATGCTGTAATGTTCCTATGGTTCATACAAATGTGTATTTTCACGTTCCGAACTGGAGCACCAATAGAAGCAAAACTACTCGGATCAATCCTTCATGGACTGACAAACAAATCGTTCCAAGAATGGCGTCCGAGGGAAGATATGCAACGGGATGTGTTCCTTGGAGTATTCATTGGATGGTTCTCATGGCTTGCTGACCCTGCCCTAATTGCACAAGGAGTAGGCGCTACAGCTTTAGACGGAGGATTCTCAATTCTCTTTGCCCTTCTGATTCTCATAGGCCACATCCTTGTATCAGGGCTTACGGTTTTAATTTTGAGAGTTGTAGCCTCTTGGGGTGGATCCATTTCAAATCTCTTTGGTAAGTTCGGAGCAGACTCATTTGCACGATTCATGGGATTAGTGTTGATACCCATCAGTATATGGGTGACAATTAACTCAATCTTGGCCTTGTTTTCGATTGGCGTATTCTAGAGAAGCATTAATGTTGGTTGAAGTCGAATCCTTCACCTATGCATCCAATACAAAGAACATGGTCACAAACGCGAATCAATCTCATGCAGAAGTGCCCTCGCGCTTTTGTCCTACGCTACGGAATCGCTGCTTATGCGACGAAACATCCTACAGGACAAATGTTGAGAGAATATTTCTCAATTCAAACACCTTGGATACTGATGCAGATTAGTATTCGCGAAACTATCCGTGATTATGTCGAAGATTACCAGATTGGAATGAAATGGTCGAAAAACTTGATTCGATTGAAGTTCAACCAATTTTTTCGACATCGCGTTAAGGAAAGAAATTCAATAATATCAGAACTCTCCGCATGGAAGGACCAAAAATCAATGTTCCACAGGGTGAAACCTGAACAGCATCTCGAAGAAATCGGGGCTAAACGATGCATCAAGTTGATTCAACATAAATCCTTCACGCACCTACTTAATACAATGACCTTTGAATCCATTTCACCTTTGAAATCAAAAATTGTTGATGGAATAAAAGTCTACAATTCACCAGACTTTTGTGCAGAAAAAGGTGAAACATCAATCTTAATCCGAATCAACCTTTTTGGTTATTCTTCAATAGATCATATCAATCAAAACGCGGCATTAATCTCATTAGGAACGGAGAAAAAGACCATTGTGCAGTATTCTTGGAAAAATGGGAAATGGTTTATCCATAAGACAAATGTAAGCAAAAAAGAAAACAAATCTATCCGTCAATTGATTCGCCTTGATTCAAAAGAAATGGAGCGGATTCTCAAGCTTGTTGGAACAAAAAACAATCTTGAACAAATTCCATTTGCAGATTCTTCCCGCTCGTGCATGCATTGTAGCGTTCGTTTTTTGTGTCCCGCCAAGGATCGACTTGAAGAAGCCAAAGGAGAACAAATGGCTCTCATGTGTTGATTTTTAAAGCGCAATACTTTTATAAACTCTGAAAACAAGAATATAATGCACGAATTGTGTATGTGAATCCGATGTACCGATAATTAGCCAAATTTGCCTGAAGCAGTCTACGCTTTGGCGGGAACGCAAGACGTTTCTGAGCAGGTAAATTGGAAGGTTGATTATGAGTAATAACAAGAAAAACAAAGGAAGGAAAACACGTACGGGAAGACGTAATAGTCAAATGAACTATGACGGCACTAAGGGAACACAGGTTAAGACACAAACCCGAAGTAATAAAACAAACAGAGCATGCTGTAAAGATTCATTCTGCAAGGATCTGAAGAATCTGACCATGCTTGGCGAACTAGAAAGATACTGGATAGGACGAAATCTCCAAGTCATCCATGGTTCAATCATCAATCGATTGCCAGAAAGGTTCGTCCAAAAGCATGCTAAACACATGGCTCATTTTGTGACGTTCATTGAGAAGCGTATCGGAAGATAATCCTCTTTTGTTATCAAAGGCCACCGATGGCCTTGGACATCGGAACCAGTTGAGCGTAAGCTCTACTCCGGATTCTAAAGGCGAGAGTCTAAGGGCTGACTCTTCAGAGTCAGAGCATGGACAATGGGGTTCAACGACAGTATGCTGCGAGTTCGATCTGCTTCGGTTGCGGGCCTGCAAACGAACATGGCTTGCAAATTAACTCATACAGAACCGAACAAGGTTTAGAGATGAAATTTACTCCATCAGAAGAGCATCAGGCCTTTCCAGGCATGGTGAATGGTGGGATTATTGGAACACTCATGGATTGTCATGGGAATTGGGCTGCTGCTATTGCTTTGATGGATGATCAGGACCTTGATGAGCCACCGTGCACAGTCACTGCTTCCTATTCGATTTCATTGAGGAGACCGACTCCCATGGATACTGAACTCGTTATCACAGCATATGCAGAAGAGATAAGTGAAGATCGTGTAAACATACGTATGGAATTGAAAGCTGGTGAGAAAATCTGTGCCACTGGCAAAGGACTTTTTGTCGCTGTAAAGGAAGGACATCCAGCATACCATCGTTGGAGTTGAGGCACAACTATGGCGAAACCATCCTCTATTCAGACATCCTCACTCGAGGAACTTCGCATAGAAGTTCTTCGAACAATGACAGACATGGGTCTCTGGGAAGTGGATGGATTAAGTAATCTGTATGAAGTTAAACTCGGTGTTTTACGACGAAATGCAACACAGCGCCATGGCGTGACTCGTTTCAAGCGCGGTAGGAATGCTAACATGCTCCATTTTGAAGATGTGGAAACTGTTGACTTACATCCGCACTTACTCACCGATGAATGGCATCATTATGCCAGGTTTGTACTGTATCACGAATTTCTTCATGTCCTTGGCATGAGGTTTCATAATGCTGCTTTTCGTAAAATAGAATCCTTATGGCCATATGAAGGCGGAGATCAAGGTAAACCGTTTACACAATATCTACGACAACGTTCAGCAATATGGCTTTGGACATGCACAACCTGTGATCATCAATATCCCCGTAAGAAGCGCAGCAAAGGGAGATACAAATGTCGTACATGCTCGACTGTCCTGGTTGATATTGAAAACGTAGGCGAAACAATCTAAACAATTTATTGAATAGCAGTTCATGAGTGAGAATCTATGGGGTCGAGCATACGTGGCTTCGTTATCGTGATATTATTGGTCTCGATGATTCCCTTAGGTCAAGCATCACTAACAGATAATCCAAACGGAGGAACGTTGTTTTTCTCTTGTGTATCTGACGATGAATGTTTACTCACACCCGTTGCAACAGGTGAAGAAACTATTACAGGAAGTGTACAAGCTAACCCCGTTTCGACTGAAACTGTGGCTTTGGAATTTGATATGTTTCCTGAGCAGACTGAATTAGCACTCTTGCCCGATACCATAAATCAGCTTGTCATCGATTTACGGGTCCAGGGTGATGTGCTGGGACTCTATCGCCCTGAGATGGATGTCCGAGTCATAATCGGTTCGAGTGTGACCAATTTGGAATCGGATACAACGACAACTCCTGGCAACAATGTCGAACCATATCAGTGGACAGACGAACCACTCAATCTCGAACAAGGCCGACTCTTGTGGCCTGATGAGCCAGTTCGTATTCGAGTCACATTCACTTTAGATCGCCCATCCACTTGGGAATTTCACCTTAGAGAAGCATCATACATCGACCTCGACATTTCATGGTCTGATAATGTCGCTGCAAAAGATATTGATGAACCAACAAGTGCTTTGCAACCAAAAGCAACATCTCTTGATGATGTGCACAGAGGTGCGTTAGTAGGAATTGAGGATGATTGTTGGTCATTCAATGTACAAGATCATGAGATTCTACGAATCTTAATTCAATGGGAAGATGTTCCTTTAGAATTACAACAAAGCAATGGAGTTCATCGATTACGAACTAGTAATGGCCTTCAAGTAGCAACCCCAGAAGTCATTACCAAATCAGAAGATGATGCAATATTGACAACTTACAGATGGAGAGCGCTAGATGCAGGAGATTACGTTTTTTGTCTTAATGGACAAACAGACCGTTACCAACCCTATGTCTGGAGTGGTCTGTATGCTGTTGAAAGTTCTGGACCTACAGACGCTTCAGAATTTACTGGTAAAGTCGTATACGAACCAAACTATTTCGATTTCTCAACAGGGATTGAGGCAGACTTAGAACCACACAGTGGAATCATATTACTTCCATCAATAATCGCTCTCATCTTTTTCGGCATGGATATCCGGCGTAAATCCACATCCAATATGACTCGATATGGAGTCTTCCTTCCAATATGCTTCGTGCTTTTGATGAGTGGAGTATTCAGCCCCCTTTGGGCAATGGCAGATGAAGTTCAAGAAACTGAGGAATGGACCTTTGAACAACTCCTCGAAGAACGAATACAACAGCTGTGGCTTGTTTCAAGCCCAGCTACTCCGCAAGCCACGATGATTGAACACGTCGGTGCCACATGGGGAATACGGGATGGTGAACGACTCCAGTTATGGCTCGAAGTTCAAGAAGCATACCAACGAGAAGATGGTAAATGGCAACTCATCGTTGCAGATTTTGATGAAATCCGTCTTGACCGTTTGATTTTCAATCAGATATCTGAATCGAGACAAGGAACAATAGTTGACGGTTTGGATGAGCATATTGTTCAATTTTCGATCATTGCGACACGTGCACTACTACTCGATCTTATGATTCTTGAAGCGTTATTGGTTGTGGATGAAGAACCAACTTCTTCGATTCATCATATTGATACCCTCATGGTCGATACATCCTCGTATGGCACCGCTACGTCTCCAACATGGGCAACTCGACCTGTCGATATTGATGACTCGGCTTGGAAACGTCTTCGGCAATCAATATTCCCTGATCGCATTACTGTATCTTTGTGTGATTGTGCTCTTGATTTGTTGGATTTACAAGTATCATACTCGACGCAGTTTAATGAAAATGATTCTCCTGAATTTACCGCATTACGACAAGCCAACGGGATTATTCCTTATGCTACGATTGTAACAATTACATGCATTCTACTGGGCGCAGTGATTATTCAACGAGAGGCAAAAAGAAGAAACGCTGCTAAGAAATTAGCAGAAAACTTTGTTGGAAAGACTTCCATTTGGACTTCATTCATCACTGCTTGAATTCTTGGCTTTAGCAGATATTGCTTTTGCATCTTCATCGCTTATCCCAAGTACTGCCTGGAACTTCTTTAAGTCTTCAAGTTCATCTTCAGTAATAATTCCGTCTGACCAAGCTTCTTCGTAAGCCTTGATCAAAAAGTCCTTGTAAGCCTCAGGATTTAGGAGTACGTCACGAATCAGACCATGATCAACAGTATTCGCTGGTGCATCAGAAGTAAGTTCCATCATTGCAGTTGAACGGCGCATTTCTTTCACAGCCATGTCTTTCAAGCCATGACCAGCCCAGACTGCACCTGCTGCAATAACCGAGGCAGCAAACCAGCGCATCATATCTGGATCAACAAGTTCGCCTGGTTCAACCAAATGAAACAGACCTAATACTGCCATTGCAGCACCGCACATGACTTCAAACCAGTCATTCAAATCTGGTTCATCAGAAAATACAGATAGTCGTTGCTCGATTAACAACTCAGTGTTGTCGTCCATGAACCTCGTAGAAAGCGAAAGGACTTATGCGTGTCGGCATACAAGTCGGAGCGCATTCCTTTTCACCCGTTGACGTAACCTAAGGACATGGGCGAGGAGGAAAGAGCGATTACGAACCTTGCTCTTCCGGAGAATGTACTCAAATTTTTCAAATCAAAATGGCACATTGAACAACTTCATCCACCGCAATACGAAGCGATGGAAGCAGTATTTTCTAAATCAAACATTTTGCTGGCCATTCCCACTGCATCCGGTAAGTCACTTGTTGCATACATAGCAATTCTTAATCAATTGCTCACCCTCAATCCTGGTTCAAGAGCAGTGTACATTGTTCCTCTAAAAGCGTTAGCAAGTGAAAAATTTGAGGAACTCAAAGAGATCGGAGCAGAGATTGGTTTGAACATTGGGCTTGGAGTTGGAGACGCTACTGCAGAGGCCAAGAACATCGAAGATTGCGATATCCTCATTTGTACATCTGAAAAATTAGATTCACTCATGCGCACCAAATCAGAACTCATGAGTAATGTATCGGTCGTTGTTGCTGACGAATTCCATCTGCTTCATGATGCAACAAGGGGTCCAACCCTTGAAATCAATCTGACTCGATTGAGGACGCTTCGTCCAAACGCTCAATTGATTGCCTTATCAGCAACTGTTGGAAATTGTGAAATCCTTGCCACTTGGCTTGATGCGACGCTCATTAAGTCCGATTGGAGACCGGTTGACCTCGAGTATTCGACCTTACATGATCGCCATCTTGAACCACGAAAAGTTCAATCCTCATCAATGGACGATACTGTACAACCTCTCTCTCCGCCAAGGCATCTCGATGGACCATTGAGCCACCCCTCTTGGATTGTTGTCAATGATAGCATCAACCAAGGAGGCCAGGTATTGGTTTTCGTAGGAACCAGAAGAAGTGCCCAATCTGAAGCAAAGAAACTTTCTGCCCGTGTCAAAAAGCGATTTGCGAAAGAACAGCCGGAACGGTTGACAGAACTCGAGCAGATAGCAGATTCACTTGAAGGGAGAACTCAGACAAGCATGGGTGAAACTCTCGCTCAATGTGTACGAGGAGGGGTTGCATTCCATCATGCAGGATTGACACATCGACAACGCCAGGTGATTGAAGGAGCGTTCAAGAAAGGATTGCTCTTGGCACTCTGCGCCACTCCAACACTTGCTGCAGGAGTGAATTTACCCGCAAGAAGAGTCTTGGTTCGAGACATTAAACGATGGGACGATGGAATGAGTCGCCCGCTGCCAGTCATGGAAATTCATCAAATGCTTGGCAGAGCAGGTAGGCCACGCTATGACGACATTGGCGAGGCATGGATTCTTTGCAAAGGCACGGACGGTTGGCAAGTTGCTGATGATGTCAGCGAACGGTATTTCTTCGGCCCTGTCGAAGATATTTCATCAAAACTAGCTGCTGAGCCTGCAATGCGAATGCATCTGCTTTCCTCAGTAGCCACCGGGGGTTTACTTCACCGCCATTCCATTGGTGCTTTCTTCGACGCAACATTCCTTGGTACAACCATGCCTTCTGCACAATTACAGGAACGTCTTGATACAATGCTAGATTGGCTGGTCGAGGAGAGATTCCTTCGACGGATTGGTGTTGATGAGCAATATCAAGATCGGATTGCAAACTCAGCAATAGATGAAGAGGAGACATGGGAGGATGAAGTCCCAATCTGGGTCACTGTTGCTCAAGATGCTGGTGGCGTAAGCATAACTTCGCCTCAACAGGAACAATCGAGATTGCCAACACCTCATTCTAAACCCTCACTTGGTTTTGTATCAGCATCATCAATGAAGCAGAGCGGAGGATGGAGTCAGCAACAGGGTGAACCTCCTGCAATGCGTTATGAAGCAACAGCGATGGGGGAGAGAATCGCTCAGTTGTATCTCGATCCTCTTTCAGCATCGATCATGAGAACTGGAATGAGAAGGGCAGTTCGAAGAATCGTACGTGGCGATGCTCCTGTGACGCAATTCGGTTTGACCCACCTCGCTTGCAGCACACCTGATTTTGCTTCGCTGTGGGCCAAGACCGCAGATTTGACACTCGGGTCTGACCTTCAACTCAAAGCCGCTGCGGTTGAGGATGAACTCCTTCACGACATGTCCTATGAAGAACGGCACCTTGGCCTTGTCAAATCGGCTTGGTGTATCGAACATTGGTTCGAAGAGGAAACGATGCGAGAGATTGAAAAGCAACTTGATGTATCACCAGGAGATGTCCACCATCGTGTTGATTTGATGGAGTGGCTTCTCTATGGAGCACGTGAAATCCTACTTACAGATGATGTGTTTGCTGATGAGCACATGCCAGTACTGGCTCAACTATCAAAGGATTTAGATTTACTTCGTCAGCGAGTTCGACATGGATGCAAAGAGGACCTTTTGCAACTGGTAAAGATACGACACGTTGGCCGCGCAAGAGCTCGTTCTCTCGCAGGATTCGGAATTCGAACTCCAAAAGGGGTCATGCAAATGACGCGTGCAGACAAGCAAAAAATCGCTTCATGGCGAGGATGGGGGCCAACTCTTGTCGAGAATATTATCAGAGAAGTAAAGAATGTCTTATCCAAGGAAGAAAAAGTCATCCCGCCTCGCCAACGAACTGATGATATGCCTCTTGAAGGCGAAGGTCAATCGGATAATTGATGTGCTAACAGGGCACGCCATGCGTTTATGTGGAGTACCTTTCCTTGTTGGGCTTGGAATTCAAACAACCCGATCGATCTCAAACAATTTGTTAATGCATTCCAAGAATCACAACCATCAGAACGATGGGTCTTTTGTGGAAATGAAGTAGCACAAACACCACGTCAGTTGTGGACTGCAGCAGTCGTTAGTTCCCGTAATATCGAGCGTTCAACAGCACAGGCCCGTACACTCGACGCTGAGTTTCTAAGAGTTTTAGCAGGAACGCATAACGTTTCCGAGGCCTTTAGGCGAGCAGGCCTAGCGCAAGGAGCACGATCAGGCTGGTTACTTCATATCCCGAACATAGACGAGCCTCACAACGATGATGAAGTGACTTCTTCTGCTCAGTCTTTACTCACAAAACTAGGATTGACGTCTACGGAAGACTCGCTCCGAATCAACCAAAATGGTGCGGAAAAACTTGGCGTAACTCTCGACGGTGAGACTGAACCTATTCGAATTGAGGCTGCCCTCATCGGCCATATTCTCCTTGCTGATGTCAACTCATCACAATAGAAATCTAGATTTTTCACGACTCTTGAAAACAAAGAGTTCAAACACCTCCGCACAAGAGAAGACCCATGGTCATCCAATCCGAAGGAGCGTCACCAACCTCCTACTCCACCAGATATCTCGATCGCACAAAGATGAACAATGCTCTTAGTAGTGCTTTGTCATTTGGAGCGAGTTATGCCGAGATACGTTTGATGGCTGAAACAACCTCGTCCGTCCGATTAAAAGATGGACAACTCGAACATGCAATCCCTGGTCAAGAGATCGGAGCAACGCTTCGAATCCTAGCCGATGGCGCATGGGGCGTCCATTCCACAACAGATGTCAGCAACATTCCAAACGAAATTGAATCTACGGTTCGTCTTGCTAAAGCAGTCGCTGCACGCAGACCAAGCAGTTCAAATCCAATTCAGCTTGCTGAGATTCCAATCCATCAGGATGAAATTCATTGGAAATCCAAGAAAGATGTGCGAAACACAGATCTTGACACCAAGTTGTCCATGCTCGACAACATTCACCAATCAGCAAATGATGATCAACGCATCATCTCTGTATCCTGCGGATGGTCCGATGAGCACCTCCACACCGAACTCCTCACATCTGAAGGCATGGATAGAACTTGGTCATTCCAACGTTCAATGGTCAACGGTATGGTCACAGCTAGAGATGGCGGAGACCCTGTCTCCTATAGAATGAGGCATGGCGGAGAAGGTGGCCTCGAACTGATTGAATCATGCGACCTTGAAACTCTTGGAGGTGACGCTCGTATTGCAGCATTACGACTCCTCAAAGCTGAGCGTTCACCAAGCGGAAAATTGCCCCTTATTGCAGACCGGGACCTCACAGGAGTCTACATCCACGAAGCCCTTGGCCATCCATGTGAAGCCGATCTTGTCGCAGCAGGTGACTCCTGCCTTGATGGAAAGCTCGGCCAAAAAATTGGTAATGACATTGTCACAGTTGTTGATGACCCAACCCTAAGAGGTGGCTATGGCGCCTATCCTATCGATGATGAAGGCCTGGATACGAGGGAGAAAACACTGATCAAGAACGGCGTATTGACGGACTACTTGAATCACAGAGAAACAGCACATCACTTTGGATTGGAACCAAATGCTGGTGCACGTGCTCAAGACGGGCTCCATCACCCTCTTGTACGAATGTCAAATACGATGATTATGGGTGGAAATTTCAACGGTATTGATGAACTGATGGAAGACATCGAATATGGAGTCTATGCTTGTGGCTCCCGTGGAGGACAAGTTGACACAGGCCGAGGCTCGTTCCAATTCGCCGCACAAGAAGCGTACTTGATCGAAAATGGCGAGATTACAACACCTCTTCGCGATGTAAGTGTCAGCGGTTTAACACTACAGATTTTGAATGACGTCGATGGATTAACCAAAGATGCTAAACTTGCGAGCCCCGGGTTCTGCGGGAAAGGACAAACGGTCCCCGTAGGTGATGGTGGACCTATCATGCGAATTCGAGAAGCACTGGTGGGATGAGAATGATACCAGAAGATGCAATCGAGCGACTTCTTGATGGATGCAAGGAGATTTCAAAGGAATGCGAACTCCAGCACATTTCAGAATGGGAGATTGTCGGATCTCAGGGCTACGGGCGATCATTAGACATTGAAGCAGGACGAATATCTCTCGCCTCTGGGGGCGGAGAAGGTGGATTTGGCGTACGAATTCTTGAAAATGGACGATACGGTTACGCTCACCTGGTCGATGTCTCAGGAGCTACACATGCAGTTTCTCAAGCATTGTCAATCGCAAAAGCTAGCCCAAGTATTCCCGGATTCTCATTACCATCTTCACAAAAAACGAGTCCTGTAGATGGAATGCTTGATGATGCAATCCTGAAGTTATCGCCAGATGATCTCCTTACTCAAGGTGACGACATCATCTCCGAGGTTGCATCGCTTGATGAAAGAGCGGTTGTTATTGGAGGTGGCATTGGAATCGGTGCAGAAGCAAGCGTCATGTTATCGAGCCAAGGCATTGAAGCATCAGGAATATCAACATCTCATGGCCTTGGAGTTCAAGTTTCCATTGATGTCGATGATCAGATGACAAGTTCATGGGAGAGTTCATCTTCACGAAAACTCATGAAGGGAATCCCTGGTTGTGTCTCAACAGCAGTTGAATGGGCTCAAAAAACAAGAAATCCTATTGAAATCCAATCCGATGCGGTCGACACACCTGTTGTGATGACCTCACAAGGAATCAGTTCTTTGTTTTCAAACATTATTCGGCCATCCATTCTAGGCGAGAGAATGGTTCGAGGTGAATCCTATTGGTCTGGAAAATTAAACGAAGTTGTGCTCGATAATCATCTAACAATGATGGATGATCGACGAATGGAAGGAGGATTCGGTTCAGGTTCAAGAGATGGAGAAGGGGTACCAACATCATGCCAAACGATCATCGAAAACGGAACGCTCCGCAAGATGCTGTGGTCATCAAGAGATGCTGCAAAGAACGTTTCAGAAGGTAGAATCGATTCTGCAACATCAACAGGTTCCGCATCACGTGGAAGTCATATGTCACCTCCAGTAACGGGCTGTGGCGATGTGCATTTACTTACATCGAAGGCACCAATGTCTCTTGACGAGATGATTGAAACAATGGGTACGGGCTTTGTAGTCCACAGCGTAATGGGGGCGCATACGGCGAACCCAACGAGCGGCGACTTCTCGGTTACATCAAGTACAGTTCTACGAATTGAGGATGGGGAAATATTGGGCCCGATTAAGCAGGCCGGCGTCTCTGGAAATCTCTTCAAAGCCCTATCAAAAGATGTCAGTCTCGGCACGAGTTCAACACGAAACGGTGTTTCAAGCACTGGAACAAATCATCTATCTGACATCCTCTTCTCACAAGGAATGCGCATTAATCCCGCCTGAGTTGTGGAGGGGATTGTTTATCACCCCTCGTCAGTCTTGTTCAGTTCCATGGAGGTCATGGGAGTGTCAAGTCTAAACCAATCCGCACGAAAGCCCGCAGCCTGTTCTCCGCACAGGCCCAATCAACAATTCGCCTGGCGGAGGTGGAATATTTGAGCGGAGACGACCGATATGCAGGTCATATTGCAGCAGTTCTGCAAGAATGCCCAGCCGCAGATCAAGATGAAATTCGTTCCGCCTTTGTGAAATACGAAGAAGAATTCTTCATCCCTCCTCAAGATGCCATTCGATCTATCGTTCGACGATTTCGAAGTGAAAGCGACGCACCTGCTTCTCAAGGAGGAGCAAGTGGCCAAACAAAGAGACCAACAAAGAAGGTCAATGCTCTTTCTGAACTGAAAGCAGATGACAGAGACATCGAAATCGAAGTTGAAATCGTCTCGCATAATGTTCGTGAACAAATGATCAGAGGAGAATCAAAATCAATCTCATTCGGTCTTTTAGAAGACGACCCATGGCAAGAAGGCTCTGGGGAAAGAACACGCTGGGAATACAAAGACTGGGGTAATAATGCAAACATCACGCCAGGTTCAGTCGTGCGAATTGAAGGTGCCTCTGTCAATGAATATCAAGGACGCATGTCGATCAATATCAATCAGTCCTCTCGTATCGCAGTATTGCGTGAAGGAACACGGCCTGTTGTAGCACCTGGAGAACCAATCGGAATTGATTCCCTCCCTGGCGATGGATATGTTTGCATCGTCGGGCGAGTAATGTCAGTGCGACCTGACCAAATTCACAAGAGAGATGGAAGCGGTAGTATCGATGTTGTAAGAGGCCGATTAGCTGATGAATCTGGGGCAATAGGATTCCTCTCTTGGGAACCCTTTGAGTTTGAAGTTGGCTCATTACTCAAGGTTGATGGCGCACAAGTCAAGACCTTCAGAGATACTCCAGAACTTAACTTCGGAAGAACAACAAAGATTGAACCATATCACGATGCTTCTTTCGCAGATACGGATGCTTTGAAAGAAGGGCTGGTTGCAACAGTCAGTACACTTCGAGATGGTTCAAAGGATGTTGAAATCATTGTCAGTATTACTGAATGGGCAAAGCGTACATTCTCCAAGGATGGTGAAGAACGCTACCTTTGGTCTGGCCAAATTGCAGACCCAACAGGGCAATGTCGTATGAGTGCATGGACTGATTTGCCAATTGATGAATCCAAATTACCAATCACTGTACGCATTACAGATGCACGCGTTAGGGCTTGGCAAGGCATACCTGACATCACTGTAGACAGAGCGGACCAAATCACAATACTCGAAGAGACGCCTTGGGACGGGAATCTTGACCTAGCCAACCTGAAAGTTGACGTTGGACTCAAAGATCTTGTCAGTGGGCCAAGCAGAGTTGGTATTTCTACCTCTGGAACCATTGTTTCAATCCGTGAAGACTCTGGAACCATCATGCGATGTCCTGAATGTAGAAGAGTACTACGGGAAGGACAATGCAATGATCATGGTGCTGTTGAAGGAAATGAAGATGTTCGCCTTCGTCTTGTTCTTGATGACCAAGGCGCAACCTGTGCACTGCTTGTCTCAAAGGAAGCTGCTCTTTCTTTACTTGAAACTGACCATGCTTCCATGGTGGACGAAATAC
>JABIYX010000165.1 GCA_018666575.1 Methanobacteriota archaeon | reverse complement strand
GGTTTCAATTGTCTCTCGGCACAAATTTAGGAATTCCTCACGATCATATGTTTTCATCTTCCTTTTCGTGTTCTTTTCAACTGTAAATTCGATGTTGATTCCGTTTCTGTCGACTCCCCATGGAAAATACACTTCTTTTCCGAGCAATCGTTGGGAACGTGCAATCACATCGATCATCGAATATTGAGCAACAGCTCCTATGTGCCATGTGCCTGATGGATACGGTGGTGGTGTATCGACGACGAACAGTGGTTTTCCACTTGATGGCTTGAATCCATATCGCTGTTGATATGATTCAGAATCAGCGTAATGTTCCTCTTGTATTTTCTTTTCAAGGTCAATTGACCATCGCTTCTCTGGTAGTCTTGGAGAACTCATCGTTTACACCGGCCTAACCCCCAGTTAACGGAGGCATCCAACCCGCCGTCAGGATGTTGGTTTTTGAACGGTTCCCTCACAAATCGACGGCAATCCTTTCAATGTCGGTGTGGAGGGGGGTGCAGGTTGCACCATGTCAGATGAGGCAAAACCAGAAAAAAACCCTCGCTCGGAGACGGACGTCGGCAGAATTCAGGCTATTGCAGACTACAGTAAATCTAAGATGAAACTTACCTCTGTCGATATATCGGCTCGAGTTCGAGAATTCGATCCGAAAAAGGCTGTTGAAGCAGTACTTGATGCTCCAAAGCGACTCAAGCGGGAATGGCAACGATCTGGAGCTACTGGAGTTATTACCCGATATCCTATAGCAACAGTCGCTCTTTTCCTGATGATTACAGTCTACTTTGTTACAACCTCTGGATTCTTAGATGACACTCGATTTGATGATGATCTCAGCAAGCCAGCATTGAATGTTAACGGTGATATGGAAGTGTATCTCCCAGAAGGCAGCGAAGTCAAAGAGCTCATCGATTTGGTGGAAGAAGATTGGACAACCAACGTGATGGTCATCTATATCGAATCCAACAGCAACAACATAACAGATCAACGTATTTTACAAGAAATCAGTTATGTTGAAAAGAAGATTAATCCCTTTGTTTCAGATAACGAAAGCGACGATGTGATTTACATCCTTTCAATTTCCACTGTTCTCAAAGAAATTAATTCTAGTCTACCGAGAATTCGTGAAGCTTTCATCACACAACTTGGTCAACAATGTCCAACTTTAGACGAACTGTGTGAAGGTTTTGCTGAGAGTGTTAACAATGCCATAAGTGCTGGAGATGACCAATTTGCAGGTGGCTATGAGATTCCTACTCAGACTACAATTGACCTCATTATCGGTGAAATGTATGAAAATGATGGTTCTCCTACACCTGGTTTGGACAAACTAGCACGAAATACAAACGAGTGCAGCGCAGAGCCTGATGCAGATGGAGCGGATGATAACGGCTGTTTGGAGGGGGAGGATCTTCTACTCGATCGGGCGATTATGGCCGTTGCATTCAACGACATTAAACCAAAGGAGATTATCGAGGAAACTCAAAACCGTCTTGATAACATATCTATGCTGGAACGCCCATGCGAATTTGATGCAAACGGTAACCCAGTGCCAGAAGAAGGTGTTTGTGTTTGGGGTGAGTTGACTGCTGACCAAAAAGAAAGAGGTGTCAAGAGCCTCGGTCTTTCCATGACATTAACCGGTCCGATTCCAATCACAAATTCTGTGACCGAATTTTCATTCCGACTCTTTTGGGAGATTTTTCCACTTGCTGTAGTTTTAGTCGCCATTGGCTTGTTCGTTTTCCACTCGGATTTACTGCAAGCCGGTATTTCTGGAATACGCCCAATTCAAGGTATTAAAGTCGTCATTATTGCGGGATTACCTACTCTCTGCGCTGTCTTTTGGACGCTAGGAATTATCGGGGCTACCAATTATGAAGTGACGATGACGGTTATTATTGTAGGTCCTATTCTTCTTGCGTTAGGGGTTTCGTACGGTCTCCACATTACCAACCGCTATGCTGAGGAAGATGGTAGTCGGAGTCAAAAGATGCGTGCATCGATGAAGTCCACAGGTAGGGCGGTCTTTTTATCAGCCGTTACAACAGTCATTGGTTTCATTTCACTCATTTTCACACCAATGGCGCCCATTCAAACGGTGGGGATCGCATTGTCGGGCGGAATTGTTGTTGTCTACATTCTCACGATGTTTATGGTTCCAAACCTTACGTTAATTCTTGATTTAAGAAAACCCAAGCATCCACCGTTGAAGATTTTCGATGCCGCTGTTGACATCCCTATGAAACGAAATAAAAGCGTAATTGCTTTCTTCGTCCTCCTTGTATTGGTCTCGTCAACTTTAGGCCAGGCCAACGTGGAAGAAAACATCGATCTTCTTGGTATGGCTCCCGAAGGGGAGCAACCAGTCATTAAGATGAAGCAGTACAGCGAAGAATTCAATGCAGGTCAAATTGGTATGGTACTCGTGCATGCAAACGTTACTGGCGATCAAACTGATAACGATCCCACCAACGATGACCCTTATCAGAATTTGAAAATTATTGATGGTCTTGAAAGAAACTTGAATACAGTGGAAAAAGCCTCTGCAGTTTCTGTTGTCTTTTTGATGAAAGCAACAGGACTAGCCCCTACCCTTTCTGGTCAACCTATTCTGAACCAGATTGAAGAACTCCCTGGCTACGGTCTTCTTCCAGAAGATATTCGGGATACTTTTGCTGTTCTTATGGATCAAGAAGTCACTCAAGGTGCCACTTTCTGGGACTTGCTCTCTACTCCTGAAGACTTTGGCCTTCCTGGGTCTACACAAAGCCAAATTTTCTTACTTGATGTCTTTTATTCATCACTTACAAAAGAAATGAGAGAGATTTTTATCAATTCTGATTACGATCGATCTCTCGTGTACATTGACATGCCTTTCATTCCTGTTGCTGACACAAAGGTTGCTGTAGATCAAATCAATAAATACGCCGAAGGGTTCCAAGGTGTGCATCAAGAGCGTGCTGAGAAACTCACAGGTGTTGCAGCAACTGCCATTGAAGTCAACCAATTGATTGTTGATTCACAATGGACCTCACTTGGATTTGCAATTATTCTCACCTTGATTACTCTCGCTGTAGTCTTCAAGGATATCCGTTATTCATTCTGGACAACTTCTCCAGTTATTGCCACTGTTGCATTACAGTGGCTTGTCATGTGGCAGATGGATGTTCCGTTATCTCTTGTAACTGTCATGATCGGTTCAATCTTAGTTGGTGTTGGTGTTGACTTTTCCATTCACATTTCGAACCGTATACGCGAGTTAGGAGGTGGGCTTGATGCCATACGTTCTGCTGCTGTTGGAACCGGTATGTCACTTTTCGAAGCAGCTGTCGTTACATCACTTGGTATGTTTACTGCTTATCAGATTCCGATACCAGAAATTAAACCGTTCGTAACTGTTATTTTGATTCTGTTATGGGTTGCTGCTGCAAGTGCATTACTGCTCCTTCCTGCTATCTTCGTTACACTTGAGAAAATGGGTATAGGGTCTGTTGGAGGGCCTACTGGCATGGCTCGGAAACTTGGTCTTGGCCGGGTTAAGGCTGATGACCCAGATGTACTCGAAGCGGTTCTTGTTATGGATCCTCGCTCTGAAGAAGCCTGGTGACAACAAGCAAAGGGATAAGACCTGTATCCCTATCAATTGGCATGGTCAACTACTGGTTGATGAAGTCCGAACTTGATGTGTACCCTTATTCACAATTGGTTCAAGATGGTTCAACACACTGGGATGGGGTACGGAACTATCAAGCTCGTAACATGATGCGTGATGCTATGAAATTGGGAGATTACGTTTTGTTCTATCATTCAAACTGTAAGCCTCCTCACATCGCAGGTATCGCCAAGATTTGCAAAGAAGGCTATCCCGATTTCACCTCATGGGACTCTAAATCCAATTATTTTGATGAAAAATCTTCGCCTGAAAAACCACGCTGGTTTATGGTGGATATTGAACCTGTTCAGGAACTTAAGGAAACAGTATCTCTTGATTCTGTTAGGAATGAGCCATCTCTTTCTGAAATGCCATTGATAAGAAGAGGTCAACGGTTATCCATTCAACCTGTGCAGCAAAATG
>JABIYX010000161.1 GCA_018666575.1 Methanobacteriota archaeon | reverse complement strand
GCAGTTGATAGCAATGGTCTCATTCCACTGCGAACACCTCAACGTTCCTTCACCACAGCATATTCATTCAGACGTTACCTTCACAAGAATGTACTCGGGTTCCTTGCCAAACCTCCAATGGCTGAACCTCTGAAAGCTCTGAATGACTTACCTGATGGAAAAGCCATTGTAGAGGAAGCATTCGCAAGAGTCAACGTTCCAATCACACCATATGAATTCATTTGGAGGGTCGCTGAAGCATCTCTTGAAGGAAGGGATGCACTCTCTCACCTCGATATCGATCACGAGGTATCTCCAATCGATTCAACGACAGGCGGCTCAGTAAGGGCCAGAATCGAGTTAAGTAAATTCATTGAACAACGTCTTAGCCACTACCATCAAGACAGAAATCATCCTGAGCGCCACGGAAGTAGTGGTCTATCTCCATGGTTGCATTTTGGTCACATCTCTTCGTTTGAGGTCGTAGATGCAGTCTTGAAAAATCAGAAGTGGAATCCGATGAAAATAACTCCACCACACAATGGTCGCAGAGAAGGATGGTGGGGCGCAAGTGAAGGTGCAGAGGCCTTTTTGGACCAAATTATCACTTGGAGAGAATTAGGTTTCATTTATTGCCATCAGACACCGAACCATGCTAAATTCGAAACCTTACCTGAATGGGCTCGTAAGACACTAAACGAGCACAGTGAAGATGAGCGCCCGTATCTCTACACATTTGAAGAACTCGAAAACGGACAAACCCACGACCCACTTTGGAACGCTGCTCAAATGCAACTTCGTACCGAAGGTTTCATTCACAACTATTTGAGAATGCTGTGGGGTAAGAAAGTGCTTGAGTGGTCGTCAGACCCGAAGACAGCCTGCGAATGGTTAATTCGTCTAAATGATCGATGGGCTCTTGATGGCCGAGATCCGAACTCATACACCGGTATATTCTGGATTTTCGGACGTTTCGATCGTGGATGGTTTGAAAGAGCAGTCTTTGGCAAGATTCGCTACATGACTTCTGCTTCAACACAACGTAAGTTCAAAACTGAGGATTATATACGAAAGTTCGCTGATTCCTAACAGAGTTGATCCAATTTGCCTATTTACGAACACTCGGCTAGTTTCCCATTTTCAAGAGAAGACGTATGGGCATGGCACGCTCGACCGGGGGCTATTCGACGCATCATGCCTGGTTGGGAAGGAATCCGACCGGTTGAAGTCGGTGGAATACGCGACGGAGCAAAGACATCGTTCAAAATCTCAATTGGACCAATACCTCAACGCTGGGTTGCCGAACATCACAGTTACATCGAAGGAGAACAATTCTGCGATAATATGGTTAAAGGACCATTTGGCCGATGGGATCACACTCACAAATTTCTTTCAGTAAGTGAAGAAGAGATGAAAATCCACGACCATGTTGATTGGAAATTACCCTTCCATTTCTTTAGCCGAATTGGTGCTCCAATAATGGTCATGCCTCGACTTAGGCAGATGTTCAAACATCGAACACGCCGAATTAATGCTGATATGAATCGACAAGCTAAGTTCAAAGATTCACCTCGAAAAAGAATTCTTATTAGTGGTTCCACTGGGTTAATTGGGACTCAACTTTCAGCATTTTTAGAAACCGATGGTCATGACGTCCATCGCTTATTGCGAAAGACATCTTCTCTACATCCTGATTCTGACAAGAACAAAATTGTCCGATGGGACGACCAAACAGGGGAGGTGTTGGAAGGGTCGATGGAAAACTTCGATGTCATCATTCATCTTGCAGGTGCAGGCATTGGTGACAAGCGATGGAGCAAAAAGCGTAAGCAACTCATTATCAACAGCCGAACGATTCCGACAAAGAATTTGGCTGAACGGATTGCACATCTCAAATCACCTCCGTCTCTTTTCATGAGTGCATCTGCTATCGGTTTCTATGACAACAGAGGTGACGAGGATTTGGATGAGACCAGTTCAATTGGCTCAGGCTTCCTCGCTGAAACCTGTCAACAGTGGGAACAATCTACTGAGCCTGCAACTGCGGCTGGCATTCGAACAGTCATACTTCGAACAGGGTTAGTTACAACAGCTGCAGGTGGCATGCTACAGAAACTTCTCCTCCCTGCAAAGATGGGAGGGATGGGTCCAGTTGGTGGCGGACGGCAATGGCAATCTTGGATTTCTTTTGACGATCAAATCTATTCAATTCATCATCTGATGAACCAAGAAGATTCTGAAGGAGTGTACAATTTGACAGCACCTAATCCAGTGACTCAGAAAGTCTATGCGAAGACACTCGGACGTGTACTGAGAAGGCCCGCTTTTGCTCCAATTCCTGGATTCATGATGAAACTCCTCTTTGGAAAAATGGGCAAAGGATTGATTCTGGATGGGCAGAAAGTTCATCCAAAGCGATTGATAGATTCAGGATATGAATTTGAACATTCAGACCTCGAATCAGCACTCAGAGATACATTAGGTCGCTTTAACTAGTCGTCGCTTTATTCATAACCGAATTCGAACTTGGCGTAACATGCTCGGGCGTTGCGTAGGTGTCAGCCTCTTCGCCCTGCTTCTAATTTCAATGCTTCCAACAGTGAATGCAGATGACACTCAACAATCCTCAAATCTTCTTACAGATGGTGTTTCCTCCAACGGTTATGTGTGCGATCCAGACGGGTGTTCATCAAATGACGGAACCGATTGGTGGAGAATTTATGCCTATCAGGGAGACATCGTCAGCATCACGTTCTCAGGTTCGATGAGCAATGCAGCATGGTGGTGCCCAGGGGATGGTTGGGAAGCAGATTATTCGATGCATGATGAATCTGGTTCTCAAGTCGCAAGCATGTCCAAAGACGATAACAATCCTTCAGGAACACTCTCCAAGACCATGCCTCAAGCAGGCAATGTCTTTGTGAAAATTAAAGGTAAAGATTCATGGTGCAATGATGGATTAGACTACACTCTTCTCGCTTCTATCGATAAAACTGCGCGAGATACTGATGAAGATGGATTTGTTGATGCAGAGGATGACTGTGACCTGATTGTTGGTTCTTCTACGAACGACCGCAAGGGCTGTATTGACAGTGACAGCGATGGTTGGTCTGATACAGACTCCGGCTGGGATGTTCAAAACGGAGCAGATGCTTTCGAAAACGATGGGACTCAATGGAGAGATCGCGATTTTGATGGATATGGAGATAATATTCTCGGCAATCAACCAGATCATTGCCCAGACAATCGCGGCTATTCAACCGATGATCGATATGGATGCATCGACTCAGATGCGGATGGCTATTCAGACGCAGACCCTGGTGGTCTAGATGGACTTGAGCCTTGGTATGCGCACCCTGACGGATTAGCCGATTCATTCCCTTACGAATCTTCTCAATGGAGAGATACCGATGGAGATGGTTTTGGTGATAATTGGGACGACCCTATGTGGAATGAGACACATATAGCATGGGGTATTGGTGAATGGCTGCTTTCTGCTGAACAACCCGATGCTTGTCCATTTATTGTTGGTCTATCCTTCGCAGATCGCTATGGTTGCCCAGATGCAGATGGTGACGCATGGTCAGACCCTAGCGAAAATTGGACGACAACTGAAGGAGCAGATGCTTTCCCTACCGAACCTACACAATGGCGAGACCGAGATTTTGACGGCTATGGAGACAATCAAACAATTGGGGCGCAACTGATCGATGATTTCCCAGATAATCCAACGCAATTCAGAGATACTGATTACGACGGATGGGGTGACAATCAAACCTATGGTGCGTCACAGATCGATGATTTCCCAATGATTCCAAGCCAATATCGGGATACTGATGGCGATGGATATGGTGACAATTTAAGTGGATTTGAAGGCGATGTTTGCATGAATTCAGATGCAGAGGAAGTTGAAAGTGGCTGGATTTCAAGATTTGACCGTCTTGGTTGCAGAGATACCGATTCAGATGGTTACTCGGACCCAACAGATGACTGGATACCACATCCTGAAGGATTCGCAGATGCATTCTCGAGTGATCCTTCGCAATGGTATGATACTGACGGTGATGGTTTCGGGGACAATCTCGAATGGTTTGATGGACAAGCATGGCGCTTGGCTTATCGAGGAGACGGTTGTAGAACTACTTCTGGAGAATCAACATTCGATCGATGGGGTTGCCCAGATTCAGATGGAGATGGGTGGTCCAACCCGACATCCTACTGGCTCGCAAGTCCCGGGGGAATGGCAGATGCGTGGCCTGATGATTCCACTCAATGGCATGATTCAGATGGAGATGGCCGAGGAGACAATCCTTCAGGTACAACTGCTGACGTTTGCCCAGCTCATCCAGGAACCTCAGTTGGACCGAGTGCTGGTGGAGACCGATGGGGCTGTCCAGATACCGATGGTGATGGATGGTCAAACCTAGGTGATGCCTTCATCCATGAACCAACCCAATGGAGAGACACCGATGGCGATGGATTTGGGGACGAAGAAGATGGTAATGAAGCGGATGCTTGTCCAACAATCCGAGGAACATCAATTCTTGACAGACTTGGATGCAGAGATACCGATGGTGATGGCTGGTCTGACCCAACAGATGATTGGGAAGCCCACCCATACGGACCTGCCGATTCATTCCCTACTGAAGCGCTTCAATGGCGTGATACCGATGC
Source organism: Methanobacteriota archaeon (assembly GCA_018666575.1). Classification (GTDB taxonomy): domain Archaea; phylum Thermoplasmatota; class Poseidoniia; order Poseidoniales; family Poseidoniaceae; genus MGIIa-L2. The sequence continues at coordinate 7,278 of JABIYX010000161.1, read as the reverse complement.
AGATGGTTTTGGTGATGTCCCACTTGGTGCAATGCGTGATGATTGTCCAGAAATATTTGGAACCTCAACTCGAGATGTACAGGGTTGTGAAGATTCAAATGATGATGGGTGGTCCAACGAATACGGCGAATGGAACGCCGCTTTGGCCATCATGGGCGAAGACCCAGCAGCATCTTGGATGACCTATCTCATCATTGGAATTGCATTTATCCTAGGTGCTTCGGCTGCACTTGTAACACGTACTCTGAGAGTTGAAGAAAAAACCCTTAGTGAAGATTTCCTATTGACAAACGAGAATATGTTGTCTGCAGAACCTTCTTTTGATGCATTGCCTGATTTGGCAATCCCTCTTCCACCTGCTCCTGGGGGTGAGGAATCTGCGTAATTGTATACTGATGCTTTTCGTTTTGCTCAGTGCTTCCTTGATAACAACCCCTGCATCAGCAGAAGGAGAATTAACCGAATTATCTGATGCAGGCATTACTCTTGTTGCATTGCGAAACGATACACTTGATCTCAATCAAGATGGCGATATTGATGCTGTTCGAGTTGTTATAATTTTGAACTCCTCCTCGCCATCGACGTTCATTGAGATTAGACTTACCGCCTCTCACAACGATCGTGAAGTCGTTGAGAAAGCAACGATGGAAATCTCTGGTCAATCCAATGCAAGCCTGACTTATGACGCTTGGGCGAGCGGAAAACATGAACTTGAATTGGCTTTCTATGATATGAATGGTGTACGAATTACTGGTATTGAATTACCAACATATGACATGGTTCCTTCATTGCAAACACCAATGCTTGCGCTTGAATTAATTGGTTCAGACACACTAGAGACAGGTTCCTCGTGTGAAGTGAATCGCATGTTTGCAGATGAAACAGGTCCTCGCTATGATGCAATAGGTACACAGACATTCATTGGAGCACCATTCACTGTTCTCGATAATGCTACAACGATCGATTGTTCAAATTGGCCAGCTGGTCAGTATTCGCTTAAGGAAACCTATCGCAATGAACTCGGCCAGACTGCTGAATCATGGCTCAATCTATCCATTCAGAACCGACCAGCACCAGAATTTGAATTGCTTTTGACAGGTAATCAAATGGCAACTGACCGACCTTGTCTTGTTGCTTTACAAGGACTGGATTCCAATGAAGATTTCACTTCGTATCAAAAAGCATGGGAGGTTTCCACACTCAAAGGAACCATCTCAAATACCTCTGTGTTCGATTGCTCAACCTTGCCTGCTGGCGTTCATCTTATTGTTCTCAAGGTAACGAATATGGAGAACATTGTTAGCACGGAAGCAGTAAATCTTGTTCGCCTCCCTGCGCTTGATTTGACTGCGGAAGAAAAAGAAGCCCTGCCAAGTCAATCTTTTGGTGCTGATACCAGTACTGAAGCAGTCGGATGGTATACTATGGCTGCTTTAGGACTCATTGTTGCGATTGTCGTTTTCGTTTTACTTGTTCGAATCAAGGAACATGATGAGTTGCTTGCTTTACCTGAACTAGGGCCTCCTCCTCAAATTTTAGCAGATGGTACACCCGACTCTGAGGGCCTTCCAACCATGAACGATGATGAGGGCCAGTTATGGCGTAAGCATCCAGATGGTTCTCTCGATTGGTGGGATGCTTCATTCAATATCTGGCAACGTTGGTGATTCTTTGCAGGACTGGTTGTTGATTACTCTCATTGCTTTTGGAAGTTTGATAGGACTGATGTCGCTTCATGGGTTATGGCTCTGGTGGACACGTGTTCGACCAAAACAACCACGCTTGAATGCGGATTGGCAATCGGACTGTGAATTCATTTCATCAGCTGAGTTTGAGGATTCAATGATTACATTCCGAAATGTGAGGGATTTTCACTGGAGAACAACCAGAGATCGAGATGAGCGTTGGGTGGACGAAGTGAAAGTCGATTCTGAACAAGTCAAGCACATTTGGTTCGTTGTCGACCAATTTCACTCGTTCAAAGGCATGTCACATACCTACCTCACGTTTGAATTCAAGGACGGTACGTGCCTCTCCTTCTCATTCGAAGCACGTCGAGTGAAGGGAAAAAAGTATCATCCTTGGACAGGACTTTGGCGCTCGTATGAGTTGTATCTCCTCCTTGGTTTTGAACGAGATGTGACGCAATTAAGGACACATGGCAGAGGAAACATAGTCCATATGTATCGAGTAGTTACACCTCCTGACAAAGAACGACAAATGATCGTTCAAATGTCCCATCGTCTGAACCAACTCACACAACGACCAGAATTTTATCATACTTTATTCAAAACATGCAACACCTCCATCGTTCGGGCTGTTAACACTGTTACGCCTGGACGCATTCCATTCCTATGGAGAAACTTCCTTCCTGGATATACTCCAAAAGCTGCATTGAAACTCGGACTTATCGAAAATTGGGGCAGTTTAGAACAGACTCGGGAAAAGGCTCGTGTCGACCAGCGCTCACAAGCATGGGACGAGCAGGAAGAATACAGCGAAATGCTAAGGAATTTCCTGCCTCCTTCAATTGTTGATCAAGAGTAGGAGATTGCCCTGCTGGCATGAGATTGTGATATCTTGTCCAAGTGCTTCATTGTGTATTCCCTTTGTTCCCGAAGAAAGATCTTCATTGTCGAGAGGATATTTACAACCACTTAAGCTAACTCCAGATACTTCTCCAAAGGGAATCAAACTGATGTTCTTTCCTTTCACAGTACTGTACTGAATCGGTATTTTTGTTACTCGCACAACCAACCAATCATCAATGTAGAGATGGGCATCACTCTGACATTCAAAAAGTGCTGAAAATGCGGCGAGTTGGTGGTCTAATCTCCCTCCAGTAATGCCAATTACATTGACTTGTTTGCCGGGGTGGTGTTCTTTACTCCAAGCCAGTCCCTTCGAAATATCGCTAGTATCCTGGGCTAGATCATGAATGATTTCAACTCCTTGGGAGTGAAAGGCATCGAGTTGTTCTGATGTCAAACCATCCATGTCTCCAACGATCACATCAGGCCTAATGTTTCGCTTCTCGAGGGTAATCGCAGCGCCATCAAGAGCGATAATTGTGCTTGATTTTGAAACAAAAAAATCCAAGACAGAATCGGAGGGGGAATCGCCGTTCCCAACGATAAGAACATCTGTCATAAAACACCCATTTCATCCTAGTTCTTGACCTGATGGGTGAAGCGATTTTTGCATGTTAAAGAATCAACCTCGGACAATGGTTTAGAACGTTGAAGATTCTAACAAAATCATGCGCAGGGGTCCGACGTCTGGAAAGAGGGTCCTCGCGACCCTTTTGACCGTCCTCATGATGGTCCAACTTTTTGCTCCAATGGGTGGTGATTTCAATCCACAATCGATTGCATTAGATGATGCTGTTGAGCCGATGGGTACTCTCCCTGGAACACTAACTTTTGGCCATGACCTCGGTGGTCAGAACATCGATATTGAAGGAATGTCAAATCTTGTCGTTCGCCAAGATTCGTCAATTGATAATTGGATGACCGAAATGTTGCATGATAACGCTTCCACTAATCTTAGTGAACCAGACATGTATCTTACTGAAGACGGAACAGTCTATCTGTGTTGGATGGATTCTACGGGTTCAGTATACATGGGTATCAGAAATTCAAGCGGGGTATTCACAACCTCTCTCATCGATACAGTATCGACCTCATCAGGTCTTATCGGATGTTCTGTTGCAGTCGATGAATCAGAACGTCCTCGTTCAGTGTATGCTGATGGTGACGATCTGAAAATGGCACGACTGGCTTTCAAAGGACAAATTTACACAGTCTCAGACATTTGGCTGAAAAGAACAATCGTCGAAGGAATCGAGCCAACTTCAATCGAACTCGCACTTACTCCTGATGGTCAAGAATTTGCAGTAGTTCGCAACGCAACAGGTGTCCTGTGGCAAGTAAACAACAGCGGAATGCGTTGGTATCACAGTATCCTCGATTCTGGTCCAGTCGGTTCAGAACTTGAACTCAAAATTGATTCAACTGGCGTTGCGAACATCGCTTATACTCGATCTCAAGAAGCAGTACGGTTGCAAATAGATGGTTCGGAAATCACAACCCAAATTCTTGCAAGAGGTGCTGATGCCCACACTGCTCTTGGTCTCGACCTCGATGGAAATGATTTAGCTCAAATTGCTACAACTACTTTTTCAAATGGAATAACGGAACTTTCGATCTTCAAGAGTCTAGAGGACCAATCAACAGGTCGTATCTCAACTACTCCTGATTCCGTATACGAACTCTATCCAGATGTGGAAGAAGGAACGATTCTTTCTGCAGACATAAACGCCGATGGTTTTGATGATGTGATCATGGCACAACCAACTGCCTCAAGCAGCGGATTGGCATCAAATGGGCGTGTTGTAACCGTCTTTGGAAGCGCAACAGGGTTGGACACAGGCAATGCGCATGTCCTGACAGGAGCACAAAATGCAGAACACTTTGGTAGCGATATTGCTGTTGGAGATTTCAAGGGCAACGGAAACTCGCAACTTGTTATCGGCTCTTCTGGATTTGACAATACGTCTCGTGTAGGAGAATCAAATCATGGCCGTATCGCTATGTATGAATGGAGTTCTGAATCCCAATCAGATTATGATTTGATTTGGAATGTTTCAGCTGACGCTGAAGAAATGCTCGGAGCATCACTTTCAGTTATCGATAGCATGTACGGTAATTCACATTCAGATCTAGTTGCACTCCAATCCAACTGGACAGATGGAGGACAATCAAACGGTCGACTTTCTGTCTTCGCCGGAACGCCAACTGGTCTTCTTTGGGAATCCAACATTACCGAATCAACAGACGGGTTGTATTTCGGTCAGTCAATGTCAAGCGGTGGAGACCTCAACGGCGACGGATTCGGTGATTTTGTTGTCTCAAATACGGGCTCAGAATCATCTCCAACAGGGTATTCTGCAATTGAGGTATTCTATGGTTCAACCTCAGGATTTTCTTCAACTCCAGATAACGAAATTCAAGTGTTGTCTCAAGGACGAATGTTCGGCACAGTTGTTGAAATTATCGATGATATCAACAACGATGGCATGGATGAGTTGATTCTTCAGGAACTTGCACCTTTGGGAGGAGATCTCCTTTCAGGAAAGGTCCATCTTTTCCATGGCGGTCCAATCGAAAACTTCACTTCAACAGCAAATTGGACGAGTGAGGGAAGTATGAACCAGCGCCTCGGTTGGATGTTTGAAAGCGTTGGGGACATCAATGACGACGGATTCATGGATACAATGATTGGCTCAAGTTCTGGCTTTACGCCAGCAGGTCTCCTGGAATTGTATCTTGGTTCAGCAAGTGGTCTTCAGAGCACGCCTGAGACCATTCAAACAGGAGTGCAACCACAACATCTTGGATTGGTTACGCTAGGTAATTTTGATTCTAATGCTGATGGCACAATCGAATTACTTTACACTGTCAGAAATCAATCGAGAGGCACAACATACGGTGTTGACGTCGTTGTCGTATCAAAACAAGATTTTGATACAAGCACATTCGCATTTGACGGTGAAATGAGCGACTTGCGTCTTGCAACCGCCGACCGTGGAGAAACAGCAATGGTGTTTGCTCTCGATAAGAATCAAGCCAATGGAGAACAATCGCTGATTCATCTTGAGCATGTTGGGGACGGTTCTCCAGGTGGTTCTTGGGTTTCTGAAATGATGCTGGAATCACACGTTGCTAATATCCAATTTGAATCCTCGGCATCTGGAAAGCCGTACTTGCTGTATTATGATACTGGACTGGAAGGTGAAACCGTAAATTCACAGAAAAGCGAACTCTCTGGTTTCCTATTCAGAACATCCACTGCTTGGACCGCTCTTCATCAAGATATCCGCACCCTGAGTGAATTTGGAACCAATCCAGCATCTGCTGTTGACTCGAATGGCGACCTTCACGTCGTCTATTCTCACGCTACAATTCCTAAGTTGTATTACAGCACAGAAGACTCATCCAAACCAGATGGATGGTCTGGAGATGAACTCAGTACCGCAAATCTTACCTCATCCCCATCCTTATGGTTTGAAGGATCAGATATGCATATTCTCATCAGAGATTCGGAGCTCGATCGGATTCAACACATCGTTAAGACTCAATCTGGATTCACGACCTCAACGATCCTCGCATCGGGTTTGGCTATTGGAAATGAAGCGGTAACCACACAACTTTGGGACGGTACCTCAATGCTTGCAACAACAGTCAACAACAGTGGGGCATTCGAACTGCAAGTCATTGATCTCAATACAGGTTCTTCGCAAACCCTGGTTGGTTTAACAGACGGAAATACAGAGATTTCAATGTGCTCGGCTCCAGATGGAGATGTTATCGTCGCTTCAATTGATTCCAGTCATTTCCTCAGAATACATGAACGAAACAACTCATCTATGGCATGGAGGAGTGTAACTCAGTCAGAGATTGGATCTGGGGCCCTCAGCCAATTGGCAGGCTCACCTGACCTTTCATGTACCAGTCATGGCGATTCGTTGTATCTCGCAGTCAGAGGGCTTGAACACCCTCTCTATGAACGCCAATCGACGCTCACCGAAGGCAACAATACGTGGTTGTACTCTGTTGATAATGCAATGAGCAATCTCGTTGCTAGCAATAGCGGAAGCTGGGATCTTGTCTCAACGGATTCAGGTCTCATTCTGTTCACGACAACTCCTGGCACCGATACTCTACGGGTCAATACTATGAATCCAGTAAACCAAACTCTTTCCACGAAGAACGACGTTATTGGCTGGTCTTCTCATGAAATGAAGAACGTCTATACCAACGAGAATTTTTCTTCGTTAGTCGATTCAAATGGAACGATTATACTCTCATACTTCGATACTCTTGACGAGGATGTCGATATGCTTCGTCTCTATCTCGATTCTGATCGAGATATGATCTTTGATTCACTTGATGCTTTACCATACACAGGCGATCAATGGGCTGATGCAGATTTGGATGGTTTTGGTGACAATCCAAACGGTCCGTTATCAGATCAATGTCCAAGTGAAAATGGACCATCTGAATACTTCACACATGGCTGTGTGGACTTTGAAGGTGATGGCTTCGCAGACCTCATCGATGCATGCCCAACAGCTACAGGGCGCTCAATCCATGACCGATATGGCTGTCCTGATTACGATGAGGATGGTTGGTCTAACAATGACGGAACTTGGATCTACGGTGACCGCTATCAACAGAATTGGAAGCAAGTCCAAGATAGCGATGGCGATGGAGTTGG
>JABIYX010000107.1 GCA_018666575.1 Methanobacteriota archaeon | reverse complement strand
TGCTCCACAACAGAAAGAGCCACGGCCATGGCGTTCTGCTTCCACGTCAACACCACCAATGATATCACGAGGCGCATCGAATTCTCCTCCAATACGTCCGAGATAACATGGATCGTGATAGGTTACAGAACCATCGTGCTTCGGCTCTGGGAGTTTACCTTCACCTTGGAGATGAGCAATCAATTGCGAGTGGTGCATGACTTCAATGTCTTCTCCGCCATAGTCCTTGTATTCTTTTCCAAGTGTATGGAAACAGTGAGGGCAAGATGCAACAACCTTCTTCACACCAAGTTCGTCAAATGTTTCTAGATTGGTTTCAGCAAGCATTTGGAAGAGGTATTCATTTCCTGCTCGACGTGCAGCATCTCCGCTGCATCCTTCTTGCATTCCAAGGATACCGACATCTAAGCCAGCTTCTTTCATAATCGAAATCGTATCACGAGCGACCTTCTTGTTTCGCTCATCAAAGGAAGCAGCACAACCAGCGAAGTAGATGTATTCAGCAGGTTCTGCAACCTTGACATCGAGATCAGCAGCCCAGTCACCTCGCTCATGCGATGGTAATCCGTATGGGTTTGAATCGGATTCCAAATTCTCGATTGTTGCCATGAGTGGCATGATTGTGTCTTCAACTGATTCGTCGAATTCCATTCTTTCCATCATGAGGTGACGGCGAGCGTCTGTGAGTTTGGGTACATGTTCGATGTTCACAGGGCATACATCGACACAAGCGTGACAAGTTGTACATGCCCAAACTGCTTCTTCACCAAAGCGAGCAATGATGTCTTCATCAGGCGTTTCTCCAGCGAACAATTGTGAGGAATGCTCGTTTGCGTAATTTCTCACGTCATGAATAATTTGCATTGGATTGAGTGATTTACCCGAAGCATAGGCTGGACATACATCCTGGCAACGAGCACAGGAGGTACAAGCCCATCCATCGATGAGACTTCTCCATGTGAGTTGTGTAAAACTTGAGGCCCCAAAGGTTTCCAGTTCCAATTCATCCAATGCGACAGCAGAACCACTTTCATCAGTTGCAAGCGGTCGCATTTTCGCCATTGGTTCAGTATCAAAAAATGCAACGTTTGGTAGTGCCATGACAAGATGCATATGCTTTGACAGTGGAATCAAGAAGAGGAAGGTGCATATGGCTACCATGTGAGCCCAGTAAGCGGCATTAATCGCACTTTGACCAGGTGAGAATGTATCGGCAACCCATGCTCCAATCATTTCCCAAGTCGGATCAGGATTCTCTCCTGCTTCGACGATGTAGGATGTTGTACAGATGGTCATAATTAAGAGTAAAATGACGTTTCCTTCAAGTTGAGACTTTCCTTTCAACTTCTCAGGAGTGAAGAGAATCCTACGGTTGAGCGCAAGGAAACAGCCAAGAAGAGCGCTTGTATATCCAAGCTCAACCATTCCATTCCAGATTCCATTCAAGAAATCAGGAAGTATATGTTCACTGAACCTATTTGCCGTTGCAAGGTCAAGCATATCGGAGGAGAGCATCAAAAAGCCCCAGAACATCAGTACGTGCATTGTTCCTGCAACCTTATCTTCCAGGACTTTCTTCTGACCAAGCCAAACTGTAAGCGTTTCTTTCAGACGCTTACCCCATGAATCAAAACGCTTGTCAGGAGCGCCAAGAAGAACGAGACGTGTTGCTTTTTGGACCTGATAGGTAAAGAAAGCAATAGAGACTCCGCCAAGCACCAAAAGGAGATAATACCCTTTGATTCCGACATAGTCAACGTCAAGTGGATGGACCATCATATTCCAACCCAAGTGCATTCAATCCTTCAACCCAACGATTGAATCAACACCAATCCTAATGATTGTGAAACGACTGGAGCAACCATGGTGAAAGCAAGCGCTCCTGGAAAGTGTATTCTTTTCGGAGAGCATGCTGTCGTTTATGGACAACCTGCAGTCGCTTGCAGCATCAACCAACGAATGGTTGTCGAACTTGAAGAGGAGCATAAATTCGAATCATGGCGGCTTGACGGAGGTATTTTGAACTTCTCAAAACATCCACATATTCGGTTTTTGAAAGATCAACTATGGCCTGATGGGGAACATTCTCCACTCAAAATTAGGATACGAGGCACTGTACCTACTGCATCTGGTTTGGGTTCATCTGCTGCATTGTCCGTTGCTCTCGTCGCTGCTTTACAACAACTCAAAAAAGAGAAGGTAAGCGCAGAGGCAGCTGGCCTATTGTCACATCAAGCCGAGGCGTTCGCACAAGGTGGCAAAGCAAGTCCAATCGACACAACAACAAGCGCTCTGGGTGGATTTATTGTACTCTCAGATAAAGTCGAAGAAGCGCTTGATCATATCGGAGAGCGTACGTTACAGCAAGGAGACGAAACAACAACGTGGCAATTGCATTCATTCCAAGCCGAGATCCCCGAAGATACCTTTCTCGTCATAGGCAATACTGGCGTGCATGGTTCAACTTCAAAACAAGTAGCAAAGGTAGCCAAATTACTCGCTGAGCATCCCGAACGATACGTTGAGATAGAAGCGATAGGATCTATTGCAAGAAAGGGCATTGAAGCACTCCGGACTGGAAATATGAAACTGGTGGGTAAAGCGATGACTGAAAACCACATAGTATTGCGGTCATTAGGCGTCTCATCGCCTGATTTAGAGAAACTCATCAAAGCAGCTGCTCCATCAAGTTTGGGAGTGAAATTGACAGGCTCTGGTGGCGGTGGATGTATGATTGCTTTAACGAAAAATCCTGAACAAACTGTTGGAGCAATCGAGATGGAAGGTGGAAGAGCATTCATATCTCCTTTCAATTCACCAGGCGTTCGTATTGAAACCCTCTCATCACAGGATGATAGTGTTCAGTGAAGTGTTTCTTCAAATCAAAACACCCATTGAAGCCAAGCCGTCAGTTTATATACTCCGGGCAGAAGGATTGTGACATGACCACCGATGAAGAGCGTTTGACAGTAGTCAACGTCGTTGCTAGTACCCGTGTTGCCGAAGAACTTGACCTCCCTGACATCGCAATTCAACTTAATTGCGAGTATGAGCCAGAGCAATTCCCTGGTGTCGTTTACCGAGTCACTGAACCCAAACTAGCAATCCTCATGTTCCGCTCTGGACGTGCAGTTTGTACTGGTGGAAAGAACGAAGACAACATCCATACTGGTATTGATCGAATGATCAATGACCTACGTGATGCAGGAATTACCACATGGGACGTTGAAGACGTAGAGATTGAAGTTCAAAACATGGTTGCGACCTACGCACTCCACTACCCAGAAGACTATGACGGAAAGGACAAATTCACAGGAGCCGACCAAGCAGGGGAACCTCGTAAGTTGAACCTAAACAACCTTACCTTCCACCTTCCATTCGACAAAGTCGAATACGAACCTGAGCAATTCCCTGGATTGATTTATCGTCTTGACTATCCAAAGGTCGTTTGCCTCATTTTCGGCAGCGGAAAGATGGTAATCACCGGTGCTCGACACAAGGATGAGATTCTGGAAGCTGTTGAAATCATCAAGGACGAACTTGCTGATTTACTCTGAAGAAGTCATCGCATCTTTCATTTGCTTGAACGCTCAAGGCCATACATGGGCGAAGCACGTCTTCAAGCAGGCATCCCCCTGTTGTTGGTGCTTTTGCTCTTGGGAATGTCCCAAACATCTTTTGGAACATCGTTTGCCCTTGAGGAAGACAATACAGTCGTAAAACACGCAGGCAGCGACCCAGGTGTTAGCGATGTCCCCACCTGGAGAATTGGGGACAAATGGGTGTATTCAGGAACATTCGATCCTTCCATACTTATTACGGATACAGGGGTTTCTGCAAACGTTGGTGAAATCAATGGCGATTCAATCGCAGAAGTTACTGAAATCCTTGAACTTCAAGTCGATAATCGCTCAGAATGGGTCTACAAACTACGAATGACAGCGGATTTCGATAAGAGTGGTGTTGAACTTGAGGGATACACAGGTAACGCAGAGATTCAATTCGCTCAAACTGAATATCTTCGAGTAAGTGATTTTGCCTCCGTTCGGAATGATTTGGATTTATACATCAAATTTGTACCGTATGGAATTGGATCATTAACTCAACTGCTTGGAGACATCACCATCACCAATACATACAGCCCTGGTGCAGAAACCTATGATTTCCCGATTCGAGATGGTGAACGTTGGACTGTACTGACAACAGCATCGGCAACATGGTCTGGGCAGAGCGATTACATCACCCCGTTCCCCCCTCCAACCTCCGATACAAACACAACCACTTGGGAAGTCACAAAGGTTGGACAACCACGCAATGCATTTGGTTCAGGAATCGCCTACAGCGGATGTGATTCTTCATACGAACTTACATCATGGAATTCTGCCGGTGAATCAACAGGCTACCGGTGGTATTGTCCTGCTGTCAATAACTTCGCTTGGAGACATTCCGAAGAAGATGTTGGACTTACGATTGATTTCAGGTTGAAACAGTACATGCCGGTTGGAGCTACAGGAACTGATAGCAACAGCGACCCAGGCATAAGAGTAGAATGCATTGAAGTTGAACCGGAACGAACCCTAACTGCCTTAGACACACCACTCGATGTTTGGGTTACTCTCGATCCAAGTTGTTTTGGTTCGATTAGTGGAGTGAATGTAGAACTCGATTTCGTAGATACTGAAACCACTCTTGTAACCGGTTCAAATGGATCTGGCATGGCTACCATCAATGTCGGTAATGCGCTTGATTATTCTTCGACAAATACTGATTGGGCAAGTCATGGCGTTGTTGCCAAGGCAGGAAATTATGTTGGCTCAACCACAATTACGTTGGATGAATACCTAGTTGGCCTTGACCTCATTGCTGACGAGGAACGTGCCGTCATTATTCGCAACCGCAGTGGAGAGTTGAGTACTGTCAGTTCACTTTCCGGATACAATGTCCTGCCGGGAGACGAACTTGTTGTTGAAGTCGCTGTGGTAAACAAGGGAATTACTGCATCGACTCCGACACAAATGCGAATTTATCACCCCGATGGATCAACGTTTGACCTTGGACTACCAAGTCTTGCAACATACGAGTCACACAAAGTCGATTTCTCATGGACAGTTCCTCTTGACCAGAGTGTTGGCGATGTACCGATACGATGGGAAGCTGACCCTATGCAAGTCAATTCTGCAGACGCAAATTCGGATAATGATTTAGCAGAAATTACGCTCTTTGTTGGACGATTGCCTACTGCTTTGGCTGAACCTATTGAGGAATTTACCAACGTCCAGACAGTCATCAATGCAAGTGGTAGTTTTGATGAAGATGGAGGGGATGTCTCTTGTCTCTTCAACGTCCCATATGATGATGGAACACGTTCGTTTTCCTACATGAAAGTAGAATCACTCGATTGTATGCTCAATTTCACTTGGACTGACGATGGAATATATCCCGTCACAATAACCGTTACCGATGAAGAACAGGACCAAGCGGTAACGACATTGAATGTTAGTATACTCAACAGAGCACCAAACATCGAAGTTGTAAGTGCAAGAACTGAGGTAAAGGTCGAACATCCAGTCACGCTCTATGCTTATGCAAACGATACTGATTCAGAAGATGTATATCCTGGTGTAGTCGATGTGTATTGGCCCAATGCCGAGTGTGAAGAGGGGTATTACACCCGTGTTTGTACCACGACAGCACCTACCGAAGGATGGCATACCTTCCTTGCAGTTGGAGTTGATGATGACAGTTCAATGACATCTGCGAGCATCGATATCAGATTTACCAACATCAACCCTCATGGTTTGTCAGTCACTGTTAGTGATGGTGGAACTCCTATCGCAATGGACGTGCAACAAACATGGCACGTTGAAGAAGATCAAATGGTACGGGTTCGTGGACAAGCTCTCGATTCGATTGATGATCTAGAAGGGCTTACTCATCGATGGTGGCCTGATGATGCTCAACCGAATCTCATCATGACCTTTGATGGACGTGTTTCAGAATATGACATGATGTGGGAAACGTCAGGATTACATCGAATGCGTTTGGAAGTCAGCGATTCAGAAGGAGCAAGCAGCGGAACATACGAACGATGGGTTAGCGTTGCCAACGTGCCGCCAGTGGTTATGCCACTCGAAGAAGTTCTTCCAATTGCTGAAGGGGAAGAAATCAGATTAACAGGAAATGCAACAGATACATCCTCAGATTACGATTCACTAGTCCGATGCTGGGATATTGACCCAGGTATTGATTCCAATGACATCGGCGGTGCTGATGATGATTGCGACATTATTGGTGACGACCTTGTATGGCACTGGAATACCAGTGGCATGCACACTGTTATCTATCACGTGACAGATGATGATGGAGTTCGTGTCAGCGAAATCATCACGGTCGAAGTGTTGAACATACCTCCTATTGTTCGCTACAAAACAATCGATTGCCTCGCATATGAGAATTGCATTCTCGATGCTACAAGCACCATTGACTCTGCAAATGATCTTGACCAGCTGACTATCATTTGGGACCTTGATACAACAACCGATTCTAATGGAGACGGAATCAAAGACAATGATGCTGATGCCGTAGGGAAGCGAGTTGAACACATGTTCAAGCAAACGGGCTCAACGACGATTCGTGTCATGGCTTGGGATGAAAATCCAGAACGGCCAGGCTCTAAAATTATTAACATAGAAATTGGCCCACCAGACCGAACATTCACTGAAGACCTGGGCGCACTAATGGTGGGAGAAGAAGCCAACCCTCTTGCTCAACTTTCCTTACTTCTTATTCTGCTTGTGGGATTGGGATATATGACGAGACAGCGACGAAAGGGTGGACGAGAGCGGGCCATGGAACGTCTCGATGAGCGTCAAAATGCAATCTTTAGTGATGAAGAAGTCGGGCTTATGCCTCACGAAGTATCCGCACGCCGAAATAGACCTCATGATCCTCCTGTGAACAATGCTTTTGATCAAGCAATAGAAAGCCAGCCAGTCAACCAATCTGGCCCAGCAATACCAGAAACTGGCCTCCCTGAAGGTTGGACTATGGAACAATGGGAACACTATGGCCAACAATGGTTAGAATCAAACTCCCAAGACTAAGCAGTAAGACCTCAATGAGTATATCCTAAGTACGAGGAAGTACACATCAGAGCATGGCGAACCGAGCAACCGCAGTATTTGTCTTGTTCTTGCTGATGACAACCTCAATGATGGCGTTATCAAAAAATGCATTCATTCTTGAAGATGAAAAAACCATTGAATCCTCATCGAAATCAACTACAGTTGCAGAAATTGCAAGTTGGCGTATAGGGGACAAGTGGACTTATGAGACTCAGTTTGATGTTGCACAACTCATTGCACAAGCAAACGTTTCTGCGAGTTTGAACACACTAACAGGAGATACTGTTTACGAAGTGGAAGACATCTTTTTCATCACAATCGATGGCGTACAAACACTGGCATATAAACTCAAAATTGAAGGTGATTTCAGTTCAGGAAACAGTGGAGCAACGCTTGAAGGAACTACGGGTAGACTTGAGATCGGCTATTCCGGCGAGGACATTATTCGTGTCCGTGATCAAGCAGTAATCAATTCTGAATTCGAATTGGATGTTGATTTTGCTCCGTTCAATATTGGCCTCTTCACTCAGAAAATTGCAGTCATAAATTTCGACACCTACTACGACCCGCCCAAGGAGAGATATGACTTCCCACTTCGAACAGGTGATCAATGGTACATGCCGTTCATGTCAGGAACAAGCGTAAGCGGAACTTCTGATTTTTTCGACCCATCTGAATTTGATACCAACGGTGCTGAAAACAACTCTTGGCAGGTCACAACAGATGGCATTCCAACTGAAGATGGCTTGAACATCAAATACGAAGGATGTGATGAGTCATACAAAGTAAACGAATGGAATGCTACAGGAGTGAGTTCAGGTTTCAATTGGTATTGCCCTGCTGTTCGCTTCAACTCATGGATTCGAATCTCGAACGCTGCAGGATTTACAATCGATTGGCTACTCAAGGATTACGAACCAGTTGATTCCTTTGGCGTAAACAAGAGAACGACTCCAGGCGATCGAAACGTGGACATCGAAGTAACAACTCAATTCGTAGCCACATTGCCGGACTCAATGTCCGACATCTATGCCACCTATGCAGTAGCTCCAAATAACACTCCAGAAGTAAATAAAAATCTTCAACTACGTTACGAAATGGCAGGAACGTTACTTAATCCGACAACAGATAGTAACGGTGAGATTGAAGAGAACATCAACGTATCAAACGTTCAGGATGACACCACCGCAAGCGATGATTACACCAGCAATGGAGTCATTGTATGGGATCCAGTTCAGGAAATTATTGGTGTTGCTACAATTGTTATCGATTTGAATGTTGTAGGCATTGACTTGGTTGCCCAAGAAGATTCCATTATCGTTACAAGAACTCGTGACAGTGAGATTGCAACACTCTCAAAATCAATAGGATACAATGCCCTTCCAGGAGATTTACTATCCTTCTCATTACCGGCACAAAACCGTGGTGTTCTGACATCGCCATCAACTGAGATGGAAGTTGTTGTCCCAGGAGGGCAAGCAATACGCCAAGCAGTCCCTGCAATCGATGCATACAGTGAACAACGAATTATTGTTGATTGGACGGTTCCAGAAGGAGCCACTATCGGGAGTCAAAGTCTGACCTTTACTGTCGACCCTGACGAATTGGTTGCTGGTGACGCAAATAGAAGTAATAACCAAGCAAGTGTTGATATTTTCATTGGACGCTCGCCAAATGCATCGATGAGCATCGAATCAGGAAAATACACCTTCGAAGATGTTTTGATTGATGCACGTACATCATTTGATCCAGATGGTGGGGACGTTGAATGTCGATTTGAAATCGAATCACGGCCAGGCCTCATCGATGTCATCACCACACCTGATTGTGTAATGTCGTGGAATTGGACAGACGCTGGTGCTTGGGAACTTACGACCATCGTTACAGATGATGAACTCGATTCAACAACCCTGGTCAATTATGTGACAATCCTCAACCGAGCACCGTACATGAATCTCACTCATGCTGCCGAAATTCCTGTTGGAACGGAAATAACAATCGATGCATCCGATAGTGGTGACGTCGATACAACATCTCCATCTGGGCAACAAGTCTCTATTTCTTGGCCCGATCTTAACTGCCAAGAAGGTTTGACTCAGCCGACCTGTACCTTTACCCCTATGGAAGAAGGACCAATTGAAATCAAGGCAATCGCAACGGACGACGATGGTGCTCAGACCGAAGTTAACTCGAGCCTAAATGTACTGAATATAGCGCCAGAAGTTGGTGAAATCGAGGTATGGATTGCAGGAGTAAATACTCCATTTGACGCAAATGGAACCTGGATTTTGGAAGAAGACCAAACTGTCATTTTACGTGCACAGGGATCGGACTCACTCAATGATCGAGACCAACTGATTCTAAATTGGAATCTCAGTGACCTCATGCCAAACATGACGGTTTCAACCGATGGCTCAGCATCAGATGTAGCCACATCATGGCCAACAACTGGTGAGCATGTCATCAGTGTACGATCTGTTGATGATGATGGCGTTTCGTCTGAGCCATCTCTTGCAATGGTCACAATCCAAAACGTAGCACCAACTATAACTGCTAAGACAAATTTCTTAGACGCTATCAATCGGATCGATGGGCTACCCGTTTGGGAAAATGAAGTCGTTGCATTCGATGTAATTGGTATTGATACTGCCTCTGACATGGAGACATTGGAAATCTGTTGGGACATTGATGGAACAACTGATAGTGACCTTGATGGAACACTGAACAACGATTGTGATGTTGAAGGAGACCGTCTAGAAACAATGTGGGATTCATCAGGATACAGAACAATCACTGCGTGGGTTATGGATGACGATGGCGAAAAGGCCTCACTCTCAGCCGTTGTAAAAGTCAACAACCGAATCCCTACTGCAAAGATTACCTACGGAAATGGCTCCATCGACAACTTAGTCGAAGGTGATACGCTTAACATTACAGCATTCGATACAATAGACACAGAAGGTGATCTTCTCGATATGCTCTACGTTTGGGACTTTGAATGGGAAGATACGAATCTAGACGGTGAAGGATTAGGGGATGTCGATTCAACTGGTATTTCAATTTCAATTGACGATTTACCAGCCGGCACGTGGATGATTACCCTAACAGTTACTGATGATGATTTGGCCACAAGCACGAAGACATTGACCATTTCAGTTGAAGAAAAGCCTGCAGAAGGCATTCTGGAAGAATTCAGTGAAGCCCTTGGTGTCAGCGAGACAATGTCGATTGTAATCATGTTACTCGTCGTTCTGGTCCTTGTCCTTGCTTCCTTTTTAGCAGTCACACGACGGTCACCCTCTGAAGATTTACTCGAGTCAACTGGTTCGAGTAAAATGTGGGATTCAGCTACTTTGCCAACCTATGAATCTCCTACAGAAACTCCAGCATTTGAACAACCAACACAACCGTCTCAACCTGTTTCTCAACCTTCGTATGACCAACCTCCTCAGACAAATCAAGGGCCACCTCTCCCAGCAAGTGGACTCCCACAAGGCTGGACGATGGAACAATGGTCGTACTATGGCGAGCAATACTTAGCAGCAAATCAGCCGCCTGCACCTGTTGCTCAACCGACACCTTCAATGACTCCAACAAGCCAAGCCACAACCAGTCTGTCGAGTTTACTTGATGATTTGGATTTGTGACGTGCATGGGGAACTTGTGGCAATTTTTTGGCTTACCCGATCCGGAAGGAGGGGCTCCAACACCGCCTCCACAGAGAGCGCTTGTAGAGCAACAACCTGCATTAGAGACACAAGAACAAATCACAGAACCCCTTGTTGAAGAAGTCCAAGAATCGGCTCAACTAAGGTCGCCCCCTTCATTCTGGACTGGCCCGGTAACCCCTGATGGTGAACCGTTTCATGACCTCTCATCGATTGGAAGGACAGAAAAGATTCGCCCAAAGAGAGCACTTCGTTATGTCAAGCCTGATTCTAAATATAGGATTTATACAAATCAGATTTCAGAACGAGTCAATCAAGGAGATACTGTAATCGTAGATTTACGACCTTTGGTTCACATGGACTCTCATCAGCAAGCATGTCGTAGAGAATTACGAACGATGTGTGAACGAGTTGGTGTCGCTATTTTTGCATTGGATGCAGAGGAAAAACTACTGCTGATTCCAGGATCTGATGTTGTAGTTGAGCGAAATAAGCACGAACTCGGGATAACCCGGCTTCTTCAAGTTGAATGAGTGATTAGCATGACTGAACAACAGAGGGAGAAATTCGCAGGCTCATACCTCGAATTGTTTGTAGCATCAGCTGCGATGTTCCTTCTTTTTGCAATCATGATTACGTGGCTGATTTTCAAATCCCCTTATGGGTTATTTGATGATGATGAACGATTGAAAACAATAAATTTCATCTTCATAGTTCATTTTTCACTTGGACCAATGATTGCAGTTTTGGCTGGAATCGCTTTTGACACGTTTCCTTTAGTGTACAACATTCCATCATTTGAACGAACAACAATGCGTCACTTTTTACAGCTCAATATACTCGGTCAACTGTTCATTCTAGTTGGTGTATTCTCAACAGACTGGGACTTGTTAATCGAGCTGTCTGGAATCGGAATCATTCTTCTTTCTCTTTCTCTACTTTCGCTGGCCAGTCCAGCAATCGACGTATTTCGAACCAAAAATGAAGTCGATGAAGTCGGAGTATTTTCCTACACGCCTGGAATCCTGCTCGTCATTTGTGGCCTTGTTGTCATCATATCATGGTTCTTGAGAGGTTTTGGCGGTATGATTGAACTTGGAGTTGCCTTTACAGTCGCTCTTTTCTCATGCATGCAAATTGCGACATGTTTGTTATCACACTTCAACCGTCGATTAGGATGGGAGGTTACGAAGCCTAAATCTCTTCAATTCAAGTTCGCTTTGTTTTTCATCATTGCTTTAGCACATATTGTAATCAGCACACTAAGAGGAAGAGGTTTGGTATCAGAAGATATTGTTGACATTTCTCTTACGGCGTTATTCATACTCATGTTCTTTATTATTGACCCGAAACGAATTCTTCAACTTTCCTTTGGCCCTCTAGCAAAGCCCCATTCGAGAATGGTCCTAGGAGGATATCTCTTACTCCCGGTTTTAGCTGTCATCTCGATTGGACCAATCTGGACAGGTCACGATGGGCAAGCGGGCATTCAACCCGCTCACTGGTTGCTTCTAGCGAGTTCTGGATTCCTTATCGTCTGGGGTTTTGCATTGTTTTTACACGAAGACCATTTGCATATTTCATTAGCAAATCGATCAACTCCTTGGATTACCTTCCTCTCATTGATGATTGGAGCAGTCCTAATTTGTTGGTCTCTCTATGACAAGAATGTGCTCACAACTGGAAAAAACTACGTTCCATTCATTGGCTGGGCTGTGGCTCAGATCGTTGGCATTTTATCCTTAACATATCTCTTAGCAAGGCATATCTTCTTCCCGAATGCCAATTGGCATCGCATCCCAATGTTTTACAATCGGTTCTTGTCAAAGTAATTGACTCAACTGGTCCAGATATTCAAGCGACTTTTCTGTGAATCCAAGCACAGTCGATTCTGAACCTTCAACCAGTGAAGCGTGCTTACCCATTAATCCGGCAAGGTCATAGCCACCCGCTTTCCCTTTCCATGAGTTCGATTCTATGAGTTCAATCAATGCATCATCTGAAAAATCACTGAATTCAACGATTGCACACTCGATTGTCGTGTTCCATTGACCCAAGGCATATACCGATGTTGCAGACCATACCCGATGTCTTCTGCCACGTAAACGAATGAGCATACTGGTTGCATGTGAAACATCTCTGGGCTGACCGAGAGCCGTGTTTTCATCATCAGGGTCCTCGACAAGAGTATCTGCAACGATGACAACATCTTCGTCAATAGGAAATGAGACTGCTCTTGATTTCCTTAACGAAACCTCTCGAACCTGATCTGAAATCGGACCTCTTGGGACGCTTTCGTTAACGTTTACAAGTGCTCTTTGTACAACATCTGTATACCGCTCCTGCAGAATGAGTCCCCTGCGAATTGATGCTGATGCAAGGAGGATGCGCATGGTTACTCTAAGTGGATTCCCTTCATCAGATTTTGCAAACGTTCGAAGCGTGTGTTTCAAAGGGCAGATTGTCTTCCTCAAGACGGGGCGCAACAATGGACACCATGAAACGAATACCAACCCACGTTGAAGGATTGGATGAAAAGATGCAAGGAGGAATTCCAAAAGGACACATCTGTATCGTAGCAGGTGCCTCAGGAGCTATGAAATCTAGTGTAACATTTTCCGTCCTGTATAACGCAGTTCTCTATGGCGAGACAAGTGGAATTTATGTGACCTTAGAGCAAGGTAAGGATTCACTACGAGCCCACATGTCAAACATGGGGATGAATGTTGATGACCCTCGAGTTCGAAACAGAATTGCAATTATCGATCTATCCGATCTTCGTGTTCAATTGGATGAGCAGGGAATGAGTAATCGTGTTGACTGGATGGGACAACTCATCAAACAATTAACAAACTACCGTAAGTCGATTGGATTTGAACTCCTAGTTTTCGATTCGCTCGGAGCATTCTTTACATTAACCAAAATGGAAAACCCACGTGATGAAATCTTCAGACTCTTTGAAGCTGTTCGACGACTTGAATTAACATCCTTCTTCATCTGTGAAATGACAGGCGAAGATCACAAACAATTCGGAGAATATGGTGTTGAAGACTATCTTTCAGATGGGGTTATTCACCTTGTTATGGATCGGAAAGGTGATGATGTTCAGCGTAAACTTGGAATCGTTAAGATGCGCCATACACGACACGCCTTAGGATACAAGCCATTCGATTGGAAAGAAAGTGAACAGCGATTTACTGTTCTTTAATCACTCAACGGTTACTGATTTCGCAAGATTGCGAGGTCGATCGACATCGTTCCCGAGTTTCAGTGCAGTGTGATATGCAATAAGTTGAGTCGGTAGAACAGTAATCAGTGGAGAAAGCATTGGATGAGTTTTTGGAACAGAGATATTGATATCTCCAATTTCTGAGATTGAATCTCCTTCTTCATGAATTAAGATAATGCGGGCACCACGCGCTTTACACTCATGTATTGCATTGAGAGTTCGGTCTTGAACGCCATCATTTGGAGCGATAACAACCACTGGCGACCCTTCTTCTATCAATGCAATTGGACCATGTTTCATTTCACCAGCGGGATAAGCAAGACATGGAATATAAGCAATCTCCATCAACTTCAGTGCACCTTCTGAAGCGACGGGAGATGACACCCCACGGCCCAAGAATAGAACGTTTTTAGCACCAATAATGGCATCAACTGCCTCTGCAATTGGTCCTTGATTTGCAAGATAAGATTCGATTTTCTTTGGTAAATCCTTCATTCCCTTTGCGATTTTCTTTCCTTCTGTAAGGTTAAGATATCTTCCACGACCTAACTTCAGTGCGAAAAGAGAGAGAGCTCCCACCATGTTTGTAAACGCCTTCGTGGATGCCACTGATTGCTCTGGGCCTGAATGGATATACACTCCTTTACCGCATTGACGAGCAATTGTTGAACCAACGACGTTGATTACACCATGAACATCAGCGCCCTTACGTTGAATTTCTTTTACAGCAGAAAGGGTGTCAGCAGTTTCCCCTGACTGGGAAATTGCAAAATGCATAGCCTTGGGATTAATGACAGGGTCATTCATGTTGAATTCGCTTGCAACATGAGAAACTGCAGGTATACGTGCCCATTTCTCAATCAATAACTGACCAATTTGAGCTGCATGTAATGCAGTTCCACAACCAATGAGACGAACATGAGGAATCGATGTGAGATCGTGCCGTGCGAGGTCTAATCCACCAAGATTAGCCGATCCTGATGAATGGCGCAATCTCCCACTAATGCAATGTTGCAAGGATTGTGATTGTTCATGAATTTCTTTCAGCATAAAATGGGGATAATCTCCTAATTCACTGACTCCCCATTCTTCATCAATATCAAGAGGGTTTGACTCAACGGGTGTACCTTCAGGAAGCATTATTTCGAAACCTTCACGATCAAGTCGAGCGATTTGCCCGTCGTCAAGAGCAAACATTTCACTTGTGTGTTCTCGGATAGCATGAGGATCACTGGAGATGAACAGTTCATCTGAGGAACGGCCAATAATCAGTGGAGAACCATTACGGGCGCACAAAATCATATCATGATCTTTGAACAGTACACAAAGACCCCAAGTCCCACGAACTATTCGAAGAACAGCTGCAAGTGCTTCCATTGGGGACTTTCCATTTTCCAATTCCATCGAAATGAAATGACAAAATACTTCTGAATCAGTTTCAGAGGAGAGGATGATTCCTTTACGCATTAATCGTTTTCGTAACTTATTCGAATTTTGAAGAATACCGTTGTGAACGATTGCTACTTTCCCATCCTCGCTCGTGTGTGGATGCGCATTCTCTTTTGTCACACCACCATGAGTTGCCCAACGAGTATGAGAGATGCCAATGGTCCCTTCCATTTTAGGAAGGCTTGATGTAAGGTCCGATATTTTCCCAATTTCTTTGAATGTCTGAAGTGATCCATTACGTACGACAATGCCGCTTGAATCATAACCTCTATACTCGAGTCTGAGTAAACCCTGGACGAGTACTTGTGAGGCATTTTTGTCCCCAATATAGCCGAAAATACCACACACAATAATCACCTAAAGATTAAATTTCTCAGAACAAATTGGGCATTCAAGTTGAGAGCGCATCATATCCGTTACCACAAAGTTTGCTTGACATGAAGGGCAAGTCACTTCCCTTCGTAATGGAGGAAGTTCTGGCAAAGGAGGAAGTAATGGTAATACCTGATCCCCTTCAAGTGGAGTGTTCACTAGAGGAAGTGGATTCAGTTGACCAGGAACTGGCATTGGAGGATTCTTTGAAACAATCTCGGCAATTTCACGCTCATGCTTCCTTTGCATTCTTCTGTTGAGACGGGCACTTCCATCACCTGAAGCGTTCTTGGCTTCAAGCGTATCAAGAAGAGTGGGTTCTTCCATTTCAATCACAAATTCTGGAGATGACGGTGATAATGTTGCAACCAATTCGTCTTCAGAGTGCGTAGAATCCTCTTCAATAGTAACCATAATTGCAACATCTGCATCCTCTATTTCAATGGATTTTTCTTCTTCCTCTTTGTGAGAGTACCTTAACGTGGCCATTACTGTGAGGAAGAGCAGAGAAATGGCCCCCAGTATTCCAAAGAATATGAGTCTCTTTGTGGATTCAGAACCTGGAAGTGGTTCAAGTAACTGTTGAAGGAAGGATTTCGGCTCAGCCGATTCTGCTTCAACATTGAGTGCAAATTTCTGCATTGAAATACGACCGGTCTCCGATTCAGTAAACACAATTCCGTCTATGTTATTGGTGGAATAGCCAATCAGATTTCCATTATTTCCAATCACATTTCCGAGCGCAAAAGCGGGATTATTACCATCATCCGTCATTAAGCCATATCGAATTGTTCTACTGTAAACTGTAATCTCATCGTAAATGACATCAATCGAATCCGATTGCTTTGAAAATTCAATTTGTGTTGAACCCGGAGATTCCACTCTGTGAATTTGTTCCACCCAATTGCCCTTGGTTGCAGTATGAGCAATTTGAGCAGTTCGGCCTTCACCCTCAATCCATGCAGCAAAAATCATATCTTCACCATCGACATCAAGAATGCCGAGTTGTGAGGAAGAGGCATAATCTCCAACTGACAACTGATACGACCAATCACTGCTGGTCAAGTCGCCACGGCTATACATGAGACCAACACGATCCTCCCCCGATATATCATCTCTCAATTCTTGATAGAGAACATGTAATTCTCCATCCAGAAGAGCGGTACTGAGTGAATCGCCTTCATCAGGGTGGATGTCAATGTTCGCAAGGTGATTTATTGGAAGCGACCAATTTTCCTTGATATCTGGAGTAAAGGATTGAATCGTAAAAATAGAGGTAGTATCACTCCAAGAACCACCTGTTGAGATATTGCGGTAGTATCCTGACAAGACGTATAGTCCATCCTCTTCTGCTATATCTAAGCCCCAATATTGACCTTCAGAGATTTTGATTGGAGTTAGATGGTGATGTACTGGGAGCATCTGCCCCGTCTCTGAGAATGAAGTCATTGCAACATCATTGAAAAAGGAGCCTTGTTGATTTTCAGTTCGACTTGTCCATGCAGCATGCACGAGACCGTCACTTCGTTCAAATACAGTTAATTCACCAGCCCAATTATCATCGATCAAGGTATCAGTTTGGAGAGTTAAGTCACTAGTTAGAGAACGTACATGAAGTTCTCCGTTTGTTTCTGTAAAGACAAGTGTAGATTTGCCGATTCCAGCGAATGCAACTGGGTATTCCTCGTTTGATAATGACAGAGTGTTTTCACCAATGAATTGAATATCACTCACTGCTACTGTAAATTCAATCATTTTGTGTTCTTCTTCAACACCATTCCCCGATAATGTGGCGCGATAGAGTACTGGTCCCTTATCAGGATGGATATCTGTGAATTTCACATCAGCATAACCCGATGTTGATGTCGCTCCAGGTACGACAACAATCGATTCTCTATCGATTTCTAACCATCCGGCAACGCCAGGAACTTTTCGTTCAAGATTTACCATTAGGGAGATCGCATCCTCGGAACCCAAGTTATCTACACGTACTTTGATCTCATAGGGTTCGTTCGTAATCGGAATATTTGGGAGCGTGGTAGTAGAACCCGGTAAAAATCGCAATAATGGCTGAGATGGTCGTTCGAGAATTTCGTAGGTGAACGAAAAGACGTTGTCGTCTAAGTCCTGATCTCCTTGTACGTTATTCGGATCGAGTTCAATCGACACATCATGTTCGCCTGCAACCGTAGCTAGCCACCAAAGCGTTACTTCCACCGATTCACCCTTCTTCAGCAATGGTATGAGCCCTTGTGAAGGATAGATTTCAGAAATTTCTCCAGGGGCATTGAGCCGAACGAGAATGTCTTCGGCGTTTTTGTCACCTCCGTTGAATACGTTGAACTTCAATTCAAGCAAACTTCCTGAATAAACGGTTTCAGCGGGTAATTGTTGATCAAAAATTTCAACATCCCCTAGGAATCTAAGTCCTGGCGCAGGAGGAATGTTGTCGATATTGTAGGTTCTAAATGTGGTTGGAGAGGTCAGACCTGATTTGTTAACCATTCTGATTGATAAATCTCTTGATCCATCCTCAGCCTCTGATGAATCCCAGGTGAATTCCCAGTTATCTAACCCATCTTGACCGTTACCACTTCTGTTGGTAAGAGCGGTGCCAAATAACCAATCATGATTATCGATTCGGTATTCAATGCGATCATGTTCGACTCCTTCGACTTGACCTGTGACTTGGACAGACCCTTCTAGAACCTCTCGCAAGGCAGGTGATTGTAATGAAACAACCATCCGGGACACCTGTATTTTCCGAATGCTAGGCGATGATAGATTACCTTCATCATTAACAGCTCGTACATGAATCTGGATGTTTTCGTCATTGTTTTTGACCCAAACATCTTCGATAAGAACGTCCAAGAACCAAGCATCGATCGTACCCCTTGTTTCTGTCCAATTCATGAGCATCACAGGAGGTTTGTCATGCTTATTATCATTATTTGAATCCACGTAAGGATAATGTTGTTCTATGAAAACTTCGACTTTTGTAAAGTCTCTATCCGTGTTGTTCACATCACCTGAAATTCGTGTTGTATCCCCGCTTAGCAGCCAGGCTCCTTCGGAAGGAAAAGTTACATTCACAATACTCGTTGGTGCATTGCCACAGATTCGTTCTAGCAAGATATCAATGGCACATGCGCCATCTATGATTCCAGACCCATAGGTTTCGTTCCATTTTTCGTCAATAGAAGAACTATACACATCACCTCGTTGTTCCGCAGAATCTCTTAGAATCTGTTTAATCTTTTCCGGAGTCAAAGAGAGTCCTATTTCATCACCCACCTCTAGCATCAAAGCAACGATACCAGAGGCAATAGGTGTTGCCATGCTCGTACCGTCTTTTTCGTCATAATCGTTATCGGCCAAAGCCACAGAACCAGGAATTGCAAAGCCTATTGACGCTGTGGCTGACATAATATTTGTTCCATAGGAAGTGATGTCTGGTTTCATTTCATCAATGGAATCATCATCGCCATCATCTAAGCGTGGGCCGAAATTGGAGTATTCCGCCCATTCATCATCCACTCGATCCACGGTATTTTTGTCATCGACCGAACCGATTGTGATTGCTCCGTCAGCACTAGCAGGGGAAGGTATGCGGTTGCTTCCATCATTTCCTACAGCGACAACACAAACGATACCTTGTTCAGTGGCAGCATTGATCAAATTGGTTTCAGCGCTCGTACCGTTATCACCTCTATCACCTGGATTTAATGGAGTACCGACCGAGCCAAATGACATCGATCCAATTTGAATCCCTTGGTAGTCACTGTCCACACCCCAATTCGTATCTTTGTTGTTAATCATCCATTGAAGTCCAGCAAGACTTGCTTGAGAATTTGTTCCGCCACCGTCGGTAAGGACTTTGATATCGATAAGTCCCGCACCAGGTGCTGTTCCAATGTGGTTTCCGGTAGAACTTCCAGTACCTAGAGCAGATCCTGCTACGTGCGTCCCGTGCCCGTTACCATCATTAGGATCTTCTGAACCATCTTGTACCGGATTAAAACTCGTTGCGTCGAACCCTCCGAACCATTTCTGGTCGTCATAGGAATTGGCATCTTCATTTGGATCATCATTTGAATCATCAAAGTCGTTCAGAGAACGATGTTCATTATCCACTCCAGTATCCAATACCGCAATGACGACACCTTCTCCGGTGTAACCTTGAGCCCAAACGGAGTATGGATATTGGTCGGATACGCGAGCTTTTGTTGCCTTTGCAGCAACATTGTTTGAGGGAGCCATGACATTTTGCATCTCAACTACAACCACTCCTTCTAAGAAATAAATATCCATTAAAGCGGAAACTGGAACCTTGTCAACCACGAGAGAATCTATGCTTCTTAGTTCTGAGAACCATGCTCCGTTCTCCTCGCCAATCCATCCATGTTGATTGAGAACACTCTGGAGTTGAGAGATTTCAGTATCGGTGGGATGCCAAGCGTAGTTGACAATGATTGCAACGGTTTTCTTGCCATCGGGCCCAATTATTGCTGTTGGGGAGACAGAATCCATCCCGTCCAGAACACGTTGTAAGCGATCATCCATTCCGTTCCAATCTAAATCTGGTCCAAAAGAATTCCACCACCCGTATTCTTGGGCTGCCGGACGCCCGTCCCGGAGGTATTCTCGAAGAGGGCGTTCACAGATTTCATCACCACATTCAAGCGGCGGCAAGCCATCAACAAGAATTGCCGGAGCATGTGTGATTTCAATTGGAGATTCGACGTTATCTTGAGAACTTACAAACGCTGCACAGGGAACCAATAGCAAGAGAAAAACCAACAAAAATGCTGGCGCTCGTGACTGTTGATAGTGTAGATTCGACATAATGGCCAACATAGACCAACACCTCGCCTATTTTGATGCTATCGTTCTAACGTTCAATCGAAGACCCTATTTTGGGCCTAATTTTGAGGCCATGAAAGATGAGACGGTTGTTGTGAGCATTGCAATTGAGGGCCGTCTTTTCGCTCAACCATCCCCAAGGAAGAAGAGCATACTGGGCATTCGCCACTATCTGCGATGTGTTCCATCCAAGCAAGGCGCGTTTCTGCTTCATCCGAAGCCTCTCTTAATTTTCTGAAAGGATCCTTCAATTTCTTTGGCAAATCATACCCGAGTTCAGTCCATGGATCATCCCGTTCTGAGAGATCGACCATGTTTGCTTTAATTCTGTCAAGACGAGCCCGGGCGTTTCCGAATCCCTTTGGCCCTCCATCGACGACGCCGAGTGGATATGGGCCACCTCTGGCAATGAACGGAACTGCAGCGTACGCCAGCACGAATCCTCCAATATGAGCCATGTGAGCAACTGTGGAATACGTTCCAAGACCAACTGTCGAGAAGGCTCTAACCAATTCGAATCCAAAGTAGAAAAGTGCAATGATTGTTACTGGCCAAGGCCGAATCAGGATAAGAGGAAACGGAATTTCATCTCTTGGCCATCCAGAAAGGTATGCTCCAAGCAACCCAAATGCAGCACCTGATGCGCCCCATGAAGGCGTTGAAGAGTCAATATTGAACAAGACCCATGCAACAGAACCTCCCAACAAACCCAATACATAGACGACAATAAAACGATTCGTGCCAAGTCGTTGTTCAAGTGGAATACCAACAAGGGCAATGACCAAAACGTTACCAAGTACATGCGTAACATCACTTTGGCTGTGTAAAAAACCTGCACTAGCAAGTGTATGCAGCCAAGTAGGAGAATCAATCCGAGTAGGAATAAGCATGAAATCCGCCCACACAAACTGAATCTCAATGTCATAGTTTTCCATTACGACAAAAGAATATTGGATGATGTAGCCAAGAAGCAAAGCGACAGAGATTCCCAACGCAACAGGAGTTTTATTTCTTAGAGAATACACAATCGGAGCCGAAATTACAACAATCCATATGGCCAGTAAAACCCATTCAATAGGACCAAATGTTGCCATCAACATCTGCCCCATAATAGTCCGAATCGCTCGTTTCTAATGGGTCTTGTCCTGTCGCAGCATTCATTCATAGGCGATGCTTGGCCAGACCATGACCGAGGCGTTGCTCGACTTGAACAACGTAACCGTTCGTAGAGGAATGAAAACGGTTCTGTCAAACCTTGATCTTCAAGTTTCAAGTGGGCAAGTGATTTTATTCAACGGAACAAACGGTGAAGGAAAGTCAACAATCATCGAAACTGCAGCAGGCCTAATCCCTCTTGAATCCGGTTCAGTGCTACATCATGGGAAACTTTTGATCGACGAGGCAGGTAGAAGCAACAAACCCTCACGCCCCTTCGGACTCACACTCCAAGCAGATGGATGTATGGGGAGTCAACGCATCGAAGAGCATCTTCTTACATCAATGGATTTCACAGGTTCTCGAATAGAAATGGATTCCATTTTGGAACGGTATAATCTCAAACATAGGAAGCATGATACCATCGCTCAACTATCTGGCGGTCAGCGAAGAAAAGTGGCGATGATAGCAGGGCTCCTCCCTGGTTTCATCTCATCAGACCCTCTACTGATTTTTCTTGATGAGCCAGATTCAGGGTTGGATCAAGCCTCTCGAACAAGTCTAATTGAGGACGTCCAATATTTGAGACAGAAAGGGCATGGGATTCTCATTGCAAGCCACAATAATGAGTTTGAACAATGTGCAACGCATCAATTTAATGCTGAAGGGATGACTGAAATCCCTCGCGAAAGCACACCGGAAATTGTTCGTGACCATGCACCACATCAACCTTCCAAGGCGATGATTGCACTTCGAAATGGAATCGTCTACAACAATCGTACTATGGCTACATTAGCATTCAATGGGATTGCTGGTTTATTGACATTAGGAATTCTTCTTGCTCTTGTCGAACCAACCAAACTTGATAGCGGAACAATACAAAGGTCTGGACTCATATTGAGTTCTGCATTTGCTGCAGGATTGGTAGGCGATAGTATGGTACAGATGCTGCATGAACACCGATCGCTGGCTTGGTGGAAAGCACACAGACAGGGAATCCCATCCTCATACCTCCATGGAGCGGTGCTTGGATTTGCGCTTACGCTCCTGACACAATTAGCAATGGATATGCCAGTATCATGGGAAGTGACAATCATCGGATCATTCCTCACAATCTCAACGATGTTTATTGTCCGTATGTTGGATTTGACTTCGTCGCGGTTAGCTCGTCCCAGAGCAGCATTTACTCGAATACTAACGCCTATTCTCATCCTCCCATTTGCATTACTGGTTCAATGGATTACTGATTCCAACCTCATCTAAGATGCAATGATTCAAAGAGAGACAACGGTTGGAAGAGACATGAGCAAGAGAGGAGCGGAAGGTTTTCTCCTCCTCGGGTTTCTAGGAATTGGATTAACCCTAGGCCTAGCCTTGCTCAAAGCCCCTAGTGTCTCAATCAATGCGTTTCAATCACCAGATGCTCAACGAATCTTCTACTGGCACGTACCCGCTGCTTGGGCTGCTTTCATTGCCTTTGGGTTCCTTTTCGTGGGTTCAGCTATGTGGTTTTTCAAACGCTCAAAACTTGGATGGAGAATGCACGTAGCTGGTGCTGAAGCAGGATTAGCAACTGGCCTTATGACAGTATGGAGCGGCATGGTCTGGGGAGCAGCGGAATGGGGTGTACCTTGGGATTGGACAGATGTTCGACTCAACACCTTTGGATTACTTACATTTCTTGCACTCTTTTTGGTACTTGGCCGCCAATCACAACCAGATGGAGTTGAGACAAGAGATACGTTTTCCACTTTTGGATTGTATGGATTTGTTCTTGTTCCAGTCACATATGTCGCAACAAGATTGTGGCAAATCAGACACCCCGGACCGGTTGTTGGAGGAGGAGACGGAGGAAGTCTTGCTGGAGAAATGGCCGTAATCCTCGTCATCGGCGCAATCTCCTTTACAATATTCATTATTGGCCACATACTGATGAGCATGAGAATAACCTCTCTTGAGCAACGGCTTGAAAGGATTCAAAAGACAATGGACAAGGTGTGATGACAATGGCAGAAGGAATGACCTATCTTGCAGTTGCATATATCGGGATGCTCTTTGGCATTGGAATATGGACATGGACTGTCTTTGCCCGCAGCAAAGATTTGGAACAACGCCTCCAAGCAATTGAGCAAATCCATGCTACAAGCGAAGAGTGAGGTGATATCATGGCCAAAGGACTCGGTGGTGATTTTTGCCTCATCTGTGGAAGCGACCCCCCATTGTTTGCGGACAGAATGTGTGAACCTTGCACAAGAGCACGTACACGTATTGCAGAAGTTCCAGAAAACACAAACTTCACCCGATGTGCCAGATGCGGCCTTATCGACATGCATGGACGTTGGGTTGATGTTCCTGAAGACAAGTTATGGGACGAACTGATTCAACGAAACGTTGCATTCCACGAACGTGCTGAAGAAATCGGATTAGCTTGCCAACCGCAAACTGTTTCGGACAGACACACGCTTCTCCACCTCCAAGTTGAAGGTGTAGTCGACGATCTTCTCTATCAAGACGAATTTACTATGCGGGCTCGAATGTCCAACGGAGTTTGTTTGACATGCACTCGACGGGCAGGCAATTACTTCGAAGCAACCGTACAATTGCGTTCTACTGGAAGAAGACTCGAAGAAGAGGAGCTCACCACACTTCGAGCAAGTCTGGATGATGTCATTGAGAATTTAAGCGATGACCCGATGTTTTTCATTACAAGTGAAGGTTCAGTGACTGGTGGCTACGATGTGGTCATGGGTTCAAAGGGTCTTGCTCGTGCTTGGGGCCGACATTTAACAGTCAACTGGGGAGGCCAAGTTGGAGAAACCAACACAACTGTTGGACGAAAAGATGGCGTTGATGTCACTCGTTTAACGCTTCTTTATCGAAAGCCGGGATACGATTTGGGGGATGTGGTCCGATGGAGAGGAGACCTTTGGAGACCGAGTTCTTGGTCAAAGGATGGTGCAATCATGGAACGTATCGCACGACAGGAACGAACCGGAGCCACATGGAGAGATCTCGACAACGTCCTTGTCATTGCTCAGATGAAGAATCATATCACTGTTGACGTATTGAATAAAGATGACTCTGTTGCAGAATTTCTCAACCCAGAGACCTGGAAAATGACTTCAGTTCGTCTTCCTTGGGATTATGATGGAGCATGGACGCTACGATTAGCAAATATTGAAGGGGAATTCATAGCACTTCATGATATGGCACTTGACCATACGGATTGATAGGAGCCCCTATGAAGGGTTAGCCTCTCAATGATTCATGGACGAAGATTCTATCGACATCGAGAATCTACTCAGCACCCTTGATTCACAAGGCATGGCTGGGTTCACTCAGACCTTCTTTACTGATTTTGAAAAGGGCATGGATGCGGTTAATCTTGAACACCTACCTTGGCTTTCTGAACTCCAAAAACAAACGTGGAATGGAGTTCTTTGTCTTGGAATGGGAGGCTCAGCAGCCGGTGGTGATTTCCTCTCGACCCTTTCAAATCATGCGGGAGAAACTCCATTTATTACACACAGAGATTATAGAATTCCTTCGTGGTGGAATCCATCTTGGTTGGTCCTTGCAACATCCCATAGCGGCAATACCGAAGAGACCCTTCATGCAACCGAAACAGCATTGAAGCAAGGCGCTACTGTGATTGTAATTGCAACTGGTGGAATGCTTGCTGGTTTGGGTGAACTCTACGAGAATTGTTACCTTATTCCTTCCATTGGAGGGCAACCTCCTCGAACTGCATTCGGTCATTTGTTTTCGCGTCAACTCGCCTGCATGCAACACCTTGGCATCCTCCCTCGCCAAAGTGAAAAGGAATTTGAATCGATGATGCTCCGCCTTCATTACGCATCTGATGCGAATGATTTCCGGAAAGAAGAGGGAAGCGATATACTTGCATTAGCCCAAGCACTTTCGACACAAACACTCGCTCTTTTGGGACCTCAAGAATTGCAACCTGTCCTCATTCGATTCAAAAATCAAATTAATGAAAATTCAGGCCGATTTGCACGAATCGGAGCGATACCAGAAATGAATCACAACGAGATTGTTGCATGGGGAGGCATTGGAGAGGATGGCGATCCTGCAAGAGAGGAACAGGCAGTCCTATTCATCACATGGGATGGAATCTCACCTCAAGTGCGTAAACGAGTCGATTGGATGATTGAACATACACCTACTGATTTCGCATGGAAAGTTCACGGAGAAGGGCCTTCTCTTCTCGAAGCAATGCTCCATCACTGCATCGTCATGGATTGGTTGACAATTGCACTTGCACTTATCCACGGAAAAGACCCTGCTGCAATTGCACCAATTCTAGCCTTGAAGGGTCACCTAGCGAACTAAGTGCTAGTAGACCATTCCCAAGATATTTCTTGGGTCAGGGAAATTGAGTAACGCTTG
The DNA here is from genome assembly GCA_018666575.1 of Methanobacteriota archaeon. Classification (GTDB taxonomy): domain Archaea; phylum Thermoplasmatota; class Poseidoniia; order Poseidoniales; family Poseidoniaceae; genus MGIIa-L2. Next base: position 8,866 of record JABIYX010000107.1, on the reverse strand, counting down.
GTCTCTATTCTCAGGAGTCACAACTCCAGGCAAGTCGGCTTTTTCAGGCTCTTCTAAACTGAGTTGAATATGCACGTGTGGAGGCCATCCACCGTTCTCATTCTCATGACCCATTGCACCAATCGTTTGACCGCGAATGATAGGATCGCCGGCGTTTAAACCATTAAGAGATTCACGCGAAAGATGACCATGAAGTACCCATAATGTGGTCGTTTGACCATCAATTTGGATGGAATGTTCTGTGATGATTGTTGGACCATAAGATCCATCTCCATCATTGTCGGCAAAAGAATGAATAAAACCATCTTCAAATGCATATATGGGGGTTTGGGCGGGTGCACCAATATCTAAACCAACGTGAATGGTTCGCTCCCCTGCGAACAATTCCTGCGTATACATTCCCTTTCTATCCTCGTCATACCGCCCGATTGTAAAAGCGTAAGGATTTGCCCAATCGATTTGAGGTCGTTGTAAATTTAGCACCCAGTAGTGATCGGGAAGAGAAACAATTGGATGAAACGAATTTTTCCCTGAACCTGCAAGGTCTGAACATCCCCACATGATTGTAAGACAGGCATCCCACCTATGAGTTCATGGATGAAATTGATGACCCATTAGGTTTAGCCACGACTCATGTGGGCGGCATTATGCATTATTGTCCTCGCATCAATACCTCCTGGATTGGCATTAACTCGTATTCTTGATGGGGCTGCAGATACGTTTAGAAAATCGCTACTTTGCTTACCTCTGGGTTTACTCGTACTTTATGGAACATCAGGGATGTTGTTTGTTCTTCAATTGTGGAGCATTCCTTTAGTAACGGTTTCGATACTTTTGCTAAACACATGTTCCATCGTTTTTTTACGACGAAAAATTCACATCGAAAAGACTCGACATACGCATTGGCAACGACTTGAGGCAGCCATGCATGGGCTGGTTCTTTCTGAATCTGAACCGGAACTTGAAGAAGAAGTTCAAGCACAACGTTGGTTTCAACAACAACGTAATCCAATGCTTCAGATTTTAGCGGGTTTCTTTTGTGCAATGACATTGATTCCATTATTGCTATTGGAACGACCTTTTGGAGTCGATTGGGTCGGATTTGGGACACTTGCTGCAAATGTTGGGTCATCGGGATCATTCGACCTACCCAGTCCAAATTCTGGAGTTTGGACTTACCCGCCAGCCTTCCCAAGCCTTTTGGCGTGGTTATCCGAACTAACAGGAAGTTCTATTGAGCAAACTTCAATGCTTCTAGGACACATTTCTCTCCTTGCCATCCTATTGGGAATATGGGGGAGTATGGATCGACTGGGAGCAGGCGCTTCATCTGTATTAGCAATGGGGGGATCACTCGCACTTTTCGCAAAGGTATTCGACTCAGGCTATCCATCTGTAGCGAGTCAACTTGGACTCATCGTGGGTATATTGGTTGTATTTCGACCATATCATCAATCCCTTCGCGCTCACATCATTGCATTCATTTCAACGGCTGCATTTACTGTACTCATCCATCCAACCGGAGCCATTTACCTGGCTTGTATGTTGCTGGCGAGTATTCTTATGAGGACAGGTATGGATGAAGAAGAACAAGATCGAAGCAAACACGTCTTCATCTCTTCCATTATCATCATGAGTGTCATGTTTATCATCGCCTTAATCTTCTTTGCACCGAGGATGTTGGAAGAACCAGTTTTTGCTGAATATGGATGGCAAGGAGGTAAACCGATGCTGATGTACAATGGCCCGTTAATGATGTTGGCAGCATTCGGTTTATGGCTCGGCCGAAAATCAAAGGAGATACGGCTTCTTTCATTGTGGATGGGCTCTCTCTGGATTCTATCATTCGTCCATTTGATTGATGGCTTTACAAATGTTCAAATCTTGAGTCTTCTGTCATACACACTCTATTCAATGGCTTTGCATGCCTATCATGTGCCACTTGCACTCATCGTAGGACTGATAGCCAGCCGTTCCACTTCTCTTACGAGTGTTGATGGAGAACGAGCATGGCTTAATCGTGATATGGACCCCTACTACAAGCCAATCATTTCCGCCATGTGCCTAAGCGGTTTGATTTTGGGATCGATATTATCAGCAGGATTATTTGTTCAGCTTTCCCAACACGAAGAACTTCATGCATCAACATCTGGTGATGAGAAATTGCGTATGTGGCTCGAAGAGAATCCACCTGACGAAATCATTTATTCTGAAAATATTCACTGGGGACATACCTATTCATTTGCCACGAATATCAGAACCACGAGCATTCCCACACTTGGCCTATTAACGCTGGATCATGAGATTCAACAGGAGGCTACAGCTGCAATTCGAAACGATGACATCTTGCGTTTGCGGGAATTGGATATCGGATATGCTGTTTCGAGTCCAATTGGAAGCCTTGCACCTTATCTTGCCACATCCCCTCATTGGTCTGTCGAGAGGAGTTACGATGGAGCTCGTTTCTGGAAACTGTACGATGCTCCGTCCCCAGAACGCGTGGCTGTTGTGTCGAATTTATCTCAAATACCATGCATTGATGCAAGCGGATGTGATTTAGAACAAGATCCTTGGAGGAACCATCGTTACAGCGACCTCCTTTCACTCGGTGAAGAAAGAATGGTAATGACAAAACAAGGGGAAATCGAATGGAGAGAAGCAATCGATGATGCTGGTCTGAGGGGTCGATTCAACGTATGTCTTCTCTATGAACAAATTGGAACTGGACTCGACTACACGATTCAATTCAATCAAGTTTCTTTTACACCAGAGGACAAAAGTGGATGGAGGTATGTATGCAACACGCTTCAGTTTGATGAACAACTCAACATCTCAATCAATCTCAAAAGCGATGGTGAATGGTGGATTAATCCACTCGGCTTTTCTGGAAGAAGCGAACAAATTATTGATTCGACTGGATTAAGAATTCACCATTTCGAGGTCTTAGAGGCTGAATGAGCGAAGGCATGAAAAACAATCGAGTGAGGCTAAGGTCGTGAAAGAACTGATGATTCTCTTACCCGTCCTCAACGAAGAGGATGGTTTAGAAATAGTCCTCAATGCGATTCCTCACCAATTATTGAGAGAATTAGGTTGGTCCCCCAGCATAGTTATCGTTGACGGAAATAGTTCTGACAACTCAAGGGAAATCGGTGAAAAAGCTGGTTGCGTTGTTCTTGTTCAACCAACGAAAGGGAAAGGTGAAGGCATTCGCGTGGGATTTGAATATGCAATTAAGAACGATTATGATGCAGTGGTTATGTTTGATGCAGATCGTACATACCATCCGGATGATATGTTAAACATGCTTCCTTTGCTTGGAAAAGGCCAAATTATTGTTGGAAATCGCCTTACAAATCAAATGCATCCGCATGCGATGACAGCACAAAATTGGATAGGAAATCATCTCTTGACATGGTCTGCAGTCATGCTATTTAGATTAGAAATACACGATGTTTGTAGCGGATATTGGGTGTTCGATAAAGCATCAATCAGTAAGATGAACCTCAACAGTATGGATTTTGAAATCGAAGCTGAAATGTATGCTGAATGTGCAGTTGCTAATATTCAACTACGCAACTATCCAATACAATACCAACCACGAATAGGTGAACCAAAACTCGGTTCAATACGAGATGGTTCCTCCATTTTGAAGAAACTCATCATTCGAAGATTGTTCCCTCGCCCAGTCGATGCTGAACTTGGAAGAGGAAAGTTATCGCTTCATCCCAATCAATAGGTCAAAGGAAACTAAACCATAGTTATGGGAATCGGTTGAAGCGGTTGGATCTGGATTATCACCTTCGACAAACAATCCATCTTGTTTAACATGCACAACCCGTTTTACACAGATTCGTGAAGGATGGGTAGGGTCATTGAAGACTACGATATCTCCTTTGTTGATCACTTGATTTGTGTAAGAAACGGCATCAAAGGTATCACCGTCTCGTAGCGTAGGCCACATGCTGTCGCCGATGACGACTACAGCTATCATGGCCAAACTAAAAACCCTCAACTAGCACGAATCCAAGAGACCTCTCGTCCCTTTACGGACCAGAACATTTTGTGGATGTTTTCAACTGCATCCATGAGTTCTTGAGCATGTTGTTCTGAAACTTCGACTTTACATGCTGAGCAAAGCTTTGCTGCTTGCCAGAAGGTGGTGTGAAGGTCTGGGTTTGCTTCAAGGTGTTGAGGCTTGAAGAAATCGGTCCAAAGAACAAGAAGTTCATGCTTGCACTTTTGTGATTCTTCTTCCTTGATGGCAGCGTATCTACTCATTGTGTTGATGTAGGATGCTGATCCTGAATCTGCACCGCTTTCGCTTAGAGCAACCATCTTCTTGGTCATTGATTGTACTGCTTCGGCCGCAACACGGGCACTAGCAGGATCGTAGACGCCACATGGGCCGTCACAGTGGGCAAAAGCTTGGATGGTAGATTTGTTCTCCATGGCATTGCGTTAGAAATGAAGCATTTGAAGATATGCTTTCCCACCTTATCAAACGAGCAAGGGACTAAAACTGCCATGCTTTAGTATTACCATGGCTTCGACCCGTGTTGCAGTTTTGGGTGCCGGAGGGTTTGTGTCACAGCGAATGCAGCAAAGGCTCGCAAATCACCCATGGTTCGAATTAGCTGCTGTTGCAGGACAAAATCATGGACGTTTGCTCGCCGAAGTACCTTGGAGACTTCAACACTCTAGACCTGAGGCTTTGAGCGGGGTATCTGAGCCAATACTCGACGTTCATTCACCGGACCTCCATCAGATGCTGAAATCTCTCGACGTAGCAATCGTATTCAGTGCGTTACCTAGCGGCCCAGCACAAAAAATTGAATTTCTTTTGTCGAGAAATGGTTTGGTCGTATTTTCAAATGCAAGTGCATATCGAATGCACCCTGAAGTACCACTCGTTGTTGCAGATGTGAATCCTGAAGCACTCGAGCATTGGCCAGGGGATTTGGGTAGACTTGCTTGTGCCACAAACTGTACACTTATTCCTGTACTTCATCCACTCCATGTCATCGCAAGTCATCATACCATCAAAGGGGTAAAGGTACGCAGTGAGCAAGCATTGTCTGGAGCAGGTTGGACGCTCTTATTTGATGATGAAAAAAGGAAAGCAGCAATTGACAACGAAATAGAAGGCGAAGCGGAGAAGTTGATTGAAGAAGCAGAACGTATTTTACAACTTAACGCTGAATGGGATGTTGTCTGTAAGCGAGTTGATGCTGAAGAAGGGCACATTGTTAATGTCGAACTTGAACTTGAACAAGACATAACTTATGAGGGAATTAAGTCCCTCATCGAATCGCAGGAATACAATCATCTGAGAAACCTTCCGAGTGCTCCAGACTCACCGATGATAGTTCTCGACGAATCGCCAACAAGGGCAAGACATCTCTGGGGTTCATCTCAAAATTCAAACCCAGATCCTTCCAAAGAATTGGTTGCTGGCATGGAAACTTGCGTTCATCTTGAGAACGTATCGGGGAACACCATCACATTCAGAGCACTCTCTCACAACACAATTCGCGGAGCTGCAGGAGGCGTCGTTTTGTTGGCAGAACTTGCCTTAGCAAAAGGAAAAATTCCATCAGTAGACATAAATCCAAGCAATGTTTCATCGGAGCGGTGAGGGTATGGGCATAACCGCAATGATTCCAAACATGACCATCGATGGGCTTCAATCTGAAGCAACAAAACGGTGGGGAGAAATCTATGATAACGAGGCAACTCGTATGCAGATCATGTTGATTTGTCCTCGGAGAGAACGCAAGATTCTGGAACTACATGGTGACATGGTAGAACACGGCCAACCCGTCATAGGTGTCTTCCATCGACCAAGAGCAGAAGCAAGACTTTTGCAAGAACAAGGGCTTGACCCTCGCGATGCTTCATTTCAGTTCCTCGATCTCGCAACAAGTGACTTGGGGCCATGGATGCAACATCTTGTTACAACTGAAAAATGGGTTCGAGCGTCGATAACCATTCAGCCAGTCCCATTCTCTGTAGATGTCCCTGCCCAAAGAGGATTTGAAAACATCAATATGCTTTGTTTCAGACATCCTGACCTTCCTGCAATTGAACGCTATTATTTGCCGTTCCCACCCACATCCGTTCCAAACAAATGCTTCGTAAGTCTTCCTAGGAAACAGGCAGCAGAATTTGCTCGACAACAAGCCGAAGTGCTCGGTGTTGGTCGTGCTGCAGAACCAGCAACACCTGAGCCAGTTGTTCAAGAAGAGAAGGTTGAAGTTTCAGAAATTGCTCCACCTGAAATCGTCATGGAATCTGAGGTTGTTATCGAAAAACATGCCTCAGTCCCCCTCCCATCAATAGATGATGGGACTTCAAACGAACCACAAAACGTAGAGGATGCGATTACAAAGGCAACTGATACTGGATTTGGAGAAATGCAAGCAGCTGGCGAAGAGTTGGACTCTGTTGAAGAATCTGTTGACCCAGTTGTAGAAACTGTTCCTCTCCCGTCTGTCCCAGAGGAGCCTGAACCTCAACAATCTGAAATCGAAATCGAATTTAGAGCACTCGTTTCAGAACTGCTTTCCAACGGAATCGAGCCAAGTGAAATGATGGATGACCCACGATGGAACATCATTAACGAACGTGCAACGGCCGTTGGGTTTGAAACATGGCCTGTATTTTTACAACTCACTTCAATGGGTTAACCAAGCATGAGAGAGTGAAAGGTTGATAATTGTCAGCAGATAGGAAAGGATGGTGAAGAAATGGGTTTTTGCGTAACATGTGGGCAATCACAAAACGACGGAACTCGTTTTTGCCGCTTCTGTGGCGGCCAACAACCTGGCGATCAACTCATCGCAAGACTGCGAATCGAGGCTGAACAAATCCGCCAAATTGCTTTGATGATCAGTAATCAACAAGCTATGCAACAAGCAGAATATGCTGCTCGCATGCAACAGCAACAGCAATTTAATCAACAGAATTTCGGTCAACAACAACGACGTTGGTGAGGTTATGCGCCAACGGCATCTTGCGATGCGACTCTCATCTCTCAAACCGCATCCTTGTCATTCGGTTGAACTTGAGCAATATCCAACAGAAGGAAACCTGGCTGCTGCATGGCTTACTAAAATCAATCTTGGCGATTCACTTGAAGGCAAACACATTCTGGATTTAGGAGCAGGAAATGGAGTTCTTGGAATCGGTGCTGCATTTCTCGGAGCAAAACAAGTCACGATGGTCGAGTGTGACAAAACAGCGCTTGATGTAATCGAAGAAAACATAATTGAAGTCGAAGGAAAGGAATTCCTCAACACAATTCATCGACGTGTTGATGGCACTGCGATAGAAGTCGATTCAAAGGTGGATATTGCGATTATGAATCCACCTTGGGGCGTTCAAACAAAGCATGCAGACAGGGCTTTCTTTGAGACATTATTTGCCATGAAGGTTCCACTAATTCATTTCATCCACAGCATCGATGCTGAACATTTAGCAGCATTAGCGAAATCAAATGGGTACGCATTGCATTCGATTTATCAGACCGATTTTCGATTGCCTGCCGCTTATTCCCATCACAAACAGCAGCAGGGTTCAACACGTATTCGCTGCTATCGACTTGAGCGTTTGAATTGAAACGATGGCATGTGATGGGTTGAAAAGGGGGCGTGCCTCGCAATAAAACAGCACAAGGCTTCGCATCGGCGAAGAAACAGTGCTACGAGATGATTAAAATGACGACGAGCCTCGTCACCCCGGGAATGAAAGTAGCAAACGTCGGCGACGTAGAAGCCGGCGAAGGAACAATGGTTATCGACGATACAATCGTATCGACAACCGTTGGCCAAATGAACATCAATGACGGCGTTGTTAGCGTACAAGCCGGAAAGGAAATTGTCAATATTGCCATCGGCGATACTGTCATTTGCCGATTTGAAAAACTTCAGGAAAAGGGTGGAGAAGCTCGAATCCTTGTTGTTGAAGGCAAAAAGGGCGATGTCCTTCCAAGTCAACTTCAAGGCCACTTCCATGTCACCCGTCTTGTCGATCGATTCCTCCACACCGTTGCCGATGCTGTACGTCGCCGAGATGTTGCACGAGCCGTGGTCACTGAGGTAACACCAGTTGTTCGCCTTGATTTCAGAGAACGTGATGATTGCGGAATCCTTCATGCCATTTGCCCTCCTTGTGGCGATACACTCGTTGCAGAAGTCAACGGAGATTGGAATGTTGCCTGTCCATCTTGCAACTATCGGAGTTTCCGTGCACTAGCCGATAATTTTGGAGCTGGATGGGCAGAACTCGAACAAGGTGCTTCTGAATTCAACCTCTCCGGAAAGCGTTGGGGTAGAGATGCTGAAGCACTCTTTGCCCATGGTCCATCAGGACGTGCAACATACATTGCTGCAGACGTACGAGAAGATGGAAGAGAACGCACATATTTCCGATTTGAAGGCCAAGGCGGTCAAGGAGGACGACAAAAAGCAGCACCTGGATGTCGTTTGTTCATTGGAGGACTTCCCCGAGAAGTCGATACTGAACAACTCAAGGAAATGTTTGGCAAACACGGTGACATGACTGATTGTATTGTTATGACTGATGATTCTGGAGCATCCAAAGGATTTGGATTCGTCACATACACTGCTAAACCTCAGGCTGAGGCTGCGATATCTGCTCTAGACGGACACAAGATCAACGGTCGAAGAATCGGCGTTCGAGATGCTGATAACAAAGAGAAGAAAACTTCTGGACCTCCTAAGGGGCTCAAACTCTATGTTGGAAACTTACCATTCGATGCTGATGAAAAAGTCGTTACTGAATTCTTTGGCGACAAGGCAACCATCAATGAAATTGCTATTGCAACCGATAAAGGTGGCAAACC
>JABIYX010000110.1 GCA_018666575.1 Methanobacteriota archaeon | reverse complement strand
TTCTCTAGGAGCGACCCGAGTTCTTCCATTCTCTCACGAGTCATTGATGCTGCGTCAGACCATGAACGTTCACCAAATATGCCGCTTCCTAAGTCGATGATGGCTGTTCCTTCTCCGCCACCAGGATGTCGGCAACTAAGTGTTACACCAGCGCCGATAGATACATGCATATTCATCCCTGAATCGTGATTTTTCTTGGAAAGTGTCTCAAGAATCGTTGCGGTAACGTCATGTTCACCTAGAACATTGAGGACTTGCTCAACGCGTTCCTGGAGTTCATGATAGCGTTCACGATTCATTTCTACGAGTCGTGCTGTTTGTTGAAGTTCTGTCTGTTCCAATCTATCGCCCCATCATATCCTAGAGGGGGTCATTGATGAATGCGGCGATGAGCCTTTCACTCTTCTTCGACAACAGGTGTGACTTTTCCACCCTCAGCAGCGATTTGGTCGCGGAAGTGGTGCTGAACTGCTGGCTCGGATGATGTTCGAGGGTCGATTTCTCCGACAGATTTGATGTCGATAGCTCGGCGGTTTGCCTTGTGTCGAGATCCAATGATTGAGTATGCTCGGTGTTCAGCATCGCTTTTTGAACTTGCAACGATGTCAAGGGAGAACTTCTGTCTCATGCTTCCAAAGGGGGCTTGTCCAGCAACACGGTAGGCCTTCATAGTTCATCGCGATTGGTTGATTGATTTAAACGCGATGGTTGGCTTGACAAACGACGCATCGCGTGTTTCATCAACAATGAGGAGGTCCCTAACGTTGTGCGAAGCGCTCTTCTTCTGGTATTACTCTTGGCTGCACCGCTTACCTTGGTGCACGACCAAGCTCCTCTGGAACTCAGGGGTGAAGAGGTCCGTCTTACGCTGCCTACCGGTGAATTGTGGACACAGTCGGCGTGGGACGATGTAATACTGTCTGGGTATGTTCCTCTGAGGATTGTTTCTCCGACTGAACTTATTGCATGGAAACTCGATCGAACGACGCAATCATTCCATGGAATTGAGTCTGAGAATGAGCCTGCATCATGGCAATCAATACCTGTTGATGGACAGTTGGTTAACATTGTCTTTGAACCGAGTTTACCACAGCAAATACAGTATGAAATCAACAGCCAAGTGGCAGAACAATTAGGTTCATCAATCCAACATCTCAGCCAGGGTGCCGTTTTACCTCATTCGACTATTGAGTGGCAAGGGCATTACTCAACGGAATGGTTTTCCAACATAGACGGCGTTCTCTGGTTGGAACCTTTCTTGGAAACAAGGAGTAGGAATCTGGACAGTGCAGTTCAACTTTCAAGCACAGATTCAAACACCAATTCACCCCTTGCTTGGGAGTTGGGATTGAATGGAAGCGGTGTTGTTGTTGGAATTGCAGATTCTGGGATTGATGCTGATCATTCCTGTTTCCGAAACCTGACAAACGATAGTGTGGGAGACTCTCAGCGTAAGATTCTCCATGTCAATACTTCGATTGATGGGTGGGATACTCAGGGCCATAGTGATTATCGTCATGGCACGCATACAGCAGGTTCCATCGGTTGTCATCCTGTTTCGACTGCTGAAGAATTTCAGATTCCTTCTGCTGCAATGGCGTTAGGATATGGAACCAAACTTATCATCCAGGATATTGTTTCAGAGGAAGGATGGCTCCCTCCTGACGTAGATTATTTACTTCTAGAGTCATCTGAATATGGAGCAATCTTGCATTCGGATTCTTGGGGAGATGATACAACTGAGTACACGCTTCGCTCTGGGGATTTTGATGCGTTCACACGAGAATACCCTTGGTCGCTTCCATTAATTGCGCCTGGAAATAATGGTGGCGAAGTCCTTGAACCTGCGAACGCGAGAAATGTCATTGCCATTGGTGCTTCGACGAAGGATGATGATCCTGAACGTTGGATTTCCTCAGTACATGGGCCTACAGAAGCTGGTACAAGAGGTGTTTTCGCCCTAGCCCCTGGTGTATCAATAACGTCTGCAAGATCCGATGGTCAGAACAACACATGGAACTCCGGCCATCACACTCTTAGCGGCACAAGTATGTCGACGCCGACTGCTGCAAGTTTTGCGAGCATTCTCGAACAAATGGTGCGGGATGGTTGGTTCACTGGGCACAACGAAACTCTGAGAACTGTTGATTCAAAGCCGCTTCAGCCATGGTTTTCAAGCACTCCTTCGTTTCAACACAGTCTTCTACTCGGTGAAGGATTTACGCCCTCTGCGCCTCTTTTGAAGTCGCTATTAGCGCTGTCAACAACGCCATTGTCTGATGAGTTTAGAAACGGCGGTGAAGGCGGTGGGACTTCGCCGAATGCCCATGATGGTTGGGGGCGATTGAACCTCTCGGAAGTAATAGACATCGATAAGATTCAAGGGGATTTGATGCAGGAAGATATACGTCCAATTGAAGACGTATGGATTCACGACTCATACCGTCTTGAAAGTTCAGAACCACACGAGCTATTAAATCAAAGAAAAGGCAATGGGGAGCCGCTTGAATCCCTCCTTTCGACGCCTTGGGACGGTGATGGGGCATTAGGTCCTTTTTTGGGAACCGGTGATGTTTTTCAACAGCGTTTTATTCTTCAACAAGGCCAAGATCTCGACATCAGGATGGCTTTCCAAGCTAAGCCTAAACCTCATATGGTCGATGATTTACAACTCCTTGTCAGACTACCAGATGGGAGATTTGCTGTGGGAGATACATACAGAGAAAACGGGTTTTCGATGTTGTACTATGATTTCGCCGACCCTGCGAATACGAGTGCGTTTCCAAGCAGCAATGAGACGACTGTCGGGGTTTCGCTCTCTGCTGAAAGTTTAGAATCAAGTGATTGGGTCGATGTTTTCGTCGTTGGCCGTTATATTACACCCGGTAATTCGCCTAGTTCAATCGGTGTGGAAGGAAATAAAATTGGATTTGGAATGGCAATTCAAGGTATAGTTCTCGATCCTGTTGGACATACAGATGCAGATAATGATGGAGTTCCATTTGAGAATGATTTATGCCCATTCACTGATGCTTCTTCGTGGGACATGAATGCCGATGGATGTATCGATGATACGGACAATGACGGAGTTGTCGACTCGATCGATGATTGTCTTGAAACTCTTCAGGATACTCCTGTGAAGGAAAATGGTTGTACAGAGACGAACGATATCCCGCAAATTTTCTTCGACACATCGTCCTTAATCGGCCATAATAACAGTTCAATTCCTTTGCAGTTCTCTGTGCTCGATGACGATACTGTTGATGTTAACATCACCCTACAGCGTTCTAATGGATCAATAGGGATTGTAGAAATATGTACTAGAGTTGTCGAAAATGACTCTTGGATTGAATGCATTGTTGATGTGGAAAATTCCTTTTTCCCACTCTCTCCTGATGGTGAGTGGGTTGTGGTCATTTCAGCTGTTGATCGGAACACAAGTTGGTGGGCTGAAACAGAATCGAATCTCTACGAATCACCCTCTTTCGTTATTGAAGTATACACTGAAAATGATGTTAAAACAAACGAATCTCCTGGGTGGATCTTGACTTCGATTGTACTCATCATTGCCCTTGCACTTCTCCTTTCAACAATTCTGCAATTCGTAAACCGAGAAAGGCATGCTTGAATCGGTTTTAACACGTCCAAAATACCTTGGGAGCGAAGGGCTATATTGAAACCGTATGGCATCCACGCCTGTATATCCGAGAAGGTGATGATGATGAGTGAACGATTATATGTTGGAATTGATTTAGGAACTTTTCAATCGACGATTGCATCCAGCGCTGGCGCTATGCACTCTATTGAGACAGTCGTAGGACGACCAAAAGACCCAGTGGCTCGCAATTTCTTGAAGCGTGATGTTCTCTTCGGAGCAGATGCTCTGAAGAACAAGCTTGCATGTAACCTATACCGCCCAATGGCCGCTGGTGTTGCACAAGATGATGAAGCAAACTTGGCTGCTGCTAAGGCCTTCGTATCCCATCTCATTGAAACTGTAGACCCAGAAGAATACGACGAGGTTTTCGGAGTTATTTGCTCTCCAAGCCACGTTTCATTCACTGACAAGAGCAACCTTGTTGCTACACTTCGTGGTCAAGTAAATGCAATCATGGTCGTTACAGAACCATTCGCAACAGCATTTGGTATCAGTGAAATCGGTGGTTCAATCGTTGTTGACGTCGGGGCAGGTACAACCGACATCGCCCGCATCCACGGAACATTCCCAACTGACGAAGATCAAGTGACAATCCAAGAAGCTGGAGATTGGCTCGATATTGAACTCATGACTCTTATCTCAAAGAAGTTCACTGGAGCTCAAATCACAAAGGACATGGTCCGAAAGTGGAAGGAAGAATCCTCATACGTTGGTGGAGACACACGTACTGTTGAAGTCAACCTCAGCGTTGATGGAAAGAACCAGACTGTCGACATTGGTGATTTGATTCAAGAGGCTTGTGAACTTCTTATTCCAAAGGTTGGAAATGCAATTAAGAGAATCGTTGCAGAGGCTGACCCTGAATACCAACCTGTTCTACGAAACAACATCATCCTCTCTGGTGGAGGATCTCTCATTGAAGGACTTGCAGAGCGAGTTGCTCGAGACATCTCTGACATTGGTGACGTAAACGTCTGGTGTGTCGAGAACCCACTCGAAAAGGTTGCAGAAGGTGCACTCATGCTTGCAGGCGAAATGCCTGATGACATGTACACCGCAATCGACTGATTCGGTTGACTGTTTTCACCTTAAAATAGCGACTATTTGCCCTTCTTTGACAGGGAAGGTTCAAGAGTGGTTGTGTCTCGATAGGTTACTGTATGACGCTCGGCGCTGCAAATTCAGGCTCTAACCATAGCCAATCTTCTGGTAATGACCGAGCTGCGCTTGAGGGCATGCTCAAAGGATATCCAATCGAGCAACTCGTTGAAGAAGTTCTCATCGCTTGGGATGAATTGGGACGTCGAAATGAAGAGGTTGTAACAATCAAACAGCGTCTACGTGTTCTCGAACTCGATCTTGCTGAGCGAGAAGATGAGGTCGCTCCAGAAATTCAGCGACTGCACCAAGCAGATGAACAATTGAAAGATGCTGACGCACGTATTGTCCATCTCGAACGACTGCTCAACGATAGTCGAGCAGAACTTGATGCTCAGGCATCATCTCTTTCAAAGGAGCAACAAGATGCTCTCCATGAGGAAGTGGCTCAATTACGAGACCTAAGTGTCTCACAAGACGATGTTATTTCAGAGATGGAAGGCCGAATGGGGCTCATGGTTGATGCCTTGGAAAAGGCAGCAGATGCTGGACTTACCTCAGTTACTGCAGATGAAGTTCGCTCTCTCAAGAATAAACTCGACGAACAAACTGCACAATATGAAGCAGAAGTTGCAGCAAACAATGCTCTGGAAGAAGAACGCCAGCGGTTACGAGATATCGCAGATCGTATGCGAGGATTGCTCGATGCTCGTGACCAACGCTTAGCCGATCTGGAAGAACAACTCGAACGGGTTATGCAAGGGCCACGCTCTGTATCTGCAGAACACGATTACTTGGTCGAACAAATCGAAGAGATGAAGCGACGATTGCTTGAAAGAAATCGTGAATATGAGTCTCTGCGACGACGTGAGCGACGACTCCATACTGACGTCTTTGAACGCGACGAGCGCATCCAACAAATGTCACTCACGATTACTGATCTTGAGGCTGCACTAACTGACCGTGTGGCAGAAATCAGAGAATTGGAATCACAAAACCAAGTTGCTATGCAAGAAGTTGACAGCGTCCGAAGAGGCGAGCGTACTCGTGAAGTCGTAGGCCGTGTCTTTGCTGACTCTCTTTCATTGGTTCGCGGCCATGATGCTCGTGAAGCGAAGAGAGAAGCATATGCAAACACTCCAGATGTCAAGCGAACACTTTCAACACCATCTCCAGATGATATGCAGCACCTAGCAGAGGGCGGTCGTGTCAAACTCGATGTTGGTGAAGGAGAATTACCTACTGGTATGGATGTCGATGAAGCAAGACCTCCATCACCTGGTGGAAGTGGCGATCCTATACTCTTTGATGAAGAATCAGAGAACGCTGATAAGTGAGTGTAATTGCTCTCTCAAACTTTCGAGTGAATCGTGTTCTTCCGTGATTGTTCCTGTAACAATGTAATCTGCACCAGCATTTGCTGCTGACAAGAGTTGTTCTGTCGTTCGTATTCCACCACCGATGATGAGTGTGCATTTGCTTGACGATTTGGCGGTTCGAATGAGTTCAGCATGAACAGGTTGTGAAGCGCCTGAACCTGCTTCAAGATAGATTGTCGAGAA
>JABIYX010000112.1 GCA_018666575.1 Methanobacteriota archaeon | reverse complement strand
TAAGGTGTTGCAAGTGGATGCTGAAACATTGCATAATGCTCCAATAACAACACCAGTTCGACGTGTTGACGAAGTCTATGCTGCCAGAAATTTATGCTTGCATCATCCATTCGATGAATGACGGTTAAATTCAATCGGCTCCTGTGTAAATTGAAGGATCTCCCACGTAAGTTGGGATGAATGAACAAGCATAGCAAAACCTATCAAGATCACCTCAAGAAGGGTCCACACCCAAGATATCATGGCAATTGAGACGACGATGGTTGTGGCAAGAATCATCAAACCAATCAGACTAATCTTTGGTCTGAATCGTACAACAATCTGCTGTTCCATTTGGATTATACTTAACGAAATCATTTGGAGCAATCCTTTCCGAAGGATGAGCGTGTTGCCCGAAACTTGAATGTCAATATACGGGTGCTCTTCCAAACGAGCGAGAAAATCTTCTCTCGAGGAGGCATACACTTGTTCCATTCGAATCTTTATTACTCATGCTATGATTTAATCTCATTGCCGATATACAACAACCAAATGAAGTGGGAGTTCTTGGCAATGGCATGGTAGGATTGTTTGTTGATGGTTGGTTCCCCTCAGAGGAACGTCCTGTCATGATCATCCCTCTCTTCACAATGGCTTGGTCTCTTTTCACTCTTGTTTGCCCAATTTTACTGCTTATTTCAGGGAAATATACTCAACTGGTACCATGGTTCATCATGGCTTCAATTCTCCTTCTAGGATTTGCTCTCTTCTCAACGATGTCTCAAAGAAGAGTCTTGATACTTCATCGAGGAGTACATTTTAGTGGGGTCCTATTGGCTACAGTTCTCATTCTAACATTCATTGATTCAGTTTCCTTATGGGTTCCTTTGGGACTTAGTTGGATGCAATTTACTCTAACATACCATGTCGCTAACAGAACAGCCGCAGGTTTTGGGGTTCAGTTCCGTCACAAATGGAATCCAAAAACTCTTCTCGAGATAACTCCAATCCAAAAGAGCCAATGGCATTTACTCAATACAAGAGCTTCAAATGGATTGATGGGAATTCTACGTAAAAAAGGAACCATTGGAGCTTTATACTGCACGTTTGAAGAGGATGGCTGTTGGCTTCATCTCGATGTTTTCAGCAAAGAATTCTTTGATTTAAATGGCCTCATATTTGAAGAAGAGTGAGGTATTATTCCGTAGGTTGGCCAAGGGTCATCTAAAAGAACTATCCGCGACGGGGAAGATACATGGATGTTACCATATTACTCGGTTCCAAATCGGACATGCCTATTGCTGAAAAGTGTACTAAAATCCTCGACCATTTTGGCGTTGACTATCAATTACGTGTGGCTTCTGCTCACCGTTCCCCTAAATTTGTTGAAGAAATTATCCATCAAGCCGAAGAAGATGGGTGCAAAGTATTCATCGCAATGGCAGGTCTTGCCGCTGCTTTACCAGGTGCTGTTGCAGCCTTGACAACAAAGCCAGTAATCGGAGTTCCTTGTGGTGGAAAGGTTCCATTCGATTCACTCCTCTCAATCGTTCAACTTCCTCCTGGTGTTCCTGCTGCTACAGTAGGTGTGGATCGTGGAGACAACGCTGGCCATCTTGCTGTACAAATGTTAGCGCTTGTTAATGATGACATGGCACAGAAACTGGTTCAAGACAAACTCGATCAAATCGAACGAGTTTTGAAAATGGACCGTGAAGTAAACGGCAGGGCTTGAGATGTTCGATGCACCTGAGTTCATCGAGGAATCGATTGAGCAGATGAAGGCTACAATCGATGATATTGCAATCATTGCATGTTCAGGTGGTGTTGATTCAACGGTTGCTGCCGTTATTGCTAGTCGGGCTGTTGGAGACCTCCTTCATTGTGTCTATGTCGATACTGGTTTCATGCGAAAGGATGAGACTGAAGAGATTGAAAAAATGCTTGCAGAACAAGGCATCAACTTGGTCACAGTAAAGGCGGCTGATCGTTACTTTGAGGCTCTTGAAGGTGTTACTGATCCAGAGCAAAAGCGCAAAGTGATTGGGGAACTTTTCATTCGAATCTTTGAAGATGAGCAAAAGAAATGTGGTGCTAAGTATCTCGTCCAAGGAACAATTGCTCCTGATTGGATTGAATCTGGTGGCGGTGTCCGTGACACCATCAAATCTCATC
>JABIYX010000174.1 GCA_018666575.1 Methanobacteriota archaeon | reverse complement strand
GCTTGCATTCGATGGCGTACAATCCGGATACTACGACTGCGATAGGATGGCTCATGCTGGCGTTGAAGAATACCTCATGATCTACGAATGGGCCCCTTCACATTCTGGCTTATTGACTCTTGGAGATGCGAATCAATGTTCAGTCGATCAAGGTGCTGCTGCTGTAAACGGATCATCGGGACTTCGAACAAGTGACGGGTCAACTCTTGGCCCAGTACGGGATTCATGGGTTGTTGGAAGAGCTGGTGGTGAAATTCCGTGGCTTGGATCAGTGAAACTGATGGTCAGTGGAACAGGCCCTGGATTGACTTATGTCCCATCATCTTCGTTGATGTATCTCTTCCTCTGCATCGGAGCAATATTGCTTATGCCAATTATCATTGAACCAATAGTTCGTAAGTTGTTCATGTCCTCACCAGAGTACGTTCAAGCGAAACAAGAAGCTGGATTACTCATTGCCCTTGGAATAACTGAAGAAGAATAATCATTCTTCGCTATCACTGGATTGCTTCTTTGATGACAGATGCCGTTCTGCTGAATGAATACTCAGTTTTGTCATGAAGAGGAGTTCTTGAGCATAATCAAGGTTTGATTGTTCGAGGTATCGCTCAACACTTGCCTTTGACCTACGAATGGTGGCAAGACGTTGCTCAGAACTTTTTGGACGAATTTCTTCTCCACGCTGATCCATAAGCCATTCTTCTAAGAGTGCTTGTCCCCATTCAGGCGCTCTAAATCGTGCAGACAACGTGATTTCTGCATGGCGATGGCGAAATCGAACACTTGAATCTCGTGTACGTGATGCTTGAATTGAACCAGGATTCCATTGATCGAATGGAATGTGAAGATGATTTTTACATTGCAAGTGGCCTGTTTTATCGATTGTTCCATCGATAATGAGTGCTCCACGTTGCAATCGAACGAATGCCTGAACAATGTCGTCTTCGATTAACCATTCAGCAATTTGAATTGCTTGTTGACCCCATTTGTCACTGGTCCATGTTTCAATGGCGCTACGGTGGAGCATAACACGACCTTGTGGCTCCCATTCATGAACCTTCACATTCAAGAGAAAGTGCATTGATTGAAATGGAGGCAGGGGTTGGAGGAACCGATGGCAGCGTCTTGGGGTGCAGTTAATTTTGACTGGCGCATCATCCCATTGCTCATTTTTGCTTGGTATCTTCTCCTTAAGAAGTGGGAGCGGGATGGGAAACTCGACGAATGGAATGCAACCAGAGTCTTCGGGTTCGTCCTTATGGTTCGGACCAAAAGAGGCCTTGATTTACTTGAAAAAGTGGCTAAGCCTCGAAAATTTTGGCGGTTTTATGGAGAGGTCTCTCTGTGGGTATGTAATCTTGCAATGCTCGGTGTTGCGCTTCTGGTCATTCTAGCATTCATCACTTCCATCTTCAATCCAGTCGACACACCTCCACCTTCTGCAAGTGAATTGGTTGCGATACCAGGTCTGAATCCAATGATTCCACTCTGGTGGGGATTAATCGGTTTCATCGTAGCGCTTGTAATACATGAATTTGGCCATGGACTGCTCGCACGAGGTCATGGAATGAGAATTCGTTCGTTTGGCCTACTCCAGCTCGGCCCACTTCCACTTGGAGCATTTGCAGAACCACAAGCAGAAGAGTTGTTCAAAGCACCTAGAAAAGAAAGACAACGAATGTTTGCAGCAGGTCCTGCAACCAATCTCTTCGCTGCATTTGCAATCCTCTTACTCCTCGGTGGTCTCGCCGCTCAATTCTCAACAACTGATGAGTCCATACACGTCCGAGGCATTGTCAAAGATCAACCTGCGGACCTTGCAGGAATGGAACCATGGGATGTAATCGCTACAATCAATGGAACTGAAGTGGTTGGTCTTGATGGTTTTCGAGCGTTGATGAGTGAACACAAAGCAGGCGATAACGTCACACTCGGCGTCATTCATAATGATGGAGTGAGCGAGAACTTGACCATCTTGTTAGGTGATAAATACGAACATTACCTCTCCGAAGGATTTTCAAAATCAGATTTAGAACTCCTCGAAGTCGAGCCAGGCGATGCATTCCTAGGGGTAGAAGGAATGGCGCAAAATACTGCAGGAATCGACCGGATTGCTGGACCACTCTCTCCAAACCAGGACTACACTCTTCTCCAGCGATCACTTCTCACACCGTTCCATGTTCTTCAAGTCATGATTTTGCCATTCGAATCTCAAGGAGTGGCAATGGCACCGGCAGAAGAAGCAATGCTCGAAACCGATGATGGTTTGATGAGCAGTTTGCTCGGAAAGGAAGGTCTTCTCTTCCTTGTTAACCTGCTCTTTTGGGTCATGTGGGTTAACATCCTTTTGGGATTCACCAACCTCATTCCAATGGTTCCTTTCGATGGAGGCCACATGTTCAAGGATATGGTTCATGCAGGTTTAACGCGATTTAGAGCAGTTGGCCGGAAACTCAAATTATGGAATTTCCATCCTATGTGGATAGATCACTGGTCTAGAAAAGCAAGCAGCATCTCATCATTGCTGATTTTGTTTGCTCTTTTGTTTACGATATTCATTCCATATTTCTAGAATTTCAAGCAGAACGTCTGCGTAGTAATTCTTCGATAACTGAAGGTTTGTTGACTTGAGGTTGTTCGAATTCAATCCGGCCCTGAAGGGATCCAAGTGTCGGCGACGATGCTTCTTGTTGACAAACGATCTCAATGAATTCGTTAAGGGGCATTCCTTGGTCCCAATCAATGAAGGCCCTACCGTTTCTGGTACGTGGTAACGAAGGGATTCTGCGCGCAAGTACCCCAAGACTGCCGCGAAGGGTTGTTGTTTCGACTCGGAAAATTCGCCAAGAATCCCCACGCACACCCTTCAGCCTGTGAGCATAAAGTGGCAAGAGGCCGCAACGTTCGCCCTCATACACCAAAGCGTTGTATTGATCGAGTGTCCTACCACTAAGGTACAATTTTCTTGGTCGCGTCGTTTTCACTTCGATAGGGAAGCAGATATCTCCCCGTAATACCAACAGATCTCCACTGCCTTCAATCCCTGAGCCAGCTGCTCGAACAACCAAAAAAGGACGTCTTAGAACCATTCTCATGCGTTCTTTTTCTTCAACAGAACACGATCGAATCACCTTCTCAACACCATCAGGAATTCCTGCCAAGACGTGGCGTAGTTCCCGCTCATACTGGCTTGACATGGTCTTACATCAATGTCAGCCGCCTTTATTGACTTCGGTCATATTACGACAAATGTGATGTGATTTTGTTTTGATTTCCTATCGGATGATTAAAGGACATTGATAGAGAGTATAAGATGTGCAGAAGATTGTCGTGAGGACTGAAGATTTTCAGTTAGCATATCGCGTGATGCATCTTCTACGTGAGCGTAAAATCAGTGTCGAACAATGCTCAATTGACGAACCACTCTCTCATCGCGATTCGATTTGGATTGGAACTCCTCAAGAAGTTGCACTACGACAAAGCGAAGGACGGCCTATTGCGGCTGAACTTGAATCGATTGACGAAATGATTGAAGAAGCAATCTTTGCTTTGCGTAGTCCAAAACAAACGCATCGCCTCATCATTGGAATCGATACTGGTCCAAGACCGGGTTTGGCATGGTTAGCTGATGGTGTTTTGATCGACACAATACAAACGGAATCAATCGATGAGTGTCTCACTCGAATCAACGCTCTGCTGCAACATCAATCGTTTCAGCATCTGCTCATTCGATTAGGAAACGGTTCGCCCTCCCATCGTGATCGTTTGGTTAATTCCCTTCTCTCCGAGGGTCACAGTGTAGAATTGGTCAAAGAAAACAAAACTTCACGCGGCCTTAATCGACAACAACATGGAGTTGCTGCAGTAAGGATAGCAACGTTATCTGGACACAAAGTTTGGGAGATGATTGAGATTAATCCAAGCGAAGGTGAATTAAGAGACATTCAACGGATGAGTCGTAAGAAGAGCAACGGTAGAGTGACAATTCCAACAGAACTTGCTCGCAAAGTTGCTCTGGGTGAAGTAACGATTGAACAGGCGATTGAACAAATCATTTGATTCGAACACGATATCGTTCTCGACCATTGGCGTAAAGAACAATACTTCCTGTTGAAGAAACTGCGATTGCAACACCATCTGAAAGTTGAGATATCGCTCGAGCAGCAAGGTGACGCCCGCCTTCTCCAGATTTCGGAGAAAGACCAGCAGGAACCTGGATGTACCTGCCAGCATCGCTTGCAATACCTTCCCGGTTGAACAAAATGGCTCCATCAAGCCAAGCAAATTCAGCCATAGTCTCATGATTCTCACGAATTCGAACATCGCGTTTAGCGATACTGTGTCCTTTGAATGGGTTCAATACCATTGAAGTTGAATGGCCTCGCATCTTCTGGATGTTTCCTATTGCGAATAACGCTCCGACGGCCGATCCTTCTCGTCCCCGAGTTCCTACTGCACGAGACAGTTCAACCATCCTCATCAAAACATCCAATTCGATTGATTGTTCTTCTGCAATGGATGCGAGTCTACCTGCACCAAGCATAGCAGAGTCAATAACAAGAACGCCGTCGATTGGTTCTGCCATGACAATGAGTAATCTTCCGCCTTTTGCAACCCATCGTTCACCCATCCCTTGTAAGACCAGATCATACAACTCGCTAAGGACAGATAGGCCCTTCGAGGATAACCCTTCTTCCAATACTTGTGCATCGATTTGATGTTCGATCAACGCATCTCTTACTCGATTAAGACTCGTCATGACCCGCAATGGTACATTCTTTGGTAGGACAGGAACGATAGAACGGACTTTACGGCTATCGTTTGAGACCATCAAAACGGCATCAAATGCAAATTTGCTTGATTCTAAAGCAACACTTACCATGCGAGGTAGGTCGCTCATCGCCTCATCCTCATTGGTTTGTTGTGTCAATACCTGGCAGAAGGTCGTTGATTTCCCTGTAAACAGTTCTCATGTTTGAGATAAAGTTCTTCTCTTTCACGACAATGGTAAACATTTTGATTCCAGGATCTTCCTCTGCATCAAGAATGCCAAGGACTGTTTCAAGTGTAAGGCGGGCACCTTCTCGATGAGGATATGCGAAGACACCCATGCTGATTGGTGGAGTAACAATCGTTTCAACTCCATCGAGTCCATCAAGGGTTGCAAACAGGTTCTCGTAGGTCACTGGAAGGAGGTCTCGGCGAGTTTCATCTTGGTTCGGTCGACGGCAATCTGGGCCAACCACGTGAATGATGTGCTTGAACCGGTCAGCGAGTTTGTACGGTTCAGTCACCACATTTTGCGTCACTGCACAGGGAGGTGCGTTGATTTTTCTCATCTCCAAGCAAATATTTCGTGTTGCTTGAGTCAATTCTTCTCCAGCTTTTTGGTGGACCATATAGTCGAGACCTTCACGACCAGAGAGTCTGTTATTCGCTGGAGTGATCAGAACATCACCTTCGTGATTCCAGACGTCACCGCCGACGATTCTAAGAGTCCCCCATTTACAAGTACGAGACATGTATAACTCTGCCATCAATATCACCAGAGGGGGCCACCCTTCATATCCTTTCAGTGCTTTTTTGATGAAAATGAGGGTTTTTGGTTCAATATGAACCTCTCATGGAAGCAATAGTGCTAAACTAGATTCCTAGTTAGAATGTGTATGGGAGGCGCAAGGACAAGTGTTGTTCTGGTCTTTTTGATGATTGGCACTCTCTTTTCCGCCTTCGTTTCCCCTCTTCAAACCGATACCGACACATCAGAACAGATGGCTGATGACCGTTTCATTGGATTCACAGTTGGTGATGATTGGCTTAATTTGGAAGATCAACCGATTGCAGTACCCAATGGATTTGACCCCCTTACTCTCTACGATTATAGCGATGTAGGGGTGTTGATCAACAATAAATCAGAATCCAGCAAAACCATCGGATGGGCTTTTGTTGAAGCACGAAACATTAGTCTTGAGCGGGTGTTTATATTCGACGCTGATGGGACACCTACTGGCGAAACAATTAATCGAAATCAATTCAATGAATACTTTGCATATCCATTCCTTGAGATGTTAGGGAATCGAAGTAACGTTTCAGACATGAATTACCTTGTATCAAACAAAGGTATGCCACTGCGGGTAAGTGGAGGAAACAACAAAGCATCTTTCGACCAAGAGTTCTCTCTTCTAGGAGGTTCATACAACAGCAGTATCGCAGGAGATTATTGGGGAACCCATAGTTATGGCCCTTTAGCTGGCGGTAATTATGAATCATTTTCAAGACAAAAGCATGGCTTCTATCTAGTGACCCGACTTACTGGATACACTGTTGATACTGCATTGCAACTTATCGAAAAGGCCAACAACAGTCTTGGTCAACGCGGTACTACTGTCCTTGACTTGGCAACAAATCGGAATGGTTCGGGGTACAAGTTCTGGAATGATGACCTCTACACTGCTAATACAACACTCACCGAGACGTACAATCAGACGGTCATCTTTGATGAAGAAACTGGCTTTGTAACAAACATTAGCAACGTCATGGGCTATGCTTCATGGGGCTCAAACGATGGAAACTGGGGTACGAGTTGGGCTAAAAATTCAGGATTTGATACAGAGAGTTCTTCTTGGTCAAGCGGAGTAAAACACTGGAATGCAACGACTCCATCGCTTTCATCGGGAGACACATTTGCCTGGTCGTATCAAACCCAGACAACGAAAGGAGGCAATGGAGCGATTGAAGCAGCAATGTCAGCAACCTGTTCGGAAGAATCCGGGAACGGGACTCAAGGAATCTATTCTGAATTCTTTGATAATGAAGGTGTGAGTTTCAATACCGGCTCAATGCCCTCTCTTATCGATCGTGTTCCAGATCACGTTCGGCTTGAATCCTCGTTACAATACAATTCCATGTATTCCGCATATCCTGGATTAGATGATCGTTTCAAAAATAATTGGGGCGCTCGATTCAGTGGCCTTATCGACATACCTGAGACTGGAAACTGGACCTTTTTCCTAACCAGTGATGATGGTTCTGAATTCTGGGTTGATGGCGTAAGTATGGTCACGAACTATGGTTCACACGGTATGCGTGAATTGTCAGGATATCGGAACCTCTCTGCTGGAATGCATGACTTCCGAGCTGAATTCTTCCAAGGAGGAGGCCCGCATGGGTTGAAACTAGCTTGGTCTGGCCCGAACCAAAGCAAGGTGCTGATTCCCCCTACTGCGTTCTTTGTAGCAAATTCAACCCCTCCATCTCCATCGACACTCCTGCATGCATGGAATTTTGATGAAGGTACTGGCTTGGAAACCAACGATTCAGTAGATGTGAATGGCTCGCTAACGTTGCACAATATGGACTCAACAAATTGGCGTAATTGTCCCGATGGAGGGTGCCTATGGTTTGACGGAGTCGACGATTATGTCGAGGTTGACGTTGATGATTGGATCGGAAACTTCACGGTGAGTCAATGGGTCTGGGCAAATTCAACAACCCTTCCAGATTATGCTTCAGTCTTTGCGGTATCAGATAATGCTGGCTCAAATACCTCATTCCAACACACTGTTTTCAATGGTGAATGGCGTTTGCACAACAACCAAACCCACACTTTCGGAGATATCGAGGCACAACAATGGATGCATCTTGTCACGGTGTTTGATAGCGGAAATGTCCGACAATACTTGGATGGCGTTTTGGTTCGAACAACGGTCTTCCCTTCAGGATCACTCAACAACATCGACCTCTATAAGCTTGGAGTGAATCGTGCCCAATCCACCTTTTTCGAGGGAATGATCGACAAGGTCATGGTTTGGGAAAGTGCACTGACAGATGGTGATGTAACACGTCTTCATCGGGACATTTACAAGGATTGCTCTGCATATTCTGGCTCTGGAACATCTGCAGCATCCCTTGAGCAGTACATGCTAATACCCAATGAAATAAACGACCATGCATGGATTGCATCGGTTTCAGGTTCACGTTCCGGTGACGTCTATGGTTCATTTTCAATTATCGTTGAAGCCATTGATCAAAATGGGAATGTTCTTTCATCCAACACCTCTACTTCAAAACCGTTTGAAACAAATTGGATTGATGCAGCACTTCGTTTCCGCCCGGATGCAAATGCTACAGCTTTCCGAATTCGAATTCCAATCGATGTTGTCGCAACCTCGACAAGTGGATCGGTTTTCCTCGACAGTCTAAGTCTCAGAGCCATTCGCCCACACATGACATGGATCGATGGGTCGATTGCTGAAACAGCAGTCTCCACGGGAGGACGCTCGTTTACAATCGATACAACATATGGCCAATCGCTTGTAGCAGACTTACTTGAGGATGGCGTAAGCGGCGTTAAGGGCTACGTCTACGAGCCATATCTTACGGCAGTTGGACAGCCAAGTGTCCTCTTCGGTATGTATTCTCAAGGATACAGTTTCGCAGAAGCAAATGCTGCTGCAAATACGTACATTTCCTGGATGGGAGTTACTGTTGGTGACCCAAAGATGGCCCCATACATCGATACAATCCATGACACTCATCTCTTAGATGCTCGATTACAAGACAATCTTTCAGCCGGTCAAACTGGATTCATTGAAGTGGGTCTGGAAAATCTAGGGATGGCTGGGGCGGAAGGTGTAATCGAAATTATCAATCTTCAAGGCTCTGTTTTGATGTCATCCTCTCCTGTTTCATTACCTGCTGGTGATATGACTGGATCAAGAACCTCGGTGATTATTCCCGTCACACCTACTCAATCTGGCTGGCTTGATGTACGCATTCGCTATACACATGATAACTCTTCATCCTTTGAGCGAGTTACTGAAAATAATTTCATCATCATGAGATCCTGGGTCAATGCAGCTCCATCCATCGATTCTGTGTTCTGCGATCAACCTGAATATGCTCGTGGAGATTCGTTCCTATGCTCTGTTCTTGCTTCTGATGACGAGAAGGTTGAATCGGTTACATTGGGATGGACAGTCGTCTGTCCAACCTGCACATTGAACAACACAACATGGACACAAGGTTCGATGGGAACCATTGACAATGGTTCAACTTGGGAGACCATGATCACATTACCGATTAACATCACAACAGGTGGTCTAGCATTGCATATCATTGCAGTCGACAAACTCGGTATGCAGGATGAGAAAACGACAACAAATGTGTCCCAGGTGCTTGATGCCGCATCAGCATGGTTCGGTCCACACGCCTCTACCGCAGATTCGGCGTGGCTCGGCATCACACCTCTACCAACGACATCTCCGAATGGAATCCTACGTGGCGTGAATAACACGATTACGGGCTGTGTGTTGGATGTCGATCACAATACAAATACAGAACAACCCCAGTTCCTTGTTAACCGAGGAACGCTTGGTGAACTAACCTATAAGGAGAAACCAGATTCGAATCACCATTGCTATGAAACGACATTCTTCGTTGCAAATGGCAGTTCATTGACATCAATATCGATGGAAATGCGTACGAATACTGGTAGTCTTGTTATGCAGAGAACTGTAAAAGTTCACGACATACACCCCACAATCGAAATCGCATTTGTAAATTCAAACAATACTGTTCTTGATCGAATCATCGATGATGATGACGAATATATTCGGGTAAATGTACAGGATGTTGACGATCTTCTTGGCACATACCTCGGAGACATTGAACTCTCATGGCCTGGATTTGGAAGCATTACTCTACCAATCGAAGGCCAAGTTGGTGGCTCAGAAGTGGCCATCAAACTCGACCTCCCAACGGAACCTCTCGAATCCGGAGATGTCGTTCTTGACATTACAATCCAAGATTCAAACGGAGCGACATCATCTGAGAGTACATCGCTACCGTTATTTCTTAATGCCCCTGTAATCCTAGAAATGGTCCCATGTACGGCGGATGGGGAAATCACCGAACTTATGTTTGGCCACACTGCTGTGCTCGGTGCGAAAATATTGAGTGATCGTCCAATGGAACCAATCGACCTTTCTTTGCGTCAACTTGGCTGGACTGTTCTCGCACCAACAATAGAGCCTCCCTCTTGGAGTCTAACTTCAAACAATTGTATGTCCGCTCCAAATGATAATGACACCTATTGGTTTAGACTTCAACTCGATGGATCCTATACTTCAGAGACGGGTTCAATTCGATTGGTGGCAAAAACAATTGATGGATACCTTGCTTCGGGTCAGATTCCAATGCTGTTCCGCCATGCACCTCCTGTACTGAATGGTACAGCACCTCAATCCGTACAAGCTGGATCGGATTTATCGTTCCAGGTAGAAGTAACTGACCTTGATGGCTTAACTGACGTACAATGTGTCGCTTATGTCTATTCTGATAACGCTTCAACCGATTTGTGGAATCGATCATTTAATCCAATTCAAACGCAAGATGAGAATGGAATCAGCACGCTTCGATGGCCATTGCCTCGTAATATCAATGAATTAACAGATTCGATAGAAATTCAAGTAAATTGCAGTGATTCAGATGATGAGTATGGGCAATGGCAGACGAGCAATCCTATCTTGATTGAACCTTATGTATGTGTCGTAAATTGTAATGTATCCACTACAGATGACCGAAATACGAAGTCTGAAGGTTCTCAATCACTATGGATTTACATCATTGTCCTAATTGTTGCAGTTGTTGGGATGACACTCTTGATGCAACGTAGAAAAGAATCGATTGCAAAATGGGCTACCGATGAATCACTTGACGATTTCGAACAACTAACATCAGCATCAATAGCCCAAGCAGAGGCTTCACTACCAGGGCTAGAAGACTCTGCACCTCCTATACCAGATGGATGGACGGAAGAAGCATTCATTCAATGGTTAGAAGGAGAACGTCCAGATGAGTGGAATCAATCCCAATGGGAGGAATTACGGAATCAGCACTCAACCTTGATTAAAGAATCAAAAATTACCACCGATGAGATATTATTCTAAGTCAAAGTGGGATGAATGGTTACGATGGCTGTTGGATATGTATTGCTAAATGTGTCCCCTGGATCAGAACATGATGTTTACATGCATTTACAAAAATTAGATTCTGTTTCAGATGCAACGGTTCTCTTTGGAGATTATGACCTCATTGTAAAGTTAGAGGCTTCTGATCTTTCTTCAATTGCAAAGGCTGTTGTAGAATCAATTCGTCAAATCCCAGGAGTACTTGATACCAAGACTCTCGCAGGAGCAGAATTTTAGGCCATTCAGCATACCTTTTTGTCCAAAATTAGCGTTTGGAAAGGGGTACTGAGGGCAATATGTTGAGCAGTATTGCCTTTTTTCGGCGAAAATTATAATAACTATGGGTTCTGATTAAGATTTGGAGGTAATCCAAATGTCAGACAAGAAATATTTCGTTCTCATGGAGAACGGTAAAGACACCAGCCAAGTATTTGCTAGCAAGCAACCCCGAGGAGCAGCCCTTAAAGCTGCAACACGTGGACACACGAACATCCGCCTACGAGAGCGTGGCACCAAGCGTGTACACGTTTTCACTGGCTCGATCTCAATGGTCGACAAGCCAGCTGGCGGCCCCGCGTGGCTCCCAGACAAGATCAAGAAGGCTAACGTCAAGAAGAGCGGCATCGAGCACCTTTGAGGCGCCCGATCACTTCGATCTTAGACTCGTTCGACGAGTGTTGCTGCCGCGTATAGACGCTTAAACACGCAGCCAGCCGCCCAACCGATGATTCAGGTCATCGGTTGGGCCTTTTTTTATTCTTTTTTTATGTTCATAAACAGCGCAGCTTATTTAATTCAATCCATAGATGATCACCTGCATCTGCTTTACAACTCATCCTGATACATCTACATAGAGGTTAGCGCAGGTGAAACCTTGATACCAACGTAAATCTAATGTTCCACATGGGCGAGCATCAGGGTGAAATTGTAATTTCAACAAAAGAGTCGTCATATCAGCCGCCAAAATTGGCTTTGTTTCTTTTATTTGTGGCAATCTGCGGTTTTTTTTGGGGTTCAGAAATTGACTCCGATAATGATGACAGTGGAATTGATTGTGACAATCCAGATACGTATGTTGGGTATGAAGGCCTTGGATGTGATGCAGCTAGTGCCATTCAAATCTGCTGTGTGATCATCCCTCTTTTCCTTTCCATAGTTCTCCTGTTACTCACCGTACCTCATAACGAAGAAGAAGAGTAAATTCTGCGTATGCATTGGTAGCCTTGCGGCGGGAGAAAGTTATTCATCTCATGGCGATAGGAAAACCTATGTGGTTCTTAGATAGACTTGCTAGATTTGGTAAAAAAGATGCAGAATCAATAACCTGGGCAGGTTTAGAACCATGGGATAAATTATTCTTAATCATCACAATCATCAGTTTGCCATTTACCATTCTTTTATTGCTCATTGAACTATCATAAGGTACTAAACGCTAGTATGACAAGGCCCACTGCGAGCCCTTTGATTTGCTAATATCTGAGCAATGGATATTCGGATACGCCCTCTGAACCTAACCGAAAGCGATTAATTTAGGGAATGTTTTATTCAATCTAGGCTCGCTTTTACAATCATGAAGTTCCGAATGTTGTTTATGATTATGCTCTTTGTTCTTGCACCTATGTCTGGCTGTTTATCTTCAGCAGAAGAAGATTCTACCAAGGCAGATAGTATTGTTAATGGCTCAAATTCATTAATCAAAATGACTGATGAATCCTTCGGCGAGAATTGTGCTTATGGTGGAGTGAAAATTGAATCAGGTATTGATTTAGATGGTAATCAAAAATTAGGTGATAATGAAGTGGATAACACGGCATACGTTTGTAACGGAGAACCTGGAGTTAATGGAGTTTGTAACTCTGAAGATTGTTGCATTGTGGACTGTGGAAACCAAACCTCTTGGGTTGACCAACTAACTGGCGGTGGCTGGCATACCTGTATGCTAAGAGAAGATGGAACTGTAATGTGTTGGGGCAACAATTACTACGGACAAATTGGCGTAGGATACAGAAACGCATCAGGGGGCGTCAATCCTACAGATGTGACGTTGTATGGAGGGCATACAGCAACCCAGCTTTCTGCCGGTGGGTTTCACAATTGCGCCATATTAGATGACGGAGGCGTTGCT
>JABIYX010000041.1 GCA_018666575.1 Methanobacteriota archaeon | reverse complement strand
TGTAGGTCCCGGTCGTTTCTTCGCCACCTCCACCGCCGCCAAGGCATCCAGTAAGCGGCGCGAGAACGACCAGCATCAACAAAAGATGAACCGGTCGCATGGTCGAAGGGTGGCCCTGTTCATCTTCAAGATTGTTCACGCTTGTTTGAGGCACTTTGCCCCAATCTGAAATGCCTATGCCCATGAAAGGGTCTTCGTTAGCGTTGTTTCCAATGCTATTCTTATCCGATTCTATTCTCTTTTCGAGCACGTAGGACAGACTTGATTTTTGTACGAATTCCAACAGTGAGGATCAAGTATGTCAGGGTAAAGAACATCCACTTCATCATGTTTAATCCTGAACCCACTGAAACGAGTGTCTGAGAAATGGTGTTTGAATCGAGGTACCCGTTAATCATCATTATTTCAACAAAATTTTCAGCCCAATCTGCGACCATGGCAAGAACTGGCACCAACAAAAAGAGGCGTCGATCATGATAGAAATACATGATCCAGAAGCAATACATTGAGGCATAGATTGCCGCGTACATCACATCCCATATTTGTAGAAACTCGACATAGCAGTCAAGTTGATCTTGAGTCCTCACTTCTAAGAAATCTTGAACCATCTGCAAGGTGTAACTGAATGTGAGTCCCAATGAGTTTGAGCCATCTTCAACCATGAAGCATTTACCAACTGGTTCTAAGATAAGCACCGAGTAAAGGATAAAAGCGACAGTTGAGCCAGTTGCCAAGGAGAGAATTCTTCGATTTCCTGAATCTTTCTCAGCCGGGGTGATAGCAGATTCTGTGTCCGGGGGCTGTTCCTCCACAAAGTAACGGTTTTCAAAACGAGACATATGCCTTACGGTTGTCTTATTCCCGTCAGATTCGGAAAGCAGAGTTTTTATCAGAGGAATATATAAACCAATTAAGATGAAAGGAAGTGGGATAAAATGACTAAGAAAACGATTGATGAAATGATGCAACTCATTCAGAACAACACACACCACGAAGACATAGGACGATACTTGGACGAAGCAGACCTTTCTGTCGAAGAGTTACTTGAATTAAACCATGCACTTTACAACTTCAACGCAAAGAATTGGGAACTGCAAATATCCTCCAACGAGCGCGGTGTGAACCCATTTGATGTGATTTCTTTCTTGGAGGCAAGTGTTGCCATTCTAGCTCGTACTGGGGACGAGGGATATGCGGATTGGATGAGGGCAATGTTCGAACTGGCTATTCGCTATTCAGACCAAGCAGGGTTAAGTCGTAAATTCAGTCTATTTGCTGAGTTGGTGGCATCGACCAAGCAAGACCTCTCTAAGGAGGAACGATCTGTTTTGTTTTACACCCGTTCACTCAACAGGCTTGCTCAACTAACTGATTACTGGCACGGTGAGGATCAGGCACGACCTTTGTGGCAAGAACTCTTGGACTATGTTCTCAATTTCATGGAAGCAGATGAACAACTTGAGGCACTCAATGTGATACGGAGCAATGCGCCATGGTTTGCCGAAGAGAATAAACTGTACTTCGAATTCTGATGCCAATCCCTATAAAGAGTAAAACGGGTATTTGTTGATGAAGTACAAGACCGTTATTGAAGGCCTAACCGAACTCCATGCTCGCATGAGTGAAGATGATACATGGCAAGCTTGGCCCAAAGAGTTCAGCACAGCTTATCGCTTCCAAACGGAAGCAACTGTGTTGCTTTCCAACAAAGCCATGGCAAATGCAACCAAACATGCTCTATGGCATAAGGCTCACGTGGAGACATCGAGGAATTCAACATTCAGTGCTTTGTTTTGGATTATGTCATTTGAACATCTTGCCAAACTGCACAATGTACCCATGAGTTGGATTGCTGCTCTGCGATTTACGGCTCAACCGAGTTACGCTACGGGTGATAAGTGGGGATTGAAGCCATTGCCACTGTTCATCAACAAAGATGGTCATTGCTACGATTCCCTATGGGCCTCACACCTCGATGGTGTTGAACAAGGGCTCATCATCGACGAAAAATTCCCTCATATGCGTGATCCCGAGGAAGTCGCAATCAGCGAGGCGGCATTGGCGAAGGAAACACTCGAATCGTCAAACACATCCACACCGTAGGAATGCGGGGCATCTTCGTCCTCGAAAAGGAAACGTCACTCACTTCTATACAAAACTTAACCCGAATCAAACTACAAAAGGTGTGTGTTATGAAATGAAATTGCAAATGTTTGACCTAAGTTGGAGGCACATTGAATATACCGACATCTTAGCAATGCTATGAGCGGCTTGAATCTTCAGCACTTTGGGCTGGACATTGCATCTCCAGAAGAATACCGCAAGCGAAGTGTTGTTGAACTCATTAACGATGTGTCACTGAAAGATGTGTTCGAAAAAAAACCACTTCCAGGGAGCGTATTTGATCGTGCAATGGAAGGGCCAGCGACAGAATCAACTCTCTTCCACAAATGTGGGCATATTGAACTTGCAACCCCTGTACTGAGGCCTGAATGCGCCGAGCAGTTGAAGGAATATCTCCTCCTTGAGATCGGTACAAATAATCGATTCAGTGATTATTTTAACATCACAAAAAAAGGTAAGCCGACATATAAAAATGGCGAATCCTTCAACTTGATGTTGTTGGAAAGAGGTAAAGACCTGTATGAAATATTACTCAACCTTGATCGTATTTGGGGGGATGAACGCCATGTTCTCATATCGGGAAACCAAACAATCGAACATAATGTCAAAGGCGCTTATGCGGAAATGATGTTGACCGTCTTGCCAGTACCCTCAATATTTGCACGAACAATCGATGACATGACAGTTGGATTGAGTCAAAAATTGAACATTATTCTTAGCGTAAACAATGACCTAAGGGAATACCAAAAACGCCGTAAGAAAGACCAAAATGAACTCGATCGAAAAATCATTTTATCAACCCTCATCTACCATGTCACAACGTACATTGACAACACAATCCCAAACATAGCCACGTACGAAAACCCCAACGAAACCTCGTTCTATGGTATTGGTCAACTGATCCATATATTCCATCCTTTTCAAAACAAAGCAAAAGCGATTGGGTTCGAAATCGCCGGTACACCAATCCAACGGATGGTCCGAAACATCAATTCTGGTGAACGAATCTTGAATGCTTACTCTGGTGATTGTGAGAACCTATGGTTTGAACTTTCAAAACAGTGCGCTCTTGGCAAAATCTTGGCGGATGTAAGTCCAGAATTACAACTCTATTACATCAATCGACAAGGTATCATCTTCAAAATTGAAATGGAAGAGATCCATGGCTTGGAAATATCTCCATGGTCAGGTAGTATCAAATTACCAGAGGATGTGATATTGTCTGCAAGGAAATCATTGCCCGTTGAAATACCCGTTCATCCAAGACTCAAGTACACGATGCAGAAAATTAGAGACCTCGACTACAGAAGGGCGGAAGAAATGAGCATCCATTCCCAAATGATCGCTAATTTTTTGTTTCATGAAATAGATCCTCAAAAGGACTCGATTTCCTTAAACAAACTCGTGGTGGTAAATGGGGCACCGGATCAATTGTTGTGCAGTACCGCATTGCAACAACTCAATGATGATGTCGGATTGAACACGACTTTCTTATTTCACACTCGTCATATAGCAGATGACTACAAACAATATGGTCGATTTGAATACAAAGCAACACCCGATGCCTATCGAAATGTAATTATTGCTCTCGCCGAACTCCGGTCAAGAAATGCGTTCGCAAAGAAAATCAAATTCTTCGATTCGAGAAAACCAACTGAAATCATAGAATTAAGTGTGCTCATGAAGCACATCCCTCGCAAACAAATTATGAGAATTCTTGGTTCAACGCTTGTTGCAAAAGGCTCTTTCGACCAAGATTATATTCGTGGTTGGGTGAAAGAAATTTGTCACTCTATGGACCTCGATACTGATCACCTTCACCCTGCGGAACGAAGAAAAAGCCGACCACCTATCGATTTCGAACCAATAAAGCATCAACTGGGCTCAAAAATACTTCAGGAAGTGGAGGGTGCGAATAAAGGGGAAGAAGATGGTGTCAAGAATCTGACTTTTGACAGCCTCAAGGGCCTCGACCCGCTTGTCAACTGGTTTGTAAGCACTGGGCGTCGTTTTTCCCCGCAAGCTAAAGAATTTGGATTCACAAGTTACCCAAAGGGCGTCATCCTCACAGGAGTCCCAGGGTGTGGAAAAACAATGGCTGCTAAAATTGTGGCAAGTGAATGGAAGATGAACTTTCGAAGAATCGAAGTCAATGATGTCACCGCACGTTATGTTGGTGGGAACGAGGCAAAAATGGCCACGCTTCTGAAAGAACTCGAAGCAGCCGCACCTGTGGTGTGCTTTGTCGATGAAGCTGAGAAACTCTTTGCTCAAGTGCGCACAGGTGACCTCTACCAGGCGGGGGATGCCGGACGAGATGGAACCGAAAGTATGCTTCTTCAGTTTATGGAGGAAAATGAATCAGGAGTCTTCTTCATTTTTACTTCAAATGATTTGGAAAAAATGTCTCCAGCCCTTGTCGACCGTTTCGACGAACGCTTTTTCATTGATCTACCTCCATATATCGCCCGTCTGCAGATGATTGCATCGATGCTACAAGAGCGCAGTAAAAATCCTGCTGATTTTGACATTCATGCATTGGCAAACGCCTCGAATGCGTTCACTGGACGCAACATCCGAGCAACAATTGACGCTGCAATGGCGGATGCCTTTGGACAAAACTCAGAGTTGAAAGACACGCATCTTATTGCCGCCTTCTCAACCACTGTCCCAACAACGGAGACCCACCAAGATTACATTAGTAAAATGCGTCAGTTGGTCATTAGCGGAAAAATACGATTGGCCAACACGAACGAGCAGAACAAAACCGTGCAACCAGTATTTGACCCAAGCGTGGGCTGATCCTCGCCCGCATGGCACTTAGGGTCAAACAACGAAGTTCTTCCAGCGGCGCATGTAATCAATGAACACAGGTGACAAGCCTTCCTTTGAGAGATGCTCAGCAGTGAACGGTGCTCGTTGAGGATCATAGTCCAAATCGCCAACATGCTTTGCCCAATCTGAATGACCAATCGCCACTCGTCCGACACCAACGAAGTGAGCGCCCTCGTCCATGACAAATTGTGCATCCC
>JABIYX010000160.1 GCA_018666575.1 Methanobacteriota archaeon | reverse complement strand
TTCCATCGATGTCTGCATGTCCTGCAAGGGCATCTCCAATCAATCCGCCTGAACCAGTAATGACTTGAACAACATTCTCTGGAAGCCCCACTTCTGCTTCATGCATGGCTTCGAGCCAAGCGATGAGTGAAAGAGGCGTCCAAGATGCTGGCTTTGCAATGACTGTGCATCCTGCTGCGAGTGCTGGTGCAATAGATCGTAATGCAAGTTGGAGCGGGAAGTTCCATGGGATAATGTGTGCTGTGATGCCAATTGGTTGTCGTAATGTGTAGTTGAGTCTGTTTCCTGGGACTGGAATTGTTGAACCTTCAATCTTATCGCTGAGTCCTGCAAAGTATTCCAGAGTCCATGCTCCGAATCGGATTTCAGACAATGCTTCACGGAATGTCTTTCCATTGTTTGTACTTTCAATTGCTGCAAGAGACTTTGCTGAGGCATAGGTTGCTTGAGCCATTCTGTTGAGCATTCGACCACGTTCTGCTGGGTCCATTGCACTCCAGCTTCTGTCTGCAAAGGCTGCTTTTGAGGCTGCAACACATCGATCAACATCTGCTAGAGATGCTTTCGGAGTGGTTGCGATTGTTTCACCATTTGCTGGGTTTAGAACTTCATGTGTGTTGTCATCTGAGGATGCGCACCATTGGCCATCAATGTACATCTGCTTCTCGTCCATGAGCAATCCACAACGGTTCGCCACATAGCCGATTCGGTTCATTCCTTTGCCGTGAAAGATGACTCGTATCGGTTATTGATACCCAATAGACTCAAGAGGTGGATGTCGTAAGAAGTCTCATGGTCGAGCGTGTTGGTCTTGCAACAGAGTCGGTAAAGGTGATGAGTAAACGTGCTCCTCGCTTACTGATTATCGCTGGAGCAGCAGGTGTTGGGAAGTCAACTGCCGCTGGACAGATTGCTGCTGCTAAAGGATACACTCGTATTCTTTCTACTGATGCAATTCGTGAGATTATGCGAACATGCATGGATATGGATGACAATCTTGCATTGCATCGTTCTTCTTTTTCTCGAGGAGAGAATGGAGAACCTGTTCTTGATTGGCAACGGACATGTGAAGCGGTTGAACCAGGCATTACTGCAACGATTGAGAGAGCTCGTCGTGAAGGAATCGATCTTCTGATTGAGGGCGTCCATATTGTTCCAAGTGAGCGAATGCTGCGAGCATGGAGAGAAGGAGGTGGAATTGCAGTAGGATTGCTTATGCAAGTCGAATCTGAAGAGAAGCATCGGGAGATGTTACGTACACGAGATGCGCATTCATTCCGTCATGCTGATCGTTATCTTGCTGGATTTGATAGAATACGACGTATTCAAGATGGACTCCAAGAGAAAGCAAAGATTGCTTCATGGCCTGTTGTTGATCCTTCTTGGGGCAATGATATTGAAAAAATAGAACACTACCTCGATTTGGCTTGGAATGAGCACAATCGTTGATTACAATTCAATAATGAATTGAAGTGGCTTCAGTAACATTGCATCTCGATCTGAGATACCTAATTCTGCTGAGACTTCAATTCGGTCTGAACCTAAATCGTTGAATGTTACATTGATAAGTTTCACTTCTATTCCTGTGATTTCACCGTGATGGAGTAGGTCTTGATGTGAGGAATCCATTGCTTGTTGAACCGATTCCATGGAAGATACGCCATTATCATACCAAATCTCTGCACGTGCTTGAACAAGTGAAGGAAGTGTTTCTTGAACATCTTCTGAAGTGTGAAGTACTGCATCACTTGCTACATCGTGAGGAACGGACATACCTGCGAGTTTAATGCCAAAGATGGCCATAGAAAGCAATGACATCATCAGAACGACTCCAGTTGCTAACAGCATCTGTGCTTTGTCATCATGAACAGGTGGACGCATCAGGAGACACCTCCGCGTGACCAAACATCAAGGCTAATTGTCCAGACATCCGTATCAACAACAAGCAGTTGGTGAACCGTTACAGTCGCTCCGTTGGGTGTTCCAACTTCGCCATAGGGTGTTGCAGGCATGGCGTTTTGAGCGAGCCAACAGTTGCCTTCCTTTCCAACAGGCAACATCTCTTGTAACAACGTACATGCCTCATCAAAAGAATCCAATGAAAGATATTCATGGAGGCGACTTTCGCCTGTAAGTTCAGCTGGCAATGCCATACTCGCCATCAAGGCGTCTTCCCCTGCAATTTCAAGAGAAGCATCGATAGCAACAGAACGAGCATCAGGAACATTCACTCGAATGAGGAAGGTTGCAGACATAAAGAACAACCAAAAGAGCGTCAACATCTCCAGAATGTGGACTTGTGCCTCTTCATCATCACGCATGAGATCATCCTCCAGCCAGTGGAGCAGGAACGAACGTACCTATCGATGGATTGAGGGTTGGAAGACCTGTAACACCAATCAACTCAGGAGAGAATGCAATCACGTTGAACACAACTAATGCAACAAGAATCATCATTCCAGAATGCTTGAATCCGGCTGAGAAACGACCTGTTGCCATCAAACCAGCCATACATCCGTTACCGATTGCTTGCATGGTTACACCATAATAGAAAATTGTCAAGAAGAAAAGCGGATCGACATTTCGAATCTTCATGTTTCCAATGCTTTCTCCACCTTCATCACCTGAATTTGAACCTGCAATCGCTGGAATAAAGACTGTGGAAAGAACAACAATAACCCCTAGGAAAACGAAATACGATGTCCAAATAACTGCAATGTAGGATCCAATTGCTCGTCTCCGTTCCGCTTCTAGGAACTTAATTTCACGGGAATCGTTTGCAGCAGTGACAAGAATATCTGAAATCTTACCACCAGCACGGTCAGCCTCTGAAATCAACGAAATCGCTCGTTTGACCAATGGTGTACCAACACGTTCTGCGAATTGCAGAATAACATCACTGAATTTGATACCCCATGAGAGTTGATCGCTCATCTTTTTGACTTCGTCATTTAGGGCACCATATTCGGACGTCGCCAGTGTTTGAACAGCCACCGTCATGGAAAGACCACCCTTCCAGTATTCAGCAAGGTCACGAAGGAAATCTGGGAACTTTTCTTCAATCTCATTCTTTTTGCTCTCAACACCTTCCCAGTAAGCTGAAGCAGGCCAAAGGAAGAAGAAGAACATCATTCCAAAGAAGTTCAGGAAAATCGTCGGATAAACGCTCAATGGACCAAGGCTTAACTCAGGACCAATCCAAAGCGACTTGTTGTTCATATTTGCTGGGATTCCATCGTAATACTCGATTTCCATATCAAATTCGAATGTATTCAGATAAATTGTATCAGAATTGGCTTTGACAACAATCTCGTAACGCTTTCCTGCGTCAATGGTTTCCATGTAAATACTGCAATCATCTGATGAAACTCCAGTATTTCCAGTATGAGAATCTAAGGTCTCTCCAAACCGATTACGAATTGCAACTGTGTACGAAACTGGCTCGTTTGCATCCACTTCACACGTCAACTTAAGCGGCTGGAGGACAACTTCCCCGCCAGTCATCGAAGGATCAACTCCAGGGACATCGAAATTTTTACCCCTGAAAATGACATCTTCCCATTCTTCACCAGACCATGTAACAAGGTCAGGACTGTCTTGCAAAAGAGAACATGATTGATTTTGAGCATAGGTTGGCTTTGTATTTCCATTGAAGGCTTCGTTATCTCCAGTAATGGCGCCGCATGCCACGTTGGTGAACATCGGTTCGCCATTTGTCGTTGGAATGAAACCAGAATTGGTAGCCCACATAACTGCAGTACCCATACCAAGAAGAATTGAAACAAACAGGATTGCGTACAATTTGGTCATTGTACTGTCGTCTTTAGGCAAATCGAGATCGACAACAATCTTGTTCTTCTTCTTTCGAGCCAAGTCTTGTCACCTCCTTACATATCCTGTTCCTTACTGGACGTGTAGACCAGTATTGCGTATGCAACGTGAATCATTGGAACGAATCCAAGAACGATTCCGTAGAGCATGCTTTCCGACATCTGAGCACCTGAACCCGATACCCAGAACATAATGACGAGCATAACAATCAGGAACAGAGGCATTGCAACTGCAACAACAATGTATGATTCAGCAAGCATAGCAATCGATTCAAGGAATTGTTGCAATCGAGTTCTGTTCTCACGCATGTAGTGTTCCGCTCTGTTGAGGAAGTAGAGTTTGAGTTGACCACCAGCAGTCAACGTACCGACCATACCTTGGAAAAATTCAGTCAACCATACAGAAGCAGCGCGATCAACACTCATCTTCATTGCAGTAATCAAGTCGTATCCAAGTAAAGTAACGTCACGATACACAAGAGCTGCGTCATCTGCAACATCCCCGTAGATGTCTTTGTTCATCGCTAGCGATCTGAAAATCTTGGCAGGAGTTGCGTTAGCAGCGGACATAGCAGCAGTGTATGATGCAGCATAGGGGAGATATTTCTCAATCATATCTCCACGGCGCTTTGCTTCTCGTTCCGCTCCATTTTTGTTGAATTTCCAAGCAAAGAATGGAACCACGGCGAATCCTATGATCAGGAGCAAGACTTTGAGTGCAGGAGGGAATACTTTGGTGTCATAATCAGGACAACCATTTCCTGGCTTTGTTTCATCGATGAGCGCTGTATTCCAGTATTCCCATTCGAAACAAACCGCTTCAGTGGCAGGATCTTGCTGACTTTCCCACAAATCGATAACACCGATTTCAGGAACGAAGAATAATCCTACTATACCGATTCCAATTGCCGAAATCACGATTGTTGTGACGAATACAGTCGCCAGATAGACTTCTGGCATCATCGGCAAGGATGCTTTGACAAGATCTTTTGACAGTTTCTTGTCATTGCGTGCACGCTTCTTGAACACACCGCCAAGAAGGCGATGACAGATGCGTTGCCAAGCGGTTAAATCCATAGAAACACCTCAACGTAGACCATCAACTCGTGCAAGAACTTCGTTCGGACGAACGTAGTATTCAGTAATGATTTGTGACACTTGATCAGCCTTACGAATATCATTGAGGACAAGCCATTCCAAAATACGCTTACGAGTTCTCAATTCACGACGCATCTCGTCTTGAGAATAATTGATTTTCACCATAATCTTCTCGAGAACATATGACTTTCCACTGAAGATGAAATCATCAGAAGAGACGTCCCAACGGAATACTTCGTTGGTGATAACTTCCATTGAGTTTGGATCAATACCTACAATCTCAACAATCTGCTTTGAACGTCGAACACGTCGTCCATTGATACGTGTTTGAATCTGAATGACACATGCTTCCAATGCAGGCAACAAAACTCGAGGGATATCAATTGGCTTATTCTCAAGTCGGTGGACAAGAGACGGAACGGAGTCAGCGTGAACTGTTGAATATGCACAGTGACCAGTAGCCATTGCTTGGAACAGAACGTATGCTTCAGCACCACGAATCTCACCCACAATAATGTATTCAGGCCGTTCACGAAGAGCTGCTTTGAGTAACTCGAACTCCCCTATTTCACCCTCGCTTGATTCTCCACCAAACCCTTGCCGGGTAAGACCTGGAACCCAGTTAGGCTGAGGAATGTTTACTTCACGAGTTGATTCGATTGAAACGATTTTCATTTGCCATGGAATGAAGATGCACATAGCGTTGAGTGTTGTCGTCTTACCAGAAGCAGTACCTCCGACGAACAGCATTGGAACTTCATTTTGGAAGCCAA
Source organism: Methanobacteriota archaeon (assembly GCA_018666575.1). Taxonomy (GTDB): domain Archaea; phylum Thermoplasmatota; class Poseidoniia; order Poseidoniales; family Poseidoniaceae; genus MGIIa-L2. The sequence continues at coordinate 2,470 of JABIYX010000160.1, read as the reverse complement.
TCCAAAGGTAGGCAACCATCAGAGAGGACATTGTTCGGAATGCGACGATATCTGCCGGAGAGAACGGGTCATCCTTGAATCGTCGAATACAGAAACAAGAACCACGAGTCGAAACTTCACGACCTAACTTCATAACAATACGTGAACCATCCATCAGCGTTGCGTCAAGCAATGGATCTGCAACAGAAATGTGCTTTCCACAGCGTTGTGCGAGTTTGATAACATACGATTCGAGTTCATCATCCGTATTCCAAACAACGGTTGTTTCCACCGATTCGAATTTACGGTGATAAGCGAAAATTGGAACACCTGTTCCATCAAGAGAAATATCCTCAACGTTTGCATCGTTCATCAAAACGTCCATTTGACCGTATCCAATAAGGTCACGACGTATGTAATAGAACAGTTTTGATTTCGATTTCTTAGTGATTTTCATACCATAGGCTTTGATGACCTTATCCATTGCAGTACGAAGGTACGCTTCCGGATTGGCATCAATCTCTTCGATGTTAGCAGTTAGAGAACGAATGAAAATATCCATAATCTCTTCTCTTTGCTCTTGCTCTTTTTTGGTCATCGGCGGTTCGATGATTTGGTAAATGATATTCAGGGTACGCTTGTCACGTACAATTCTTGCAAAGGCATGCGGAGGCATGACTGGGTACTTGTCCAACTCATCATATTGAGCGCGTTGTTGAGCTCTTTGGCGACCTCGACCGCCTTCACCCTTCTTCCTTGCCATAAACCAAACACCCCAAGCGTTCCTTGACAGGCTGCGCCCGACTATAACCTTTGGTTGCGAAACGATGTAAAAGGCGCTACATCAGAGCGTTCAGCCATGTTCGAATTTCGTCTTGAAAATGAACAAGATTGAGATTATTTTCGAGTCGGACATCAGCGGATTCGATGAGAGATTCAAGACCCCAGCCTTTTTCTCGCTCATCTCGGGCCTCAAACGTTGCAGTTCCACCATCTTCACTACGGCCTCTCGCAGCCATTCGTGCGAAACGGATTTGCTTTTCAGTGACAATTGCAATCGATTGGAAGGCATTGCCCCAAGTTGATTTGAACACATCGTATTCAGCCGTCCCACGTAGCCCATCAATCAGAACGATTGGATTGTCTTTGAGCAACTCATCGACAGCAGCGGTCAAGCGTACTGCCAGAACATCATCTCCGAATTCTCGGCGAAGATCTGCTGCAACAATTCCAAACACTTCTGGTGCAATTTCGAGTTCTCTTCGTGCTACTTCTTCTCGAACCATGTCACCCATAGAGCGAACGGGAATATCATTGTTGGATAGGACTTGAGCGAACTCGCCCTTCCCAGAACCAGGCATGCCACATACTGCGAAGACACGACCCATGAGTGAAAGGCGATGGCGAGGACTCATCAATGTTGTTAGTTATCAAAGGCAGATTTGCCCCATCGTCGGTCCATAAGTTTCCAGAGCAGGCCAGATGCCCCGATCAATCCAAGTGAAACCGTAAGCATACCCCAGAATCCTTGGCGCATTTGTTCACTATCAAACGAAACAGATTGAGCATCAAGCCCATCTTCCTGTACCTGGCTTAACCAATTTTGATAAAATTCTGTATCACCTTGAGTGAATGAAAGTAGGAATAGAGCCAGTAATGGCAGAACTGTTCCGATCCAGAACCAGGTCATGATCGCCCCATCGAAAATTGCTTTGTTCGGTCGAAGACCCATAAGGAAAGCAGTAAGTGCTACGATGTAGATTGAGTTTGCAAACATGACGATGAGACCGATTGGAAGTGCACCCCATTCATCGAGCCTCCAAGCCATGATAACGAGGAACAGGAACGAAATCCACGATGTTGCGATGAAATACACAACAACCTTTGCACGAATCAATTGGGGGACACTCAAAGGCAATCCGTTCATGAAATCGGGACTATCAAGGGCGGTAAGCCATGAATAGAAATTGAATCCGAAGAAACCAAGGAATGGAGCATATGAAAGTAAATTGATTGGAATTGGAGCCTCAGCGAAGTCAACCAACCAAGCCATCCCCAGAAGAACAAGGAGTGGAATCGAATAGGATACGGTCATCTTCTTGAGAGCTCCTGACCTGCGTAGATCGACAAACTCCTTTGCGACCAGCAAACGAACATCACTTTTTCCAAGGAACTTCAAACGAGCGTATGTAGGCTCAAACATATCTTCGTGTTCAATGACCTTGGCTTCAAAGTCATCAAGAATGAGAACTGAAGAAACAAGACCGACCATTGCGCATCCAAACAAAGATGCTATGACCATCCAGACTGCTTGTTCTCGTTGTATTGCGAGACCCCATAAACCGAAGTCAATATCGAACAATCCGATTCCTGCCATGATACCGATTGCAACGACAAGAATTGGTCCGACAATCGTATACGGCCTTCCTCTCATCCACAAGGAAGAGGCAAGGAAAGAGATAGCCAAACCTTGAGCAATGGTCGTAAACAT
>JABIYX010000059.1 GCA_018666575.1 Methanobacteriota archaeon | reverse complement strand
GAGAAGATTCTGGAACCATCATGCGATGTCCCGAATGTAGAAGAGTGCTACGAGAAGGACAATGCAATGAGCACGGTACTGTTGAAGGAAATGAAGATGTTCGCCTTCGTCTTGTTCTTGATGACCAAGGCGCAACCTGTGCACTGCTTGTCTCAAAGGAAGCTGCTCTTTCTTTACTTGAAACTGACCATGCTTCCATGGTGGACGAAATACAAGCGAATGGCTCAATGATGTATGTTCAATCGATCAGAAATCGCCTACTTGGATGCCGAGTAGAAGCATCTGGCCGAGTAATCAATGATGGGCAAGGCTCGATGATTTTGTGTAATGATGCAACAATCCTCAAACCCGAATCAGCCCTCAGAGCAACCGAACTTAGAGCACAATGGGGGTTGGAATGATGATGGGATCACAGCAAATAAAGCGCCAACCAGCATGGTTTATGCTCGCCTCGGAGTTTGGAGAATCAACTCTCAATGAGAAAGGCAGTGGAGAATTCGATCCAACCTTCGTCATAACAAAATTAGGTGCAAAGGTCAATCGCCTCATTGTATCAGGATTAGTTGAGAGGCTGGAATTAAGGGAAACCAGTAACGGTTCGCAAATGTACAATGGGCAAATCCGTGACCCATCAGGCCTCCACTACTTTTCTGTCGGTGAATATGCATCAGAGTCGATGAGAGAATTTGTTATTCAACTCCTAGAGAAGATTGATTCCGGAGAACCTGTGCTTCTCACAATGACTGCAAAAGCACGATGGTACCAGACTGACGAAGGCGCAGTATACACTTCTTTGCGACCAGAAGAAGCGAGTATTATCGACCGAGAGCGTTACGCCTCTTGGCTTGTCAGCGCCTCGGATGCAACCCTCAATCGCTTGAGTCAGCATAAACTTACATTGAATTGTGAGCCAACTGCAGACGGAATGAAGGAAGCTGGTATTGCTGAGGACATGATCCCAGGTCTGCTTGCTGCCCAAACCCACTACGGTCAGATTGATACCGAAACATATCGATTAAATGTCATGCAGGCTCTGGATATCGCTGAAGGAAAACTTGAGGCTGCAACAGCACCTCCACCTACGCTAAGTCTTAATGAATCCGAAGAAGTCACTGCAAAGGCAGATGATGATCTGAGAGAAGTTGTTCTTGAGTGCATCCAAGCAATGGATAATGGAGAAGGTGTTGATTTCGAATCCCTTGTTCGCAATCTAGCGGCTCGTGGTTTCCCGAGAGACAAAAGCGAATCCGAACTTGATGCCATGAGCGATGAAGGTATTTTGCATGAACCAAGATTTGGTTGGTTCAAGATTGTTTCTTGAAGGAATTACTCCAACACATTCAAATCTCGCCTTCACCCTCACATCAAATGGGGTCATTATGGCAGGCATGGATTTTTTCATTCGACCGGCAACTGGAACAGGCGCATCAGATTGGGTTCGAATACCGAACGCAGACATTGATGTTCGATTAACACGACGAATGACTCGTACTATTATTCGTGGTGGAGAAGGTGATAATCTCCATGATGAAGGATCGGAATCGACTGTCTACAATGTTCGAGGAATTCTTTCACTAGATGATTACAAACGTATTCTTGAGATGTTCCGTTCAGGACAACCATTCATCCACGATCCTTTTGAAGAGAGGGACGTGAAGGTCATTTTTGCAGCTCTTGAGTACGAAGGATCTACTGAGAAATTCCATTTCGAACTCATTGAAGACGTTATTTGAAGGTGAAAGTATGCGTAAACTGGACGAGAAGCGAGAAGTTCTCTATGTCATTCGTGCAATGGACGTCCTTATGTCTTCAGGAATCGGTTTAGAAGCTACTATTCACAGCATTTCCCAAGGTGGATACGGAATTATCTCAGAGGACTTCAAAGAAATGATGGATAAGGTCAGAAGTGGTGGAAGATCCTTGGAAAAGGAACTCAAGAGTATGATGAAGAAATCAGAGACAGAAGGTTATCGTCGTCTGCTCAACATTATGCACATGAACATCACACAAAACACAGATATCATTGATACCTTGAAAAAACAAGGGAGTCGAATGGAAGAAGAACGTACTGAAGATGTCAAAAAATACATTGAAGATTTAAGCGGAGTTCCAGAATCACTGCTTTCAATTGGTATGATTGGACCAATTATACTAGCCGTATTCGGGCTCTTTCCGCAACTTGTTGGAGACATGGGCAGTTTCTTCGGTATGCCTGAGCAATCAACAATCAATATGGTGGTAAATGCCGGATTAATGCTCACGCTACTAGCAATGGTCATGATTGGTTTGAAGACCCATACAAAGGATCCTGGATTGTGATACCATGCTCTTTCGCTTATTGGAATCGTTCAACAATCAACCGATGATGCTGTTCCTAGGTGTTGTTGGATTCGCAATGCTTGGAGGAGGAATCCCCCCCATTCGAGAACGTATTCGAAGAAGAAAAATTGAGAATGCTTTGCCCAGTTTCCTTGAAGCCTTATCTGACGAAGTCGGTGCTGGACTCGGCATCCAAGAGGCTATGCAACATCAAGCGAAAAGTGCACCAGCACCGCTTGGCCCATTGCTTGAAGAAACATTAGCAGAAAGCCATGCAAGCTCCTTTGATGCTGCGCTCTCAAGTTTTGCAACAAAGACAAGATCATCTCAAGTGCAGCGTGTCATGCATCTGCTTGAAACTGCTATCGAACAAGGCGCTCCACTTCAAGAAATTTTGATGAATTTGTCAATGGATTATGAGAGACTTAATGATTTGATGAATAAGAGAGAATCTGAACTTCAAGGACGTGGGATACTCATTGTCCTCTTTATCTGCATTGGGCTTCCTGGACTTATTGGATTCCTTGTTGGATTGTTTACTCCCGGTTCAAAAGGATTCCAAATCGATGGTTTCCTCTCCACATTCAGTCTCTTCTTCGCTGTAGCAAGCGCAGTCGGAGTTGCTGTATCTGGCCGAATGCTAGGCAGAATGAAAGATATCATGTGGTTCGTACCACTATGGATGACGATGTCCATGTTCTTCTTTTTAGGAGCAACAAAAATGATCGGAGGTTGAGGTGAATCTATGTCAGAACAAATTTTAGAACAATACGGTAATGTAACAATCTATACAGAAGCAAACCATCCATCACCAATCTATCACGTTGAAGGATCTGTTGCGCCCAACCCTCATGGGGACCTTGCGGTTCTCTTTGAGGATGACAATCTGGAAGAAGTGATGTACAATGGTGGCACACAGTGTGTCAAAGTTGCTCACAGAGAACATGGCATGTGCCGAACAAACGTATGGATTAACGACGAGGCTGGAATGCAAATCGCAAAGAACATTGCAGGTTTTACCAACGTTCCACTTGGAGATGGACCTGGAATGGTCCCTATCTTTGACGGCCGTCTTCCAGATGGATCTCGTGTAAACGGAACCATTCCTCCAGTCTCTCCAGATGGCCCAACCCTCACCATCCGAAAATTCAAAGAAGATCCGCTCACAATGATTGACCTTGTCAAATTTGGAACAGTCAATCCTAGACTTGCAGCCATGATGTGGGTCTGGATTGAAGGGCTGGACAGCCGTCCTGCAAACTTCGTTATTGCGGGAGGTACAGGTTCAGGTAAAACAACCACTCTGAATTGCCTTGGAATGTACATCCCATGGAGTCGTAGACTCCTAACTGTCGAAGATACTGCAGAATTACAAGTCTATCACGACCATTGGCTGCGTATGGAAACAAGAAGAGAACGCCCAGATGGAACGCCAGAAGTTGACATGAATGACTGTTTGAAATCGAGCCTGCGTATGAGACCTGACAGAATCATTGTGGGTGAAGTGCGTGGACCTGAGTGCGCTACTCTTCTGACTGCAATGAACACTGGTCACGATGGATCCTTTGGAAGCCTTCACGCAAACACCGCTCAAGAAACCGTTACACGAATGATCAATCCACCGATGAATGTACCTCCGATTATGCTTACTGGGCTCGATCTAATTATTATTCAAGCACGATTACATGTCAACGGTAAAACCGCTCGTAAGATTACAGAGGTTGCTGAAATTGCTGGAATGGAAGGTTCGAAGCCTCGTCTAAACACAATTTGGAAGTATAATGCTTCTACAGACGAAATTGAAGAAACTGGAATTCCTTCTAATCTCAGAGAAGTTATTTGTAGAGCTGCAGGCGTAACTCCAGATGTTTTCGAAAAGCACGTTAACCAACGACAACAAATAATCGAGGATTTGGTTGCAAGAGGAATCTCTGATATCCAATCAGTCACCACTGTAGTGCAGAACTTTTATGCTCAAAATAATCATTGATTGTCTTGAAGCCTCAGTCTCGCCAACAGAGCATCAACTCTGTCTATCTTCCCACGGACGTGCCCGACACGGTCTGAAGCATCAGCAACGGAATCTGCGAGTTCAAGTTCAGGCTCTTCTTCCTTAACCAACTTCTTTGGTTTGAATGTAGCCGCTAAGGCTCGCAATTCAGCAACAATAGCATCCACTTGGTTATCACTGACGAGGATTCCAGGGGCTAACCTTGGAATTTGATTCGGAGTCAAATACCCTAATTCAGTTCCAATAATACCTGCACAAGCAAGAACTCGAGGCCGAAGTTCGCTGGTGTTTACGAGATATCCTTTCGATTCTAGGAAACGTATAATCAAACTTTGTTGCCCTTCTGAAAAGTCACCTTCGCTTGATTCAAGCACAGTCTCCACGAGAGATTCGAAAGAACCAAGATTCCTTTCTAGTCGTTCGATTGTTCGGCGACTTTGGTCAGGTAAGTGAATTGCACCGTGATAGAGAATTCTTAGTATCCGGTTCTTTCTGGCTGCAGCGGGATCTTGCAGTTCTTCGGCTTCACTGATTTCAAGATGTAAATCAAACAATGCGTGAAGTCGACCAGATACTGCAGGGCTTCTCAAGTCCAGCCCCTTGGAGCGTGCTTCCTCTTCAAACTCCATTCGTGCTTGAACGAGATTACCCTTTTGACCAGCAACGATTTCTGGAATTCGTTCTCTCAGGTGAGGGCGTATTTGTTCGAACATTCGAATTGCTTCACGCTCTGACCAAGAACCTGGCTTTGCTGAGAGTGCATTCTGTTCTTGTTCTGAGCGGTAGGCCACTTCCATAATTATAGTTCGAATGGCGTCCTGTACACGTTCCAGATCTACTGAAAACCCATGTGATGCAAGGCCCGAGATGAAGGCACTCATGTCTTCCATGTCGGTCGTGCTTCCTACGAGGAGATAATCGCGTGCTGCTGCTTCGACTTCGGCTCGTCGTGCATTAATTTCTAGGAGAGCTGCTTCTTCTTCCAGTGTTGGCTCTTCAAGTGGCATTTCTTGTAACATAGGAGGCACTTCTTGAACCTCAGGCAAAGGTGCTAGAGATTGCAATGATTCATCTATAGATGCTGCAATCTCGGCAAGAGATGCATCAAGTCCTTCATCTTCCATTTCTCCAATAAGTTCAGACTCTTGTTCAAATGACCAACCTTCAGGATTCTGTTCAGTGAAAGTTTCAACTCTCGCTTCGATTGTTGAGACCTGTGAATTGGTTTCTTCTTCTTCAGAGGGAGAGGGGATTTTGACATTAGGTCCATTCCTCTTCAATGAACGCTTGATTGTACCCCAGTTTTTGTGTTGGGCTGAAAGAACACCTGCAACACGAATCAGTAGGGTTTGTCTGTTTCCTGAACGTGGAAGTTCCAAGGCTTTGCAAAGAGAGTGCAACTCCTCTTTGGATAATTTTTCAAGTTTATCTTCCCTGAGTTGTTTTGGATCATGATTCAGATGAAGATACAATCGCTGTCTTCGTGTTCTGAGCGAGCCTGTTTTCTTAATTCCAAAGACTCCAAGCAAATCACCCAGATCACTGTTGAGGATTGCTCGCAGGCCGTCTATTGTGAGATCCCAATCTGAAAGAATCAGATCACGGATGAGTTGTGCACGGAGGAATTCAACTGAACCATTCTTTGCCAAACCATATGCTGAGGCAATTTCCTTTAGGTCTTCAAGACGGGCCTGATAGAGTTCAGACAAGAGACTTGAACGATCACTCATAAGGGCACCTAAGCCTCGTTGTTCCCTTACAGTATATGTGGTTTCGCTGTCGAGACATGCTAAATCGTTCGGTTTTGTAGGATGAATATGTTGTTCACATCGTATTTCAATCCCAGAAAGAACAAAATTGGCTAAACCTTCAAACACGTTCGACTCACAGGAGTGTTTGGTGAATATATGTCAAGTGCAGAAAAGACAGCCCGTTCTATGCTAAAAGAAGCAAACGAATTAGGCAACACACTTCGAGATATTGTTCGACGTGATCTGGCAGATGAATCGAGACGTTTCAACGATACACTCAATGAACGAATTCAATTGGCCAGCGAATCTATTGTGCAAGCAGTCAAGGCTAAGGAAGCGATTGCAGCAGGAGCATCTTCCCTTAGCGCTCGATTAGAAAAAGCATACAGAAAATACTCGAAAAACAGCAATCTCGAAGAATTTCGAACAACTCTCCGTGATTCTTTACACGAAATACACCAACTAAGAGAACAGCACGAAACTGTCGCTCAGGCAATGAGAGAGGGGCAAACTCCTAGCAGAAGCGCAGTTGAAATCGTCGAACGCTTTGCGGTCGAACTTCAACGAGCGGCAGGCTCTTGGGAAGCAACGAGTAGAGAAATCGACGAAATTATTGGGAACCTATGCGATCCAAACCCAGCTGTGTCCTTGGTAGATTTGGAAAAATACCTTCTTGACAATGGGTTTGAAGTGATTCTTGCTGGAGAAGACAGAACTCCTGAATCGATTGAACACGCTCGAAGAGAACTTGGTCATTCAGATTCATCAGAATGAAGATTCATCATTGCTGGACGTTCCTCGTGAAACTCATCAGGTAATCCATGAATACGCCTGTTGGTTGCTTCGTGTGGGGAGGTGAGTGCCGTAAGCATATTGCCCCATTCCTGCAGGAGATTAATCATTGAAATGCGATGGCCATCAACAGGGCCTACACGTTCTGCGGAAGCACTGACTCGTCCATCAAAACCTAATGTTTCGATCCTCATTTCCAATCGCTTACCTGCCTGTTTCACTTTTGATTCCGGATCGATCATCGCTTCCATCGTCCAGTCATCATTGATTCTTTTTGCTTCTCGAAGAATGGTTCCTATACCTCGCTGTTCGACGTGCACGCCTGTAATCGATACAAGATGGCTTGGGATGCTTCCCAAAATCTTAGACTCAATTCGGTACGCTAATTCAGCAGATGGGTCGAGGATATGCTCAACCCTCACCTTAGGAAAACCAACTCTCCCGACAAGAAGCGTAAATCCATCGAGCGGGGGTGGTATGAAACGGGCACGTTCGGGAGAACCTCGTTGAAGGCCCAATGTGTGACGTCTTGTTCTCGAAGTGAGCAGATTGTATTGAGAACGCTTTACAACGTAGCCGTCAATCTGTTCTTCCAATCGAAGCTGTTCCAAGGCCTCGATTTCTTCTCGGCTGCCATTTTCACAACCTCCGAGATCAATCTCAACCGAGGTTTGAAGCACAATATCACGTCGGAGCCTCATCAATTGGCGCCGAAGAAGTTCGTGATCACAGAAGATAATCGCATCCTTAACTAGATACTCCGGCTTATCCTCACTGACCATGACCCAAGTTGGTTCTCTGCGTGGCAAGAGGCCGATGATTGAGAATTCAGCAGATTGGTTTTGATTCCAATCCGTTGGACTCATGGCCACAACGTCACCCAATCCATCTGAGAGAACTGAAAGAGCATCCTGAATTGTAGGGGTTTGTTTCAGGACCGCATCGAAGGTTCTGCTTCGCTGCTCGAGTGTTTTTTCGATTTGAAGGCGGACTCCATCGCCACGCGATGTTGTGGATAGAAACACCAGTCGTTCGTTTTCCAAAGTCTCACCTCGGCCGAAACATAGGTCTCAGCGTTTCATGGGCGGAGACCACTCGTTAAGAAGGGCACCCTTGTGGAGGTTAATGTGCAAGCAATTAGCGAAGCGGAGTTAAACCGCCTTGAAAACTTGCGAGAGCAAGTCAATCAAGCGCTCCATTCCATGATTGAAAATGAACTCCAAAAAGGAGCAGGAGAGGTTGCTGAACTCGCAGGCGAGATGCTCTTATCCGGTGGGAAAAGACTCCGCCCCCTACTTGCGATTATTGCTTATGAGGTCGCTGGCGGCAAGGATATTGACGAGATAATGAATTTGGCACTGTCTTTCGAATTCATTCACACTGCAACGCTTGTCCATGATGACATCAATGATGCAGCGAAACAAAGACGCGGGATTACAACATTGCACGAACGGGCTGGCCAAGCAAAGGCAATTATCGCCGGAGATTGGTTATTTGTTCACGGATTTGGATTAGGAGGCTTGTACACAAAGGCAATTATCGACCTCGTAACAGATTGCTGTGCAAACATTGCGATTTCTGAATTTATGCAACTCGATCATGTCCTCAACCTCTCCACATCTCCAGAAGACTACTTGCAAATTGTTCGCGGAAAGACTGCGGGCCCGTTTGCAGCAGGCTGTGAAGCAGCAGCGATTGTGGCTGGTTCAAGTCAAGAAGATGCGGAAGCATTGGGTCGATTTGGAATGGAATTGGGCATAGCGTTCCAACTTATGGATGATATTCTTGACTTACAGGGCGATGAACGAATGGGCAAACCTCGAGGAGCGGATGTCATCGAAGGGAAAATGACTCTTCCGTTGATTCATGCATTAACACTCCTACACGGAGATAAAAGAAAGAAACTTTCCAACATTCTCCAACAGTTTACCGATAAGAATTGGGATGAATT
>JABIYX010000009.1 GCA_018666575.1 Methanobacteriota archaeon | reverse complement strand
AGGAACTTTTCGATGTATTCAATTCCACCTTGAACTGCTGCTGAACCAACTGATTCTACTTGTTCGAGGCGATCGATCATCAATTCTCTGGTACGGTTGTAGTTCAGGCGTGTTCGATTTGAATCGTCTAAGGTCTTTCGCTCAGGATCATTTTCGAGCGTTCCTTGTTCCATTGATGGAACAAGTGAGTCCAGTTCAGAACAAACCAGGCCAACAAGTGATTCTTTTACTGCCCCAGAAATACGCATCGTTGTAAATGTCGATGCTACTGAACCAATGTGGCTAGGTGCGTAGGGCTTTGCCGGCATATCACAGGCTACCTTTCCACCTCTTTGAACACACCGTGATGAATGGCTCCTACCATTCAGTCAACCACGGCCATGCGCCATCGGCTGTTACTGGACGCATTCCATCCTCATCGCGAATCCACGTGTCCTCGGACCCGATACTTCCATCTGCATGGACGACTTTTGGCTCAATAGCCATCGTACCACCGATAGGTAATGGACGGTCGAATCCTGCAGCAACAACTGGGGATTCATCCAATTGCAAACCTACTGAGTGACCTAGGAATTTCGATTGGTCTGGAACCATCCCCATGAGGTGATCTTGATGGCCTAATTCATGTGCTAGTGCCTGGCCTTCGACCCAAGCATCACTGCATAGGCCGCCTTCATCGAGAACCCCTACCACTGTATCTTTGACGGCTAACATATCCTCGAGGCGTTGATGCCATTCCTTGGAAAGAGAACCAAGAGAAAACATTCGGGTCATATCAACAACATAGCCTCTGTGAACGTGAACCAGATCAACAAGTACTGGTTCGTTCCTCTTAATTTTGTTAAATCCAGAACCCATGCCTGCAAGTGGATGTGGTCCTGCACCTCCAACTGCTGAATCAAAGAAGGAAGGAATGCCTCCTGCTCTTCCAGAGACGATGACACCTCGATTGCATTGCAAAGGGAATCGGCGCATCTGAACTTGGCCTCCGAATCCTTCACTGCGGCTGATGGCTTCTGCTGCTGCAACCAAATCGAGTTCAGTCATGCCTTCTCCGCCAAGTCTTGAAACAGCATCGAACATTCTCATCTGAACTTCTGCTGCCGCTTCCATCTGGTCTTGTTCCCAAGATGACTTGACTTCTCTCAATTGATGGATAACGGAGGTAGCATCAGCGCATGCTCCGAGAGAGGAAAGGGCGTTTGAGAAACGATGAGCAAACGTGGTTGGCAGTTCACCAAATTGTAATGCTGGGGCTTCTGTAACTCCTCTTGATTGTAATGTTTCACTCAGAAGACGCAAACGTGGGAATGGTTCGATACTGAAAGGAGCATTGTCATCTCCAGCTTCATGTTGTGCACGTTCGAGTGATCGTCGAACATAGAATACTGGTCCGTCTCCCCCTGCTTCGACACTACCACCTGCTGCTTGAGCCGGTACGAACATTGAGCCATCTTGTCTACCACCTGCAAAATAGTACAGATCGATAGGATGTTGGATGAGTACACCAGGAAGTGAAGATGCTTGTAAAGCAGCAGCGAGAGCGTTCAATCTCTGCTCCAATTCTGAAACTGGTACGCGCCAATCCTCACCGTCGGGACCAGATAATGCAGATGAATCCCAATCGGCCATGATACGTCTTCCCGTTCGCTATTCAAAACCACTACGCTTGAATTCTTCAAGAAGAAGGGGTTTCAACTTCTGGAATCAATGCTGGTTCTGTGTTCAGAATCCGTTCATCTGCTATGGTACAGTATTCTTCTGAGAGATCCATTCCAACGAACACTCTTCCAGATTGTTTGGCAGCAACACAGGTTGTTCCAGAACCATTGAATGGATCAAACACAACATCTCCTGCAAAGGTGTACATCTCAATACAACGACGGGGTAACTCAACAGGGAATGGGGCTGGATGATTAACACGGCTTGCACGTTCAGTTGCAAACCTCCAGATGGATTTGGTTTGTTCAATGAAATCACGCTTCTCTATGGTATCGATACGTCCTTCAGCACGCTCTTTTTTCGAACGTGGAAGTTTGTAATCTCCTTTAGAGAAAACGAGGAGATATTCGTGTATATCTCGAAGGCAAGGATTGGATGCACTCTGAAAAGATCCCCAAGCACATGATGACCCAGCACTTGCAGATTTGTCCCAAATGATCTCTCCGCGCATGAGGAATCCCAACTCAATCATCATACTATTGATGTATGTTGAAAGAGGAATATACGGCTTCCTGCCAAGGTTTGCTACGTTGACAACCATTCTTCCACCAGGCGATAGAACTCGATAACACTCTGCAAAAACGTCGTGTAGAAGTTTGAGATATTCATCGAGTGTCAAATCATCATCATACGCCTTTGAAGCATTGTATGGAGGAGATGTGACTACCAATTGTACGCAATTATCCGGTAATGGATTTTCTCTGGCATCACCTGTGAGGACGACATTGCGAAACGTCTCTGGAAGCTCTTGGGGCTCGCCAACATCTCTTTGTGAGGCAATACCTTTGTTGATTCTGCTGTTGTAATAGGTTGAAGCATCATGGCTTTCTCTACGAGATACACCAAATGCTGAAGTCGATGTTTTTGCTCTTTTACGAGCCCCATCGAATCCTTCTTTTTTCGGCTTATCGCCACCCATTGTCAAGCAACGGGTTCGACTCGGTTATGACCTTTCGCGCCAAACATATGCAATGAACGCGCGTTTTCGGGGCTTGAACAAAATCCCAAGATTGTTTGAAACAGGATTAGTTGACCCACATAGTCCAACTTTCTTCGGGAGCGTATCTGTAATGCCATGTTCCGGAATCCGCTGGCCATTCAATCCAGTAGGTTCCTTTGTCATCCATATCACCCAGTGATTTGGCTGGTGGAGAAGCCGAATCATTCAATTCATCAACACCCGATGACATTGCTAACTTTTCCTCGAGAAGACTTGTGCGCTCGTTTGTATCAATGACCTGAGACAAACCAAAGTAGGTATCATTATGAGCGATTTTATACAATTCACTCGATGTTGAGCTCTGAAGTTCTTCAATCAAAACAAGGAGTTTTTCACGAGTTTCTCTCCTGATTTCATTATTCGTAAATCGAGCTGTTAGGTCTGCTTTCAGATTACCTAACTCTTCGGCAAATTCTTGTGGATCGTCATAGTAGGCTTGAACTAAGGAATGGAGATAAGTCAATTCATTACGTTCTTCTTTGGAAAGTTTGGAATTCTTACGAAGAACTTGTACCCAGCGGAAAGTATCTGGAAGGACTGCTGCTACTGCATTTGTTTGAAGCAAAGTGAACAAGGCAAGGAGGATGGCTCCAAAACCAACACTCGTCGTAACAGCATCCGCTTCACCAGAGAAGAATGACTCGAACGCAGAAGAAGTTTCGCTATTCTCTTTCGTTTCTTCAACTTCACAACCATCAGCATCGACAACGACGCCCGATGACGTTGCAGGACAGTCGTCTTCAATGTCCGGGACGCCATCGCCATCAGTATCGAGAGGTGTTTGAGTTTCGTTCTCATCATCGGTTTCATTGGTTTCAGGTTGTTGGAACTGATCTGGAATTCCATTACCATCATTATCGACACAACCGTAGAAGTCATTTGCAGTCGAGTTGCCAAAGGCATCCGGACAATGATCGGCCTGTACTGCTCCAATGACGAAGACTCCGGGCCATTCTGAGTCACGAGTTTCGTTCCAATCAGAGTCACCCCAGTTGTCACCGTATCCATCACCGTCTGTATCTTGCCATTGTGTTGAGTCGAGTGGGAACGTATCCTGTGCATCCAGATAGCCATCGCCATCAGAATCCAACTGCGCTAGTGAACAGCCGTTCCCATCGACTTCAGCATCTTGAATTGTATTTGAACAAAGGTCATTGACATCATCTACGCCGTCACCGTCACTATCCAATGATTTACTCGAATCATTCGGGAAAGCATCGGAATTATCGCCAACACCATCGCTATCAGAATCGAATTGTTCGAATGCGTTTTGTGGGAAAGCATCGGAATTATCGCCAACACCATCTCCATCACTGTCAGTGGTCTCACTTGGATCATTCGGGAAAGCATCGGAATTATCGCCGACTCCGTCACTATCCGAATCAAATTGCTCGAAGGCGTTCATTGGGAAGGCGTCACTGTTGTCGCCAACACCATCGCCATCGCTGTCTTCGGTCTCGCTGGAATCGGTGGGGAATGCATCGGTATTGTCACCGGCACCGTCTCCATCAGTGTCCATCCATTCAAGAACATCGTTCGGGAATGCATCACCAGAGTTGCTGTAGCCATCTCCATCATCATCCGGGCATCCGTTCTGATCTTGGGTGGAGGTTCCTGCAACTTCCGGACAATCGTCGTTCGCGTTAAGGATTCCATCTGAGTCGAAGTCGTTCTGATCGATGAATTGGAATGTGGAAGACAATTGATGTTGTGTGCCGTCTTTGTCAACGAGTGAAAGTCCGACCGTATCTCCAGTGGAGATTGCAGGCGTTATTACTCGAACCGTTGAATCATTAACGACGGTCCCTGTAACGGAACCATGTTGGCCAAATTTGACCGTGATCTCATTTGTGACATTCACACCAGTCGATTTTGTTGTATACTTCAGAATCTCAGCTGTATCATCGTTGAAGGCAACGTGCATGATTCCATTTCCATCAATGAAAATTGAATTTCCTTCACCAACATCTGCATTATTGGCAATCGTACTGACTTTCCAATCAGAGATTGTCGGGTCGATTGTTGCGTATTTCAAATTCTGACCAGACCACGTGTGGTAGACGATGTGTGGTTGATCAGCAGCATCAACTGCGATTGAGGGGTCATGGCCCGTGTGCCCTGATGAATCTAGAATGGTCGTGGTCCATCCACCATTTGCACTTCCCGTTGAATACCTCAAATCATAATTTTTATCATCGAAGTGAGCGATATGAAACTGCCCTTGTTGATCCACTGCCATCGAGGTCATGTATCCAGGATACATCTGAGATGACCCTGTTTCGACTAAATAGGTATCCCAAGAGCCGCTTTTGTCTGTTGCGAACATCAATTTCGAGGAGCTACGGTCTTGATATGCGATGTAGATGTTATCGTTCTCATCAATCACAATCGCAGACTCACAACCCCGATTGTTTCCCGACTCAACAGTGTCATATGTCCAAGCGGTTCCGGTGTATGAGGCTATACGAAGTCCATTTCCGCATTGATCTGCTCCGTTGGCAGCATAGGAGATGTGTGGGTTGTTGTTTGAGTCGACTGCAATACCAATTGGTCCGAAGTGCGCAGAGTTTGAAACTGTATAATCAGTCCAAGAAGTTCCATCATAGTTCATGTAAACAAGCGTTTCAGCCCAACTAGTGTATGTTGAATAGGCCAAGTGTATGTGGTCATTACCATCAATGGCCATGTGAATGTCCCAACAATACGTGTTCCCACAATCGTTAATTTTCATTGAATTCCAACCAGACCCGTCATTGACGCTATGGCGGATTTGGTAACTTTCTGCCTTGATTTGGACGACGTGAATGTGTCCGTTTGAATCAACGCCGATGGCATTCCATCGACCTGCTTGGCTACTCATGTCCAAATCCGATGTTACCCATTGATGATTGATGCCATCGTATGTCGTATTGGTAAAAGTAAGATCCGAAAAACCACCGCCTGTAATGAGAAGTTCCTCTCCACCAGCAGTCCAACCGGTACTTGGTGAAATCGTAGTTTGAATTGGACTTGAGTACTGAATCTCATTCCATTCT
>JABIYX010000157.1 GCA_018666575.1 Methanobacteriota archaeon | reverse complement strand
CATCTGCTTTCGATATGCATGGGCGTCGATATCCTGCCCTCGGCCATAATGGAAACTGCGTTTGCAAACTGGACATGTGAGGGCCCCTTCATAGCCTTCAGGGACATTCAAGATCTGTCGGCAATACGAACAAGGTACCTGTTTTTTGGAGATGTTCCCCGGTTGATATGTTGCAGGGTTCCTTTCTCCCTCCTCCAATTCTAGAAATGTTTCGCTTTTCTGCCTCCTTAATCTCAGAATCAATTCTTTTTTTGCCCCCGAGACCTTCTTCCCATCGGCTCTTAATCGATTCTTTAACTCGACAACGGTGAGTGAATCGAGGCCATCCATGGCTGAAACTTGCTCAGAACCGGTTAAGGGTTTACCAGTCAATGTGTTCTTTTCCTACCTGAAACGTTGATTCAATCACGACGAACAAGAAGCGCCGCTCCAAGCAAACACATGCCCGTTGCAAGCAAGCCAATTGACGGAACAGATTCTGATTCACTTGAACTCAAACCTTCGTTTCCGTCACATGCTGTGCCGACTCCATCGCCATCGGCGTCCGCTTGATCGGGATTAGCAACAAATTGACAGTTATCGATTGTATCCTCGATGCCATCACCATCATCGTCGGCATCAGCGTTGTTGCCAATGCCGTCTCCGTCAGTATCGACGGTTTCGTTGGCATCGTATGGGAATGCATCAGCAGTGTCATTGAGGCCATCATTATCGTCATCAACATCTGCATTATCGCCAATGTTGTCTCCATCAGTATCTGCGCTTTCGTTGCCATCGTAAGGATACGCATCTTCTTGATTATCTACGCCATCACCATCAAGATCTGAATCGCACTCATCCCCAACGCCATCACCATCCGTGTCTGCTTGATTCGGATTGGAAACGGTGGGACAATTGTCTTGGCCATATTCGATTCCATCCATGTCTTGATCCTCTGTTAGTGGATATGCATTCATGATTTTAATTTCGTTAACAGGATCTGAACCCGAGTTGCCACCGGTTTGAACAGCGTCGATGTAATCCACTGTTGAATATCCTGAATGAATAGAGCCAAAAACCGTGTGAACACCATCGAGATGAGAAGGATTTGATCCTGGTGAGACAATAAAGAATTGGGAACCACCGGTGTGAGCGTTGCTGGTTTTTGCCATTGAAAGAACGTAAGGAACATGGGTCAGATTGTTGGCTTCATCGGGAATTGTCCATGACGAAGATGTGCATGCATTCTGGTTTGTTGATGCTTGCCCGTTGCAGTAACCTTGCCAAGACGCAGCATGACCACCGGTTCCATCGCCATTGGTGAAGTCACCAGATTGAATCATGAATCCTTGAATGACGCGGTGGAATGAAACATTGTCATAGCATCCCATTTCTGAAAGCAAAGCAAAGTTCGATGCATGAACTGGGGCTGTTAAATGGTTAAGTCGCAGGGTCATATTACCTACGTGTGTCATTGTTCCATTTTGCATCTCACTGAGTTCAAGTGCAATATATCCGAAATCACTTGTCGCTGAGGTGGTGCAGTCTTGCTGAGTGTAGAGCCCTTGATGGGTTGTAACAAGAGCCACTGCTTCTGCCGTGTTTGCAGGAGGCAGGGAATTGATTTCCTGCACAATTGCTTTGATTGAAGCAGAACTGTTGAGATATTTCCCAACTCTTTCGATGCTTGTCAATGTGAGGTTTACAGTTGCATCCGAGTTGCCTCCAACATACACATCATTTCCCTGCACGCCAAATTCCACAGAATCTGAGGAGAAGGAAATTTTCTCTTGGTATGTTGTTGGATTTGAGACAGTGCACTCAATGATAATTGATTGATTAGATAAAGAATCTGTGAATTCATGAACACCCTGATCGCATGTCATTGAGACTGCTGCGGTCGGGGCTTGAGCAGAGGTGAGGGGTACTGAAACAAGCAAGAGGGTTAGACAAGCAAGGGCAGTGAGAACTCTGTTCATGGAGATACCATCTGCTGTATGAGTATAATTCTTCGCCCGACTCAGAACTCGACTTCCGAACGAAATGGCCTCGATGGCGACGAACAAGAAGGGCTGCGCCAAGCAACTATATGTTTGTTGAAAGCAAGCCAATTGACGGAACAGATTCTGATTCACTTGCTCTTCCGTTCGATTCTATTCTTTTTTCGATTGACGTATGACTGACTTGATTTTAGTACGAATTCCAACAGCGATAATCAAGTAGGTGAGGCTGAAGAAAACCCACTTGATCACGTTTAATCCGGAACCCACTGAAACGAGGGTATCAGAAATGGTGTTTGAATCGAGGTACCTGTTGATCATCATTACTTCAACAAAATTTTCAGCCCAATCTGCAACCATGGCAAGAACCGGCACCACCAAAAAGATGGGTCGATTATGATAGAAATACATGATCCAGAAGCAATACATTGAGGCATAGACAACCGCATACATCACATCCCATATTTGTAGAAATTCAACATAGCAGTCAAGTTGATCTTGACTCCTCAATTCAAAGAAATCTCGAACCATCTCCAATGTATAAGTAAACCTCAGCCCCAATGAATTGGAACTATCTTCGAGCGTGAAGCATTTGCTAACAGGTTCTAAAATGAGAACAGAGTAGAGGACAAAGGCGATGGTCGCGCCAGTAGCCAAGTATAGAAATCTTCGATTTCCTGAACCTTTTGCCATCTGGGTTGGGCCAGGTTCAACCTCTTGAGTCTGACGATCCATATATCCCCGGTCATTTGAACGGGTCATATGCCTTACGGTCTGATTGAGCCAATCTATTTCCACTACCAAATCTGCCATGTGAGAGAAAAAATATTGCACAACTACAAGTGTGATGTTGTAGAGTTGGAAGTATGAGTGAAGAATCAGGTTTCAAAGTCTTCGTGACAAATCAAAGTAACTATGATCGAATTATCAGAGCAGGAATTGCTGTAGTCTTGATACTGGCTTACCTGGCCATTCCATCTAGCGTGAATAGCTCGATTGGTTTCGTTGGGCTTGGAGTTGCTGGCGTTCTTTTGTTTAATGCAGCCTCCGGTAATTGCTACATTTACCGAGCCCTTGGAATCAATACCTGTCCATTACCAGAAGCCCAAGAATAATAT
>JABIYX010000156.1 GCA_018666575.1 Methanobacteriota archaeon | reverse complement strand
GTGGACTTCCCGCCTTATCGTTGGTTCCGCTTCCACGGGCTCCACCAAACGGTTGTTGCCCAACAACAGCCCCGGTGGGTTTGTCGTTGATGTAGAAGTTACCTGCACTGAATCGAAGCGCATCCTTTGCAAATTCAATGTCTTCACGATGCTTTGCAAAGATAGAACCAGTTAGGGCATATTCTGAAGTCGAATCACAAATGTTCAAGATGTTTTCATACTCGCTGTCTTCATAAACGTGTATTGACAGGACTGGTCCAAAGATTTCTTGGGCCATTGATTCATACATCGGATCTTCACAAAGAATTGTTGTCGGTTCAACAAAGTATCCTACAGAGTCATCGTAGTTTCCACCAGTGACGATTTTGCAACCGCTGTCAGCTTTTGCTCGATCGATGTAGCCTGCAATATTGTCGAAGGATTTCTTGTCGATGACTGCACCAATATAATTCGTGAAATCAGCAACATCTCCCATGGTAATCTTCCCGACTTCAGCACAATACTTTGCTTCGATACGTCCCCAGACTGAGGCTGGGATGTAGGCGCGACTTGCGGCGGAACACTTCTGCCCTTGGAATTCGAAAGAACCTCGCAAGAGAGCTACAATAAGCGCTTCTTCATCACATTCTAGATGTGCTACAATGAAGTCTTTACCACCAGTTTCTCCAACGATGCGAGGATAACTACGAAGATTTTCAAGATTGTTTGCAATATCTCTCCAGAGTTTTCTAAAGACGCCTGTTGAACCAGTAAAGTGGATTCCTGCAAGGTCTGGATGAGACATACAGATGTCACCAACAACGGATGCTTTTCCAGGAATGAAATTAATCACGCCTGCAGGAAGTCCTGCATCCATCATGAGTTTCATAATTCTATAGTTCGATACGTATGAGTTTCTGCTTGGCTTCCAAACACCAGTATTGCCCATAATGGCGGCGCATGATGGTAGATTACCAGCAATGCTGGTGAAATTAAATGGTGTAATCGAGAATACGAACCCTTCCAGTGGACGGATCTCACTTTGATTCCAAACGCCATCTGGCGAAATCGGCGGTTGTAGATCTTCATATATTGCACGAGCATAATCGACATTAAATCTCCAGAAGTCAATCAATTCACAAGCGGAATCAATTTCTGCTTGATGACAGGTCTTGGATTGGTTGAGCATTGTCGATGCATTGATTTCTTGTCGTCGCTCTCCAGCAAGCATTGTAGCAGCCTTCAGGAAAATAGCGCCTCTCGCTTCCCAAGGCATGGTCGACCATGCTTTGTGTGCTTGAAGTGATGCGTTAATGGCATCATGGACTTCTTGTTCTCCAGCAAGATGTACTTTTGCGAGAACATGCCCGTGATTGTGCGGCATGACCTGTTCGACGATATTGCCCGTCCAGACTTCTTTTCCGTTGATAATACAAGGAATTTCGATGACCTCTGCCATCTGCTTCGCAAGTTCTGCTTGCAGTTCAATACGTTCTGTGGAACCATGGAGAAAGCCCATGACTGGTTCGTTATTCGGGGTTGGTGGTTGAAAGACTCCATTGACCATGGCCAATGGTGCGCGATTCACTCTTTCAACTCTGCGTTCCGGATGTCTCGGTGTCAGTTTTCATACAGGTGTGACAACTTTTTACGAACCTTGCTCAATTTTGGACCTACAACCATCTGGCAATAGCCTTGCGTTGGATTTCTTGCATAGTAATCATGATGGTATACTTCTGCCACAACGAGATTCAGAGCAGGTTCAATAGTTGTCACAATTGGATTGGTAAATGCGTTCTGGAAGGATTGAATAGCCTCATTTGCTGCATCCTTTTGCTCTTCACTCAATGGCATAATGCAGCTCCTGTATTGTGTCCCGATATCGTTTCCTTGCCGATTTAATTGTGTAGGGTCATGCACTGTGAAGAAGACTTCAAGCAACGTAGAATACGAGATTATTGAGGGGTCGAATTCGATGATGACGATCTCAGCATATCCTGTTCTTCCACTACATACCTCTTCGTAAGTGGGATTTGGTCGCTGCCCGCCAGCATATCCTGGTAGAGCAGAAGTAATTCCTTTCATTCTTTTGTAAGCGCCTTCAACACACCAAAAGCATCCGCCGCCAAGTATTGCCTGTTCCATGTTTTGCGACCATAGATTCTCTTCATGAAGACTTGTATTGTAAATTCGTTCCTTAACATTATTTTTTGAACTATGATTAAGAACTGTCGACTGATATCTCTATCTCCATGCGACAAGATTCCGATACCACTGTGATTGTATGCCGACGAGACTTCGACCAAAACAGAGTCCTGTACACCTATGGTCGTAATTCGAAGGAATTGAAAAACGACGGACTTGCTTTCCTAGGGCCCGTGTTTGAATCGATGATCGAACAAGCGAATCTTAAGGATGATGCAGAAGAAGTTGGGGTGATGGTTCACATGAGAATGCGTCCAATTGAGAAGGATGACCGTTGGTACAAGATTGACTTCGTCATGCAGGATGATGGTATGGCATACTATTCAAATTTCGATGGACGTCTTCCTAACGAATTTGTTCACGTTGTTCCATTGAGCGGAGGGTTGCCTCAATCGATGTTTATTGCTGTTGAAGCCCTTGATGAGATGGCCTATGCCCATGCTGTTGATGCTGAAATGTTTGATGAGGAAAACGAGGTTGGATTGCCCCAAGATCAGACCACACTCTCGGATTTTGGCTTGGAATTATCTCCTCCTTTGGAATCTATAGAAGGTTCTGATGAAGAGGACGTTTTTGTTTTGGAGAAGAAAAAAAACCGTGCTTGGACTCTTCCTCTCCCCGGCCCAACAAGCAAAGCCACTGGACGAAAGTGAATGGGTTGTCCATACATGAATTGATAAACCAATTTATTACGGCAAACACATGGAATCTGTAACTGATCCTAAGCTCTTAGAGAATCGTCTGTTCTACAAATTGGGTGAATTCACTTACGATTACAGGAAAAAAGTTCTCGCGTTTGGTTTACTGGCCTGTATTGGTATGGCCTCGCTGATTGCCATGGGTTCTAACTGGGCTGAGCCGTGGGGCGTAGGGGAACATGAATCTGTTCAAGCCAATGACCTTCGAGAAGATGCCTTTATCGACGAAGAAGAAGGTGCTGAAGGTTTCGTCTTCCTTGTTTTTCACGAATCATTGGATGATTCTTCACAAGAATGGCAAGATGCAGTGATAAACGCTCTTGCAGACTGGGAAGAGATGGACGATGTTTCTATTGAATATTCTTGGGAAACCAACGGCGATGAACGGACGGAATTTGTCTACTCTGGTGAAGATGGTTTTTGGGCTAAAAACCGAATCACAATCAACCTTGATCGAACCCAAGCAAAAGCACTCTATGCTGATAACCACGAAACAATCGAGATCTCAAAGGACTTTGACTCTTGGAAAACCGGTCAAATCGCTATCGACGTAACCTTTGATACACGAATTCAGGATGACCTAATCACCGCTGAATTAATTTCTGGTCCCCTGACACTCGTTATTCTTGGAATCGTTTTTGGAACTATAATTGCTGCAATCTTACCGCTTGGAGTCGCAATATTGACCGTCATTTCAGCAATGGGACTCACTATTTGGCTCTCGAATACGATGGAAGTGACTCAATATGCAATCAACATCATCACATTGATTGGAATTGGTGTCTCAGTCGATTACTCACTCTTCCTCGTCAATCGATTCCGTGAAGAATTAAACCGAGGTCGAGATATTCGTACATCCACTGCAATGACCGTAGCAACTGCAGGCAAGGCAGTGTTCTTCAGCGGAGTTACCGTTGCAATCGGTTTGATGGGTATGCTGTTCTTTACAGGAACTGGTTTACCGAGTCTTGGGATCGGCGGTACACTTGCTGTCTCTGTTGCAATGCTTTTCTCAGTCATTGTGTTACCAGCAGTGCTTGCATTACTTGGTCACAAGGTATTCATTGGAAAAATAAAATTCGCTTTTAGCACAGAAAATGACACGGGCGATGGTGTATGGGC
>JABIYX010000155.1 GCA_018666575.1 Methanobacteriota archaeon | reverse complement strand
TCCATATCCATCACCATCGTTGTCATCTTGCTGAGAGAATCGTAGCGGGAATGCGTCAGGAGAAATCCCTGTTGCGTTATCGCCTCGGCCATCACAATCAATATCGCTGGATTGGGTTGCGTCGTTCGGGAATGCATCACCGATGTGATCACAAATTGTAATCATTAAGCCAGGGTTTTCTTCATCAACAACAGTCTTGTTGGTTACGACATAATTGTCTCCAACACCATCCCCGTCTTTGTCACACCATTGGAGAGGATCGTCTGGGAAGGCATCTGCGCCAGTACAATCAGGCTTTGGAAGCCAATCGCCATCAGGGTCGCCGTATCCGTCGAGATCTGTATCAGGACATCCCTGCCGGCCATTGTATACACTCTTGCCAAAGACATCAATGCACTCGTCACCGTCTGTGAATTGTGTGTTGTCTCCATAACCATCTCCGTCAGTATCTGCCCATTGTAGAGGCTGATTAGGGAATGCATCGAGTGGGTCGGTGTATCCGTCACCATCGGTGTCAGGACATCCTCGAGAGGCTGCATTTGAAGATTCACCATAGGTTTGAGGGCATACGTCAGAGTTTCCTTCCGAAACCCCATCCTCATCAGCATCGACGAAATTGTCACCATAGCCATCGTTATCGAAGTCAGACCATTGCAGTGGGTCGCCTGGGAATCTGTCTCCGTTGGTTCCACCAGGATTGTCTCCGTAGCCATCACCGTCTTGGTCACGCCATTGAGAGGCATCATTTGGGAATGCGTCAGGATTGTTACCAGATTGATTGTCTCCGTAGTTGTCTCCATCTGCATCGGCCCATTGCGTATTGTCGTCAGGGAATGGATCTCCTGAATTCGACCATCCGTCACCATCTCGGTCAGGACAACCGAATTGATCTTGATTGGAAGGCCCCGCTTGATTTGGACAATCGTCAGGATTGTTGCCTTCAGGATTGCTTCCAAACCCATCGTTGTCCTCATCACACCATTGTGTAGGGTCGTTCGGGAATGCGTCAGCGCCATAGCAATCAGTTGTTGCAGGCCAGTTTGCATCAGGGTCTGAATAGCCATCACTGTCTGTGTCAACACAACCAAGTCGGTCGTAAATGGAATCGCCATAGATGGTCGGGCAACCGTCAGGACGGTCACTCATTTGTTCATCACCAACCCAGTCTCCATCGGTATCTCTCCATTGGGTTCTGTCGATTGGGAAGACGTCGATGTTTTGCGCACCAACAATGATTAAGCCAGGCCACTCAGGGGCTCTGTAAGCATTCCACGAAGCATCTTCGTAGTTGTCTCCGTAACTGTCGCCATCAGTGTCGTTCCATTGAGTGGCGTCGTCAGGGAATGCATCACCTCGTTGATTGAGATGAAGTTGGTTTGTGGCAAGATCAAACAAATAATTGTCGCCATATCCGTCGTTGTCAGCATCAACCCATTGCTCTTTGTTAGCAGGAGCCCAGTCGTTGACATCAGACCATCCGTCACCATCTGCATCGAGGCAGCCATAGCGATCTTCAGTACTGTTGCCCCACACTGAAGGGCAAGCATCGGGTTGAAGGGCAGGAGCAGGATTGTCTCCATATCCATCGTTGTCAGCGTCAGCCCATTGTGTTCCATCGGTTGGGAATGCATCCACGATTCCATCACCTTGGTCGGTGCTGTTGTAACCATCATTGTCTTCATCAAGGTCAGCAAACCAGTAGTAAACTCCCTCGTCATTACGGCTGTGCGTCGTTACGAGGAAGGTACTGTCAGGACTCCAAGCAGCACCCTCGATGCTACCACAGTTGTTGCCGCCACCAGCGGATGTGCATCCGCCAGGGCGTGGTCCGTTTACTGAATCGATGAGTAACCCAGCATCAGAGGAATAGATTCTTGCCGTTGCCCCATCTCCTTGGTAGTAAGATATTCCTGCAACGACTTGCTTACTGTCGTATGTGAAATCTGTAGCCAAACAAGAAGAAGAGTGGGTCTTCTGCCAAATTCGATTGAGAGATGTGCCTGTGTAGGCATACATGTCGAAACTGGATGAACTTCCTTCCCATGCTCCACACATAGAGATATAATTTCCATCAGGAGACCATGCAATTTCGTTTACGGCAGCTTGTGGGTCTCCATTACTGGTGATTGTCGTTCTTGAAGTGACGTTGACGATGAAGAAATCACCGTCAGAAGCCAAAGCGATGAATTGGCCGTCCGGTGAGAAGGCAGCGTCGTAGAATCGGTCTTCTCCATTTGGATTCAATCCATTCCCTAACTGGAGGCCATCTGAGACCTTGATGAGTTTGACTTCTCCGTTTGTTCCGCCGTTCCCTGATCGCCCAATCGCAACTGCGACAAGCGAACTATCTGGTGAAAATTCGACGCTGTTGACTTGATCGCCTCCGCCAACATCGACGCTTATTGACCCATGGACAGAACTGAGATCTGTAGCATAATAGATGTTGATTGTATCGTCATTGATTCCTGCTGCGACATACTGCCCGTCGTTCGAAAAGGAGACTGCTCGAACATCATCTCCAGTTTGGACAGAGCGCTCGTTAACGTGTGTGCTTACATTCCAAATTCGCACGAAATCATCATCTGAGCCCGTAACGATCAACTTACCATCCGGGGAGAAGTCTACTGCGTTGTAATCAGAACTTGAAGACGTGGTGAAATCATTTTGGAAATTGGGATTTGAAGTGGTCCAACCATCGTTGAAATCTGAGGTTCCATCGTTATCCCGATCTGGGCAACCATCACGATCAACAGTTGAGGTGCCAGAAGCCCATGGGCAGTCATCAACGGAATCTTCGATTCCGTCGCCATCTGCGTCTGCAGCGTTTGTAGCAAATGGAAGGATAACCACCAGTATCATCAACGCGACCAAAATTAATCCACGCCGGTTCGCTCGGTTTGAGCCAGAAGCCATAGGTACCCCTACATTGTCTGTTATTAGGGGTTGTGGTGTTTTTGTGCGAACAAATTTACCCAAAACAGGGGAACGCTTGAACGTGAATGGCCCTACAGACCAGCATGGCCGAAGGGTTGCCAAAGGTGAACGTCGCGGTGTCAGACCGCGTATTGTTGCATCTCTTGCAACATGACCATCTCGCAGACCGCTTCATGGTCACAGCAGCTGTCACTCGACCCGGTATTGCAGAAGCATGTGCTCAGCATCCGCCCAATGTCAGCAGGACAATGCGCAATCTTGTTCGCGATGGATTGGTGAGTGAACATACTCGCTCGATTCAGAACGATGACCGCCGACAAAAGACATGGCAATTGACAGATGTTGGAAGAGATGAAGCCAAGGACAAGACGAAAGATCTCGGCGAAACGAAGATCCTTGTTCGCAATAAGGACGGCGAATTGCTTGAAATTAGCGCAAAAGAAGCACCACAGCGCCTTGCTTCTGATATGTCACTTTTACAAGTTCTCCTTCATGCTCAACACGAAGGTGTCTTGACATGGGGAGATATTCGATTTGGATTGATTCGAAAGCAAGATGATGAGGATACTGTGCCGCCACCTGGCCGATTACAGCCGCTTGCAGGAGTTCACGCAACGTATCATACGAAGGCACCATCGACGCGAAAAGTGAGAGGACGAGATACTGAATTACAGCGCTTATCCGACTGGTTCGATGGTCGATCAGCCTGTGCAGTCGTAACTGGAATAGCCGGTATTGGAAAGTCAACATTGGTCGCTGAATGGCTTTCAGGCAGAGAGGAAGAACAATCCAATCTTTCGATTTGTTGGTATCCTTGCCAACCTTGGGACAGAGAAGTTGGTCTTGCGGTCAGCCTTCTTCACCGATTCGGAATCGATGAAAACCATGACCCTTACAATCTGATTGAAACCTTACCGTTGCGTCCAGGGGCTCCACTCGATGTCGACACATGGCGCCGCCGCCTCTTGGCCTATCTGACCGATGCATACACTGTACGAGAACGGTTTTCGATTGCCCCAGGAGGTCCTCCACCTTACTGGTTGATTGTTCTGGATGACGTTCATCACATCGCAGCTGAATCGAAAGATCTACTCGGAGCGTTGTTGCAAATTTCTCAGAAAACACCGCTTCGCTTCCTTTTGATTTCCCGGACGTCTCTCAATGTTTACGATCGTCGAGATGTCCACACACGAGACGTTGTTGAAGAGATTCCATTAGCGGGTCTTTCATTGAACGAGACCTCGTCTTGGCTGGAAGAATTAGAACTTGATGAGATTGATGCAAAAGACGTACATCAGCGAACAGGAGGTCATCCACTCGCCATTGAAATGCTCGAAATGTATGGGAAACCAACACATGATGACTGGTTACGTTTCCTCGAAGAAGAGATTCTTGTACCACTTCCAGAAAAAGAACGAGAACTCCTCGCCACTCTTTCTCAAGCAACTGAACCGATCCCGTGGAAGAAACTCGCAAAGAGTCTTTCATGGGAGGGTGGCCCACCACAGAATCTCATTGAACATGGGTTGTTGATGGAACTTGACAAGGGAATGTGGCTGCATGAAGCCCTTCGTGAACGATTGTCTCGCGAAGTTGGCTCCGCTGAAAAGAAGCGAAAAGATCGACTAAAGTAATCAGAAGTCGTCTGCAGTCATGTGGTTGTCAACCCATGTGGTCAACTTGTCCTTTGACATCATACCGCTTTGTTGGGCGACGAGTTGGCCCTTATTGAAGAGGAACAATGCAGGGATTCCGCGCACGCCAAGACGTGCAGCGTGCATGTTATTCTTGTCGGTGTCAACCTTTGCAACGAGCAGGTCTCTGCCTTCTATAATGTCGTTGAGAATTGGCGCAATTGCTTTGCATGGTCCGCACCATTCTGCCCAAAAGTCGACAAGAACCCAATCGTTCCCGCCAATAGTTGCTTCAAACTCTGAATCTGTAACTGCTCTTACTTCGCCCATGATTGTCGGTCGAGCGAGGTTTGAAGAACCTTTGCTGTGAATTTCATGGGCTCCCATGGACGTCCCAAATGCGATTGATATACTGCCGAAACGTATTATTATACATGACAGGATTACGTGGAAAAGGCGTACAGAAGCAGGCAAGGATGGAACGTTTGAAGAAAGAGATCGAGACATATGTTTCGTCTCGACCAGGATGTTCAGCAGCAGATATTGTTGCATATCTTTCCAATGAACGAAAGATGAGGAATCATGGATTAACCGCCCGAAAAGTTGGTTACTTCATCCCAAGACACATGCGAAGTCAAATCGGCTTCAAATTGGATGCAGCCACAGGCAAGCGCATCTACCATGCCGCTATTTGACCAAACATTCAACCCTAAGGGACGTTAGCGCTGCTCATGGAGTGGCCAACTTCGGTGACAACCAGTGCGTTGTTTGCGGATTTCCCTGAAACCGTGTTCAACCTTTCAGGACAGCCCGCATGGGAACTTCTCAATCCAGAACATGCATTCGGGATCAAACAAAATCTCTCCAGGCATCTCGAACAAATGGGATCAAAGCATCCTATCGGTGTCGAATATATCACCATCGATGAAACAAAAGGACCTGTCCATGTCGAAGATGGCGCAACCATTGAACCTCATGTTCACCTCATCGGTCCTTGTTTGATTCAATCAACAGCAACAGTTCGAGCCCACGCATATGTTCGAGAGAATACATGGATGATGCAAGGCAGTCTTCTTGGCCATTCGAGTGAATCGAAGCATGCTTTGTTTCTTCCCGGCGCTAAAGCACCTCATTTCAATTACGTTGGCGATTCAGTGCTTGGTTCAAATGTGAATCTCGGTGCTGGAGTCAAACTGTCCAATCTGCGTAACGATGGGGCAACAGTTGCAATATGGATCGATGATGAACGTCGCTCAACAGGAATTCGAAAGTTCGGGGCTATCATCGGTGATGGAGCTCAACTTGGTTGCAACACGGTCACCAATCCAGGTACTGTTCTTGGTCAACAATGCATGGCTCATCCAAATACGACAGTATCAGGACTGCATGCTCCGTCAAGCGTAATACGTTGAGGTGAGAGGATGGACAATCTCTTCGGAACCGATGGTATTCGTGGCCGAGTTGTTCTCGATGAATGCGATGACGAGGAAGCCTTGCAACGCATTGTTGAACAGCGTGAATTAACCCCGCAACTGATGAAACTACTGGGTGAATCCCTTGGTCGCACCTTACCTGAGGAAGGACAAGGAGATACAATTGTCATTGGTTGGGATGAACGTCCAGATAACCCTAGGCTTGCCTCATGGCTTACCCTTGGATTTCATGCATCAAATTGTACAGTCATCCATATTGGTCTCGCCTCAACTCCAATGCTGCATTATGCCGTATTGGAGACTAGTGCGCGTTTAGGATGCATGATTACTGCAAGCCACAATCCTGTTGAAGATTCAGGAATCAAGGTCTTCGATGCGCTTGGTCGTAAGTCGATGCCGGACTATGAACGACTTGTCACCACCTCTGCGTATTCACTTTCTCAAGAAGATCGTGAAATTGATGCAACGGATAGAGAAGCATGGAAGAAACCAGCATCTCATCACGCAGTTGATCATTCCAAATGGCTAGAGCGAAGATTAGATTTGACCCAAAAAGCATTCGATAGAACCCTTGATTTCCCGAATTCATTTCTTCTTGATTCTTCGAAAGGTCATGCTTCTACGTGGCTTGCTTCATGGCTGAACGCACACGGAATCGAGGCGACGGAAGTCAGTCAAGAGGCGGTTGCGATGAATGCAGGATGTGGCGCAGGGGAACTCTCGCCCGGTCAATCATGGACATGGAGTGAAGCAAAGACAAGCGACCATTTGCTCGTGCGTTCCGTGACTTCTCAAGCGGAAGGGGTCATTGCTGGAGCAGCTCTTGATGGCGATGGTGACCGTTGTCTGTTGCTTCAAGAAACCCGTGATGGAATTTGTGTTGTTGATGGCGATG
>JABIYX010000100.1 GCA_018666575.1 Methanobacteriota archaeon | reverse complement strand
TGGAGCACTTGTGTTCCAATGGACGCTCTGAGGTGCTTTCTTGCCAACGCTTGTCATGATGCATGGTATGACAGGTACTGCTGAAATGATGAGGCCATTTGCCGAGAAGATTCTTCCAGATGGTTGGACCTTACTTGTGCCTGATGCACGATTCTCGCACCCAACCCGTGGGAACACATGGTGGAGATATGAGGATGATGACCCTGACGTTATTCGAAGGCTGCAACTCTCGCGTAGGGAACTGATGGATGTCGACTCCTCCTTGTCTCAACTGGAGAAACTTATTTCAGAAGAAGCGCCATTAGGTCCGCTGGTCGTTGGTGGCTTCTCTCAAGGCGGTGCAATGGCGCAAGAAATGTTGCAACTGCCTCTTGCAGATCGAATCATTGGCCTCGTAGCATTGGGTACTCGCTTGGTTCGACCAATGGAATTACGAATACGTCTCGAAGAACTGGATTCAAAGCACATGTTCTGGATGCATGGTGTTCGGGACGTACGTGTCCCTATTGAAGACGGATGGGCCGTTGCTCATTTGTTTGAAGGAGCAGGTTGGCCTGTTGAACTCGTTGAGCATCGAAAAGGACACATGATTCCAACAGAACATCATGAGATTCTGAAGAATTGGCTTGAGAATCTTGTGTGATCACAGTGGATACTTGGTTAGTTCATCGAATCCACCGATGAAAATTCTCTCTTCAGTCCTGAGGTCAAAGATGACTGGAACAGTTCGGTGATGGGTTGCTTCAACAACTTCCTCTCTCAATTGAGATGGTTCGCTGTCGAATGAGACTTCAATGTATGATAATTTTTTTCCATCTAAGAATCGCTTTGCAGCTGTGCAAAATCCGCAGAACTTTCCAGTGAAGACGAGGAATTGGCCTTGATGTTTCTCTAATAGCTCAACGAACATGTTCATTTCTCAAGCCTTCCCTTCATAAAGTCATGGTAACGAGGAAAATACCAACGATTGATATATCTTAGTTCGCTGGTGAGGGTATGGTTGAGAGTGTCCTCATTCTATCTGCATCATCAGGTAAGAACCTCGCACTCGCCAATGCATTCAAAGAAACGTTCACAAGTAGAAATTTGAATGCAGTTGTTGTTGACCTGACTGAATTAGATTGGCCCTTGTATACACCTCTAACCGAAAAGAATCTGGATGCAGTTCCCGATACAAGTTCACTTTCAGATTTGATCATGAAGGCTTCAGCCCTTGTCGTCTGTGCTCCTGAATACAATGGTCTGACTCCTCCTACGCTCAACAACTGCATCGCCTGGCTCTCTGTAAGATGCGATGACTTCCGTATTTTGTTCAACAATAGAACCGTGTTGCTTGCTACTCACAGCGGTGGTGGTGGTGCACATTGCTTAATGGCTATGAGGCAACAATTCTCGTTTTTAGGAAGCAACGTCATTGGCCGTTCAATGACCCTAAATAGTTCGAAACCATTTTCTCAGTCCACAATGGATGACCTTGTCGATAGGGTGATACAATGACAAATCGATCAGTACGTATGACAGCGCCAACGCACCGAACACTCGAAGGAGGAGGTTTCCCTGTACGCAGACCTGCTGCAATGGGATCTCTGATGAGTCCATTCCTACTTCTTGATGAAATGGGTCCTGTGGAATGGGGTCCGAGAGAAGCGATAGGCGCTCCTGACCATCCACATCGAGGATTTGAAACGGTGACTTATCTGCTTGAAGGAGCAATGCAGCATGCAGATAGTGCAGGGAATAGAGGTGATCTTAATCCAGGAGATGTGCAGTGGATGACTGCTGGACGAGGTGTCATTCACTCCGAGTTACCACAAGATGATTTCTTTGAAACGGGTGGCCTCACACACGGATTCCAGATTTGGGTAAACCTACCTTCTGAACATAAAATGATGCAGCCCCGGTATCAAGACATCCCTGCAAATCAAATTCCAAAAGCTGTTAGTGACGATGGCTTAGTCAATGCTGTAGTTATTGCAGGAGAGGCATTAGGTGTGTCTGCAGTCATCGATACCGTCATTCCAATTCAACTCATTCATGTCAAAATGGAACCGAACAGTTCGTTTTCGCATTCGATACAATCTGATCTTAATGTGATGACATATGTCTTTGGAGGTGCTCTTTCAATTGAGGGGAGAACAGTTGAAGACGGTCAGTTAGGTCTATTGACCAATGGCGATAAAATTGAATTTACAACAGGCGAAAAAGGTGCTGAATTCCTCCTTATGGGAGGCCCTGAATTAAACGAACCAATCGCTCGCTATGGTCCGTTTGTAATGAACACTCGAGAAGAGATACACCAAGCCGTTCTGGACTTCCAAAATGGTACACTTGCCTAGCCTTTGCATGGCCAACGGTTATGAACAAGAGATTGGTCGGCAGAAACAGCGGCTCGTGTGGTGTAGCCAGGTCCATCATAGTGGGTTTTCATCCCGCCGACCCGGGTTCGAATCCCGGCACGAGCACCAATTGAAATCATGGATTTTGTTCATGAATTTGCATCTGAGAGCATATATAGTAGTGACCTATCATCAGAGGCATCATGCTTGGAGTGATGCAAATAAAAGTTTCGACTTTGCTCGGAAAAGAGCTCAATTTTCCAGGGGTAAAGATGCTGGAATTATTCGAAACAATTGAATTCCTTAAGGAATTTAATTCATCTACTGATGAACCCGTTTATCTTTTGAAAACTTCATTAAAAGATCGTAAAATGTTTGACGCATTTACCAAAAATGAAGGGTTGGAAATCATTGATCGTTTTGAGGTGAATGATTCGACTGCTATCTTTTCGGCAAAGATGACAGGCCCCATTGTCGAAATAATGTCAATGTTTGAAAACGCCTGGCCTATATCCCCTACAATCCTTGATCATGAACATCTTACCTTAACAATCGAAGGGAGTACGAGTGGATTGGCAAATTCACGAAATAAGTTGATCACTCTCTTGGGGAATGCCTTCCAAATAAGCGTTAACAATAATTTTCAAGGTCAATGGGACACAGCCCCTGGTCTTCCTAGGAGGCGAAAAGAGGTGTTAGAGACAGCTATCACGATGGGATATTACAATGCTCCTCGAAAATGCCGGCAAAGAGATATTGCTGATTCTATGGGACTCAAGCAAGGTACGGTTGCGGAACATCTTCAAATTGCAGAATCACGGATCATCAATGCTTGGTTCCATCAAAGTGGAAACCCTGGTAAATGACCCGGTCCCATGGATTTCATTCCTGTTGACTTGGCATGTTACTCTTCTTTTTCTTAAGCCACCAAACACCTGTGACAAGAATAATGACAAGGGTTACTCCCATCAATAATTCGCGTTCAAGTACCCATTCGGCTGCTCTCATTGCTGATTCCCCATAGATGAGGATAAAAAGTGCTTCAAGTCCGAATCGAAGGCCACGTCCAAAAATTCCAGCAATGATAAACGGTCGTAATTTCATATCACTGGCACCTGCCATCCATCCAAAGACCTTGTAGGGCAAGGGAGAGACTGCAGCGATAAACATTCCAAGTGTTCCATATCGCTCGAACATTCTCTCAAGTTGTTGTCGATGATGTGGCTTGCCAAATTTATCGATTAACTTGGTTCCATATCGTTTTCCAAGGGCGTGACCAATAACTGCTCCAAGAACCGAAGAAACAGTAACGACAAACCAAAGCCAAATCAGGAGGCCTTCGTTGTTTCTTGCATCATAAGCCATTGGTAAGAACAACACGTCAGGTGGAATCGGTTGGATAATCGCCTCAGTGAATGAGAGAAGAGCTAACGCCAAAGGGCCAAACGATTCGAAGAAGTCGAGTATAACCTCTTCGCCAATCATGGTTCTTGGTACGGATGTTGCTTCTTGAGCATATGGGTCATCGGTGCCTTCTTTACATCGGTTCTCCAGCAAAATACAATGCGCGTGCTCGATACTGCTGCCTTGCTTCATTGGCCAGTTGAGCGATGCCGTGGTGGAATTGTTGCTTTTTCTCAACAAGAAGAGTTGTTCAGAGTTGATGAACAACGCTCAATGTTGATGGAATCAGCATCACTCAACTGGCAAGTGCCCCTCGAAGTCTCCCTCCAAAGGGCGAGAGAAATAGCCTCTGAAACGGGTGATCTTCCTCGTCTTTCTGAGGTGGATTTGGATGTCCTCGCTTTAGCCATCGACCAAAATCTTCCCCTGGTTACTGATGATTATCGAATGAAAAATGTTGCTCATAAAGCAGGAATTCCCGTTGAAGGTGTTTTGACAAAGGGTGGTAAGAAACAGTGGAAATGGATCTTACGATGCATTGGTTGTAGAGCAGAAGAAGACGTGCCTCCGAATGCTAAACAATCGAAAAAAGATGATGTGCAACTCTGTGATCGATGCGGTTCGCCGATGAAATTGAAACGAGGCTAATCACTCTTCATCTGTAAGAGTTTCAAGGGCCTTGACTTTCTTTTCCAATTCATCAACAGGCATACCTTCAGGATCAATTCCAACCGCTTTTGCACGATCCATTAGTATCTGGTCAGGGGTTTTCCCACCTGCTTCTAGATCGGCGATTGTGGCAGCAGTTGTTGCTTCAGAGAGTCCTTTGTTGAATTCACCTTTCGAACGACCAAGGGCATTTGCCATTTTTGGTAATCGTTCAGCACCAAACAGGATGAAGAAGATGGCCAGTAGGATGACGATTTCGAGTGGACCCGGACTGAATGCCATTGTATTCCCTATCCAGTCCTGTAGGTTCTTGCTTTCAAGGGTTACCATCGCACGAGGGCGAAATGTAAGGTTCAGCCACCAGACACAGGAGGCAGAAGAGCGACTTCATCACCTTGCTGCGGATGGATGTCGAGTGGGCATCGTTCTCCGTTTAGAGCCACAGCCAGGCCTTGGCCAATCCAATGACCCATGTCTAGGGCATGGATCACGTCTTCGATACTCATTCCTTGGTGCCACTCCAGTTTCGAGGTCCTGGACCCAATCGCTTCAGCAATTGGGCCAAACGCCAGCACGCGTACGTACCCTGCAACTTCGGTCATGCATCAGGATTCATGCGGTAGTTTATCAATACGCAGCCGTATCGTTTTGCATGGCGTTAGCACTGAAGGCGGAAGGCTTGTGGAAACTCTACGAATCGGGAGAATCTGTCATCAAGGCTGTAGAGGATGTATCTCTTGATGTTGAACAAGGAACCATGGTGGCTATCATGGGCCCTTCTGGATGTGGGAAAACCACTTTGCTCAACGTGCTTTCTGGAATCGATGAACCTTCCTCAGGTTCTGTTTCAATTAATGGTCAGAACCTTTACGGTTCCAATGATGATGTTCGAACGAGGGTCCGAGGGTCCAATATGGGCTTTATTTTTCAGGAATTTAATCTCCTGCCAGTTATGACTGCTCTAGAGAATGTTGAGCTACCTCTCCTCCTGCAAGGGAAAACATCCGTAAATGCAAGAGATGAAGCATCAAAAGCACTCACAGCAGTTGGATTGGGGGACCGCCTGCACCATCGTCCTGCAGAACTCTCGGGAGGACAACAACAACGAGTTGCCGTAGCACGTGCCGTTGTCCACCGCCCGGCCATTGTTCTATGTGACGAGCCTACAGGAAATCTCGATACTGAAACATCTGAATCAATAATTGGATTGTTGCGAACCTTGTGCAAAGTTGGAAACACGACCTTTCTCATTGTGACCCATGATCATTCGATTGCAGAACAATGCGATCGAATCCTTCAGATGGCAGATGGGAAATTTCTTCTGGCATCTGAGGAGGAATGAACTTGATTGCCTTGCTGCTCTTGTGTTTCGTCATATTGGTATTGGCGAGCATCGCAGCAATCGGACTCCGCCATGATTGTTCTTTCAAAAGTCAGGCTATCATCGTCGTTGTCCCTCTCCTTGATTCAATTCTATCGCATTTTGTTCTCGATTGGTTCAACCTTGGCTCAGCCACAGTTTTTGTTGGTAGTGCTATGTTTGGTGTTTTGAGCCTCTTAGGAATTCAAGCTTTACTCAGTACCAGAAGACTTCTTGTCTTCAAACTTGCATGGCAACAACTGCGTCGGCGTCAGCGACAAGCAGCCCTACTCATGGCTGGATTGATGATTGGTTCTGCGATTATTAGTTCCTCTCTCATTGTTGGTGATTCTTTGGATGAGACAGTGCGTAAGGAAGTTGAAGCAGCATGGGGTTCTACTGATATCGTGATTTCAGGATACGATTCCACAACTGGACAGATTGTCGAAATCCCTTCATCGATTGCCGATGACCTTCGAAACCAGGACGTCGATGGGGTTGATTCTATCCAAGCAGGAAGGATTGTTTCAGCCTCGGTAGAAACGGAGAGTGGGTCTGCTGAGCCAAACGTTCCTTGGTTTGCTTTAGAACATCAAGAAGATGCCATTATTGGTTCCAAATCAACTGGCTTAACTTGGTACGAACTTGAAGAAGCAAGCCGTTTTTCAAACCGCTCGATTGTCGTCATCAATCAGGCACTTTCTCAAGAATTGGATATAGGAAAGGGTGACGAAATTGAACTTGGTTGGTTTGTTCGTTCTGATGACGGTATTGAACGTACAACAGATTCCTTTTTGATTCATGATGTTGTTTCCATGGCGAACCAGGGCCAACTTGCAGGAACAACAGCACCTGCCGTTTTCACCGATCTCCAAACTGCACAGAATCTCCAACAGGCAGGTCAAAATGTAACTACAATTCGGTTGGCAATACAGGGTGTTGACCAGACAAGAAACGGGTACTCTCCATTGATTGAGCAACTAGAAGTAGCGCTGAATCAAACGATTGATGCAGAAGATTCAGGGTTGCAATTTTTGACCGATGATGGAATTGATTCCTTCACCATCGCTTCGTCTCAAGGGTTAGGTCGAATACAGGCATCCCTTGTACGTTCAATTAAACAGAATCAAAGTAATTTGATAGGAGATACATCGTTACTTGAGGTGTTGCAAGTACCGTTGATCAGCCTAGAGGCAAATGGTTCAGAGTTGTTGACACTTGCCGATGGGGATGTGAATGGTGTTGTTTCTGAAGAAGATGCCATCTGGCACTGGGGTTCTGGTGGATTTGGCTATGAGCGAAACGATGGTGAATCATGGGTTTGGCGCGTCCCTTCAGGTTCCATCATTACCGATGTTAGCATCGACAATGGATATGGTTTCGCTTCATATGATGCAGGTCTCATTCTCGGAAACAGTTCAGACGAAGATACGACTGTTCGACTGCTGAAGGACAAGGAAATTGTGGCTGTAGAACTTAACACCGATGAATGGTTTGCCCTTGAAGAAGGTGTAAATCGTTCTTTGTGGTTTGGTAATCTTTCGAATGGTTCAGAAATTCCTCTCACACTCAACATCGATGCTCCTTCAACAGTCTTGAATTGGGATTTGGAATTCCAATCGAATGAACTCTTTTTGAAAGTCGAAGGTCTTCTTTCCGTGGATTATTACAAACGAGGATGGAGTGGAGAAGAAACAAACTTTGTCCAGATTTCTGAATCCGAGTGGCCAGATTCACCGGTGAGTTCTCATCCAGTGTGTGTCACTGGAAAAGGGTCCGTCGTGAACAATGAAGAAGCTTGGTGTATAGAATCGCCAGGAATTATTGTACGGGCGATTGCCGATGGTTCGATACAGTCAATTCGTCTCCCGATTCTTTCAGATGCAGGAGGTTTTGGAACACTCCCTCAGATGTTTTTCGCAATCGATGGTGATGTTCCTTCGCTAAATGTAACCGAGACTGAGTTAATGATCGGCGATCGATTGCAAATGATTTCCGATGTTGCAAATGGTTCGCTAAACGCCTCGGGTCTCTTCCAATTCGCCTTTGGTTCTGATGATTCTCAACGCCTCAACATCAATGGTTCGTTCACAGAAAACGATCAACTCTCTCAGTTATCGGAACTGGAATCAGTTGTCCTCGGTTTAATCAATATCCGTGATGGTGAAACGTTGGCTGTTGCTGAAGAAGATGAGCGATCGATGCTCGTCTTTGGTTCAGTCTCTCCTGAAGAACAAATCGCAATCGAAGAGCATCTTAACCAACTGGTTGGATTTGAAGAAATGTCTCTTTCAATTCAAACCGTAAAACTTGACGCAATGGAACAAGCAGAAGCATCATCAGGTGTACTTTCGGCAATGTTCCTCGTGTTTGGCTCCTTTACTATTGCCGCTGGAGTTCTTCTTGTCGTAACCATCGTGATGATGTTGGTCGATGTCCGACAAAAGGAGTATGCAACGGTTAGAGCACTTGGATTTACGCGCTCTGATCTGCGCTACATGACCATGATTGAAGGCTCAATCGCTGCATTCTTTGGATGTGGTGTTGGCTCGTTACTCGGTATGGGTCTGGCTTGGTTCATTGGAATCGGGTTTTCAAGTGTCTTTGCAAATGCAGGCACGGATGTGTTTACCTTTCACGTGGATTCATCATCCCTTGCTTCAGGCTGGTTCTGGGGATTCCACCTCTCAATACTCACATTGTTCTTCTCGGCTCTTTGGTCGTCACGTTTGATCATCGTACATGCGTTGAAGAGCGTTCCTCAGCGTATCCCTAAACACGTACCATGGGCGATGTACATCTTTTTGATTCTCATGGCTGGCGTTGCATTCGTCAGTTTAGGGCTGTTCTTCGTTGGAGGGGAAGGCGTTGCCCATTCAATGTGGATTCTATTTGGATGCAGTGGTATCTTACTGGTAATGCCGATTTTGTTCTGGGTCATTCCCGTTCTTCGGGCACGGAGAAAAATCGATGGTACATTGCCGGTCTTCCGAGAAGCACCTCGCAAAACGATTGGCTGGAGTGGCGTTGCACTCCTCGTCTGGACAGGGCTTCCGTCTTACTTCGACCCTGTAAGGGATGATCTCCTTCCAAATGAATTATCATTCGTCCTCATTGGTCTAGTTCAAGTCTTTGCAGGTGTATTTGTTTTGGCAGCTCTTGCTCCAATGATGATTCGTGGATTGCTTCGTTTACCAAAATTATCCAGCGGACCAACTCTTCCTGTCGCCTTGTCCTATCCTCTTCAGAAGCCACTTCGAACTGCTGTGGTGATGGGTATGTTTTCGATTACTGTATTCTCTGTCATCGTTCTAAGCGGTTATACGCTCCAATTTGATAACTATTCCAGTTCATTTGTTGAAGAATCCGAAGGCGAGTTCGAGCTCATGCTGTCATCCTCTCGTTCTCGTCCTCTGCAACTTGAAGGTCCAGTTGAAGAATGGGGTTTGGAGAACTCTGATATTGACCAAATCGATGCTGTAGGAAGGGTGTATCGAGCTCAAGCATTCCTCGAGGATGACCAAGAAACTCGTTCGCCATACATTCTCCGTGGGGTTGACAAAGATTTTGTCGATCACGGTGGTATATCTCTCCACATCTGGGATGATGGGTTGGGCGATTCCTCTGAGGAAGCTTGGATTTCGATGTATGAGCGAACAGATGTTGTGTTCGTCGATGCTTCGTTTGGCCTTGAGTCCTCTCTTGATGGAACTTCAATTGGGATCTTTCCAGTCAAAGTAGGTGAAAACATCACAATTATTGATTCCAAACAACCAAGCCATCGACGTGTTGTTACCGTCGGCGGCATTCTTGAACAGTCGTCATATTTGTTCTCTGCAGGTGTTTGGATGCCTTCTGAACCGGTTATTGAGCAATATGATGGTGACCTCACAAGAGTCTATGTTTCTGTTTCGCCGGAGAGCATGGCCAGTTCAACATTTGATAACGAAGGCGTCTCCTATTATGAGGCGGCAGGGAAATCAAATGATGAAAGAGAAGCGGCCACAGAATTGAGTCAACAGTTGAGTTTGGACTTGGAAAAAGAAGGAATACAAGTCTCTCTGATAGCAGAAGAAGTAGCACTCATACAATCGCTTGTATTATCGATTTTAGCATTGTTTGAAGGATATCTCTCCATCGGATTGATAATCGGTATCGCTGGAATCGGTGTGGTGACCTACAGATCGGTTTCCGAAAGACGGAAACACATCGGGATGTTAAGGGCTATAGGATACACTCAAGGCATGGTCATGAAGATCCATGTCCTTGAGGTTACATGGGTATCATTACTTGGGATTCTCAACGGTATCGTCGTTGGTTTGCTCTTCCACACAGGTCTACATTCTGCTGTTTGGGAAAAAGAAGGTGCGTCGTTGGTTCTTCCATGGGGGACTGCGATTGTTATGTTCCTGGGGGGCTGGCTTCTTGTTTTCTTGGCCACTCTTGGTCCAGTGCGAGCAGCATCAAAAATTCCTCCTTCGGAAGCATTACGCTCCAGTTCTTAAAATCTTAAACCCTTGACTGAGTCACAATCAAAGGACTCAGCGGATGGATTATTTTAATAAAAATCTCCAATAAATATCGCACCCATAGTATATATACGGCGTTTATCGTAGGGCGAGATACCGCCCCATTGGAGGATATGACATGAGAAAAATTACCCCTGTAATGCTTGTGCTTTTGTTGGTTGCTAGCCTAATGGCAAACATCGACATCGTACAACTAGAAACAAATGAAGTAGTAGAGGACACGGGAGCCCGTTCAGGTGCTGACGCAGACCTCGTTGCAATTACTTCACCGAAAGAAACCGTTTGCGAACCAACGTGCCGCAATGAACTCTTCGTAGGCCAAGATACGACCTTCGAAGTGTTTATTCAAAACTCTGGTGACACTGCAATCACTGAACTTGGCTACAAAGCACAAGTTTGGAATTCAGATGGAAATGGTAACCCGCTCAATATTGCAAAAGACAGCAGTGGGAACGACCTGGAATGGGACAATCCTGACGTAATCTGTGATGATACAACTGTCTGCGATGACCAATCTCTTGCAGCAGGAAGCACCTTCAAAGGTGGAAAAACAATGGTCCAATACTTTGGTGCAAATGCCGTATGGACTCCACTCGCTGGTATCTATGTTGTTCAAATCGAGGTCTATTCTGACCAAGATGTTGAGGCTACAAACGACGTTCAACAAGTATACGTTGAAGTACGTGATTACCTCGATATCGAAGTCGATATTTCATGGGATGACGGCTCCACAGTCGCAACTGGTGCTGGTGCTAAAGCATTTACAGTCACTGTTCAACTCAACGGGTCTTCAGATTTCATCACCCACGATCTCACGATGAACATCGACGTAAACGGAGACCTCGACAGCGCAACTGATGAAGATGGAACTGACTTATTGGCAGCTTCACTCGGTTCTCTTGTTCACTCTGTTAACGTTGGAGTCGACCAAACAGTTCTTGTTTACGAAAACGGTTCAGATCCAGCTGACAACCTCACTGAAATCCGAACAGTCATGTCCAACAGCCAAAACAATGGTCTCTGGGAATACAAAGGTTCAGTTCTTCCAGATTCAAGCGGAGATGATGCAGCGTATTCAATCGATGTCGAACTAGGCGGATACTCACTCTATGGACAATTTGTGTCCTGTCAAGAAGTTGTTT
The DNA here is from genome assembly GCA_018666575.1 of Methanobacteriota archaeon. Lineage (GTDB taxonomy): Archaea > Thermoplasmatota > Poseidoniia > Poseidoniales > Poseidoniaceae > MGIIa-L2. The sequence continues at coordinate 6,203 of JABIYX010000100.1, read as the reverse complement.
TCGTTAACTCGACAGACGCAGAAGGTAACGAGGTAACAGAATCCACAACCTACAATCACTTCTGTGAAGAAGCGTTTGTTCGTGATGATATCACGAGCAACAATGCTGATGAAGTAACGGGGGCTCTACAAACCTTCCATGATATTCGTATCTCAATGCTCACTGTCAACCAGGGATACAACTCCGATGGAACAGGTGTTGCAACCTACTCCGTCGGTTCAGGTGAACCAGGCGATCTTTCAGTAGGTACTTCGTACATTGATGCTTCTGTTGAACACAGAGGTTCATCTCCATCTGAATTGTACGATTGGAATGTTACCTTTACAATCACAAACCTCGATACGAATGAAGTTATTACTCAAATAGTGAATGAATGTGTAGATGGTGTTGAGCCTTCATACACTCACAACATGCTTGGAACTGGGCCTATGGCTTTCAACCAAGGTCACGCATGCACAATGCTTGAATTTGATGTTGGAACATACACTATCGAAGCAAACCTCGTATTGGAAGGAAAGACGACAGATCAGAAACTTTCGAACAACCAAGTCTCTATGGAGAAAGAAGTCCGAAACAATCTACCAGTTGTTTCTTCCCTTGACCTTGTCACACAAGGCGATCTCATGCTCGGTATGGAAAACATGCTCGAGTTTGAAGTATCAGTCTTTGATGCAGATGACGTAAACGGCGAAGGTCTGACCTACACTTGGGTTGGTGGTGCATCAAGCACCCCTCTCGCAGGATGTGGAGGTCTTGGTGGAGTTGGACGTACATGTTCAACCCCGGTTATCCAGGAATTCGTAACTACCTTCCCTGTTAAGGTCACTGTCGCAGACGCTCACGGCGGATCTGTAACAGAAGAACTCATTGTCGAGATCTGGAACGACGCAGTCGCATCTGATACGACTGCTGCTGGAATTACAATGGATTACGCAATTACCTACTTCAGCAAGGCAGCGTTCTCAGTCGATGTTGAAGATGGAGATGTAAATGCGTGCGACCGAATTACCCTTCCGGACTCTTCAGGAGGGGAATTGTCGGGTGTGTATACGCCAGTTGCAGTCATCGACTACGATCCAGTTACCACATACGCAGCAAACGACGTCCTTGCTCACAGCATGGACATCGTCTTTGATTCAGGTCTTAGCGCCTCGTCTCTCTGGTTCACAACCAACTGTAAGAGTGCAACACTGACTCAACTTCTCGCAGACGGAGCAACAAACAGCGAAGATGATTCAACCAAGTCTGTTCTATCTGCTGTCCTTTCAGGACCTGTATTGCCGGCTGGACAATTCTTGCTCATTGATGCTCCTCTCCAATCAAAGGACGCACCAAGTGCATCGATTAGCGGATTCAGTGCTAACGCAGAGTACAATGGTGGAATCTCAATGAACTGGGGTACGACTGGAACAATGCTCTCTGATGAGAAGTTCTCGATCAGCATCTCAAACGATGCTGATGCAACTGTCTTTGAAACAGATTTGGCTTCTGACACATTCCAGTACTCCTACAGTGATACTGCACACGGTGTTTCTTACACCATTGATGTTGCTATCTGCAACAATGATGGACTATGCAGCACTCCTGTCGGAACTGCAACAGTCGTCGCTGATAAGGCGGTTGACGGTGGCGCAGCAGCAGCAAATGTCTCAGTTACTGTAGCTGGTGACATGTGGACGCTTAACTGGGATGCAACAGGCGACGATCTTTCAGATGTCGCAGTATGGCACGTTTGTTCTCAAAATCGAGAATCATTCACTGCAGCAGAGATGCCATCAAACTGTGTTCCAACAGCTGACGCCGCTACAACCACTGCAGATGTCATGATGAGTACAAGTCCTGGTCAATACACTGTCTACTTCGTTGTCGTACCAGTCGATGCTCTTGGAAACAAGGCATACGCAGCCTCGAACTCTGATTCTGGTGCTGATGCCCCATTCTTCAAGGAGAATGAAGGCGGTACAACCGACACAAATACTACTGACGGTGATGACACAGAAAGTGGAGAACTTCCAGGCTGGACCTGGGGTGCGATCGGTGGCGTTGTCATCGTAGCATTCATCGCTGGAGCTTTCATCCTCTCACGAGGCGGAAGCGAAGGTGACGAGAAAGATTGGGATTACTGAGGCAACTCACTGTAATCTCCTGTCGTAATCTGTACACTCCTGTGTGCAGAAGCCGCCGGGGAGGGCGTTCTGGCGCCCTCCCCGGCCTTTTTTTTTATTTTGATCATGGGTGGGGGTCTATTTTCGTAATTTGATCTAATTTTGTTAAATCGTAAAAGCAGAATTAAATAGATTGCCCATTTTACAAATTGTTTGTACTACTCAGGGCGCAAAATGTTACGCAGTATCGTGTTTAATTTACACTTTGAAACAATTGATTCAAAGATTTTGTACCCCAATTCCTATAAGTAGCGGAGGGCGTGGTTGCACTTGCATACGGTCCGTATGGAGTGAATGACTATGTTGGGAAACAAGAATAATAAAACGAAAACCGCAATTGGTGGAATCGGCGTTGCCGTTCTACTATGTGCTTTGATGGCATTTATGCCAATGACAAGCCTAGTAGATAACACAACAACCGATACTGTGAGTGTTGCAGAGATCACAACTGATATTGATGATTTCTTCAAGCTCCCAGCCGCCATCGAACAAACGAGCTATGAGTACGATGCCACCCAGGAATTACTGGGTATGAGGCAAGCGAACACAAAGGCCTTCCTTACTGAGGATGGAAACATTGCACAACTCACATCTGATGAGCCAGTGCATTACCTTGCTGACAGTGGCGCCTTTGAGGATATTAACCTCAACATCATGGCGACACCAGAGGGATGGGAAGTGAAGGAGAACTCCTTCATAACCACTTTTGGTGCTGAACTTTCAGAAGGTGTAAGTGTCCAACCAAATCAGTTTGTGGATCCAATCATCACCGGTATGAACCCTATGCTCATGACAATCGATATCACTGGTACAGCACCTCAGCCATACCAGGCTGCACCTGCTATGGGCGATGTCGAAGTCGGCGGTAATGTAATCCGATATCCTCTCGCTGAAGGTTTCGCTCTCGATTACTCGGTTGATACCACTCAAGTTAAGCAAAATCTCATCATCGAAGAGCGCCCAGTTCTTGACGACGTTGCAGCATACTTCGGTATGACTGAAACCATCCGTCTACCTATGGGCTACACTCTCTTCATGGACGGTGTCCCTCTTGGTGAAGAAATCACCCAAACACAAGGCGAATTAGAAATTCGTTCGACTGAATCCGGAGCACTACTGGCCACCATCCCTGAGCCAGTTGTTATGGAAGAGTCGAGCACTGAACCTTACATCGGCACATACTTCGTGCAAGTGTACGGTCCAATGGTTCTCCTAACCACTGCAGTCGACACAGATTGGTTGATGTCCGAAGACCGAGTGTTCCCTCTCGCTCTTGACCCAACCATCAAGGTCACAAGTGGAGCCCGTGGATATTGTTATGTCTACTATGGATACTGTTACGACAACACATATTCTTACTTGTACCGTTACTACAGTACTTACTACTACGTGCCATGGCACAAGTACACCTTCTCCTCAAGTTCCGCCTTACCTACAGGTGCAACAGTTGAAGAAGTGAATTGGAAGCAATACGTATCTTATGCATACGGCAGCTCTTCAAGTACATCCATCACATCAACTGTACTGGAATCCTGTGGAACTGACGTTCGATACGACTACGCTATCACCTCAGCGTCATGTTCTGGTTCAATCTCAACGAACTTATTGTCTGGATCGAACTCCAATACAAACGAGCGAAAATTGATTTCCTCAATTGGTAATTCAGCTGCTGTTGGAACATACGCTCAAGGAACTGGTTGGAAGACCTCTGAACTTTGTGACAATTCCAACTCTGCAGGAACTGCTTGTTCCTCCAGCACAGGTTCACACAACTACATCATTAACGCACAATCAAATTCCGGTACTGTCGGAATGGGTGCTCGAATGACTTCAAGCATTTATGTTTACACTTATGCGTACAACTCCGGCGGATCTAACAGCTATCTGGAAGTAGTTTACTCCGGTGGTACAGATGCGGATGCCCCAACCTCCAGCCACGTACCATACAGCGGATTGACTTCATATGTAGAAGGTAAGAGAACGTTCTTCACAACCCTTACTGACATGTCAGGTATTGACACAACATCATCCAACGGTGTAACAATGTCTTACAGTGTCAACAACGGATCATGGACTTCAGTAAGTGCTACAACAATTCAAACCTGCACCTCCTCTGCAAGTGATTGCCGGTTCAAGGCATCAACTTCAGACATCAGTGCAGGAGACTATGTCGAGTATTACTGGAAATTCCAAGACTTGAACTCTGCCGGTGGCGCTAACGTCGGATACGACCCAGCACCTCCTGCAAGTAACTCAGCACCTGGTACATGGGTAGAGAGCAACGCTCACTCCTTCTTTGTAGACGATATTGCTAACGCAGGAACTGCAAAGAAGTTCACTGTTTTGACAACGGATGTTCACTCGGGTAGTTATTACTCCCCGCAAGGATACCACGACAGACAGATGACTTACTACGATAACAACGACGAATATCTTTTCGAGTTTGATACATCCAACTGTGGAACAGGTAGTTACTCATGTTTCTACTCTTCCTCAGTTTACTACATCTCCCAATGGAGATTGCAGTGGACCACAACACCTAGTGGTGGATACAACGGTTTTGGTGGAACTCAATCGGGTCTCGATGAACTTCACCAATCAGATGGCGGATATCTGGCCATCAGCGCTAAGAATGGCCCTCAGATGAACCTCATCTTCCATTACGACGCAGGCGACAACGCTTGGGGTATGGTTGGTATCGGTGACTCAACACCTGAGATTGATACTGGAGCACTCGCAGGAGGCTCACAAGCTTCCTCCGTATCCACATACGCCTACTCAGCTGCTTACAACGTCCCTATCCCAGGTGACATCACCGGAACTTTCGGTAAGATTACTTGGAACGGAACAGGATACAGCACTTCAAAGGCTAACTGGCTCTGTGTCGGAACAAACGGATTCTACTACTTCTACCGTTCCAGTTCATCCAACGCTCGCTGTAACTCCGGTTACTACTACGCATACCAAACCTCTTCTTACAAGTGGTCTGGTGTTGCTCTAAGCGCTGGACAATACGGACGAATGGCATCTTCTGGTGCGATTACCTACAAGGTTGGAAATGTTGCGCCATCACCTGATACGTCTGCTCCTGATATGGACCATTCAGTCTTGCGTGATTCTCACAGCAAGAGTCGAACGTTCACATACACAATCGCAGATGCAGGTGATCCACCTTCTGGATTGAATGTAAACCAAACAATCGGTGAAGGACCAACGTTATACTATTCCGTGAACAACGGAACAACGGTTTCAACTCTTTTGTCTCCGGTTGGGAAAACACGCTCTGAATGTGCTGCTGCTACATGTACTTGGAGCTCTACTGTCACCACCTTCGAACGTGGAGATTATATCTCATACTACGCTACATCTGTTGACGAATCGACTGTTACCGCTGGTACAAACACACAAACTACTACGTCAAACAACTTCGAAGTTGGCGATCCTAACATGATGCTTATCGTCGAATGGAGAGATATGGGTTACAACACACAATACCTTTGTGATTACCAAGTTATCTTCTATGACGTAACAAACGAAATCGAATTCAAGTACGATTCAGGTTGTGCTGCTTACTACGATTACGCTACAGTTGGTTACATGGATCACACCCGTACCAAGGGTGACACAATGCGAAACCCTGGAGCAGGATACATGGCTGGTAGTAACCCGCACTCCTCCAACTTCAGAATTTCAACAGATGGAAACGACCATGGATATGAATCATTCTCAACTGGAATGAAGTCCGTATCCAATGCTGCACAAGTTATCTCAGGTAGTTCTGGCGGTTCACCGACTGGCTACTACTGTTCATACAGTTACTATTGGAACCAATACAAGACTGGATGTAACGCTAACATCGATCTGCCTTCTGGATTCCAATTCGATTACTTCCAGAAATCATTCGATGGTGACGACAGCAACGACAGACTTCGTATCGGTCGTAACGGTTACCTCTACATGATTGACAACGGTGCAACATCCCTCGAACGTGGTATCACCACATGGGGAACAACCATGCCTGCATTGCCATACTCAAGC
>JABIYX010000153.1 GCA_018666575.1 Methanobacteriota archaeon | reverse complement strand
TACGCAAGTTCAACAATAAACAGAGAATGGCAACATCATGGCGGACAGCCCAGTCACTGTATACCAAGGCGGCACACTTGCCCAGCAAGTCCTGTCAAGTGCTCCAGAAGGCATGCTCATCGCCCCTGTATGGAGGAGAGTTACTGCGTTTGCGCTCGATGTGGTTGCAGTATCACTTGTTCTCCACATGCTGAGTCGGTTTACATTCCTTGAAGTTCTTATCAGTTGGTCCTATCTCCAAGAGGATGCGCGTTATGCGCTCACATTTGCAATGACATGGGTTATTTTCTTCACATCACTTTGGATGTACTGGAAATATACTGGTCGGGCCTATGGGCGTTCACTTGGACAACGGGCTCTTAGAATTGCAATTGTCCATGACAATGGGACATTACTGGAACTTCATCACTTCGGTCCACGTGCTTTCGATAAACTACGCTACATGATTCCAATCATCGGCGTCATTTGGTTTGGGATGAGAGACATTCTACGTGCTCGTTCAAAATCTGCAGAGTATCGTACTTCAGTCGATGTGAACAATCACACAGTTGCTGCAGTTGACTGGTCTCTACCGAGCGATACGCGCTTGAATTTAAAGTGAAGAACAGTGTACGATGGATAGGTGGGCGCTATGACTGATGAGCATATTGTAACTGCGGGTTCATTGACAGCATTCCTTCAATCGGTTCGAATGGAGATCGATGATAACGATGAAGACATCGTCGAAGTTTCCATTGAATTGACCAATGAGTCGGCAATACCCGTAGGCGGTCTTGAGGCGACAATTAAGACAAGCACAGGAACGACAATTGAGCCAGTAAGTGGCGTGACATCCATTGGACCAGGTCTAACTCGTTCCTTCTCGTTCGCCTTCAAGCTGAGTGATGGAAACTGGTCTTTCTCACTCAATGGGCAAGGGAAAACGCTGTCTCTTGGCCCATATGATGTAGACTTCGAATTTCAAAAAGCTACAGGAAGGAAACCTGGGAATGCGATTGGATCAAGCCTTTTCACAGGAGCCTTCGATAACCATCTTGATGACTTTGGAAACGTCCAAGAAAGAGAACTCATCAATCCGAATGAGGTTCAAATGAGTACCTTCTTCGGTGAAAATTCAGAAGGAGGTTCAACAAAAATCAGTTCGTTTGCAAATGTTGAGGAAGATGGTCCAAGAACACCTCCATGGAAGAAATCCAAAACAGAAGCTTCTGCCTCAGACACACTTCTTTCTGCCCCTCTTTCCGCACCTCTTACAGCGCCCGTTTCACCCCCACCTGTTCAGGAAGAAAAACCTGCAATCGATCTACTCACATTAGCGCCGAAGGTTGCACAAGACACACCTCCAGCAGAACCCGTAGAAACAACGGCTTTGACGCCACCACCTACACCTGCAGCAACGGCACCAACTCCACCTCCTACACCTCCAGCCGCAGCACCTGTTGTCACAGAAAGTACGCCTCCTACGCCTCCGGCGGGTCCTCCAAGCGGCCCACCTAGCGGTCCTCCATCAGGTCCTCCAAGCGGTCCACCATCAGGTCCTCCAAGCGGTCCACCAACAGGTCCACCAACAGGTCCTCCAAGCGGCCCACCTAGCGGTCCACCATCAGGTCCTCCTAGCGGTCCACCATCAGGTCCTCCAAGCGGCCCTCCAAGCGGCCCACCATCCAAACGAAATGAGATTTGAGGTGCTTCTATGACCGAAGGTTTTGCAATGGAACTTTGTGGAAATCAAGCCTCGTGGCAGATTGTTCCAGATGGTATTGATTCGATTGATTTGGATGCTGTGGGTTCGAAGATAACAGCTGCCGGGTTTGAAGCCGGTGTTCAATCAAGAATGGTCTGGACCTTTACAGGTTCAGCCGACCTTACTCTCTATCCAAGTGGAAAACTCTTGGTGAAAACCGCAGATAAGAATGTAGCAGAAGAAATCGCTCGTCTTCATTGTTCAGAATGGACACGCTGAGGTGATTAGGTGACGCTCTCAGAGGCGCAGATGTCCTACATACAAGCAGGCGGAATTATTGCTTACCCAACCTCAACACTACCTGGTTTGGGTTGCATGCCTACTTCCGAAGGATTAGATCGTCTCTTTGAATTAAAATCAAGATCTTCAGACAAACCCGTTTCACTCGGAGTCGCCTCACTCGACCAAGTTCGGCATATGGTTGAAATCCATCCAGAAATTGAGGTGTTTTTATCTGAATTTCCTCGTGGCAGCCTTTCAGTGATATACCCAAGTAAACATATTCTTGATACTCGAATAGGTGGACATTCTGTTGCAATACGAGTTTTTGATCATCCGATTGCTCGACAATTAGCTGAAATGGTTGGTCCAATAACAGCTACAAGTGCAAATGAAGCCGGAGAAGAGCCAGCACTTACGGTTCGAGACGCTGCTAAAGAATTAGGACTCAAAGAAATCGCAATTCTTGATGGTAATCGAGTCACGGGGCCGGGAAGTACCTTTGTTAAATTTGATTTTAACAGCACTGATTCGTTGGTAACTGTTATCAGAGAGGGCGTGGTACCTACGCGTGACGTGGTCACTTGGTGGAAGAATCGACGCTAAAGTATTGGAAAGATGCAGGGCATGTAGCTCGCAGAACACTCGAAGCGATGAAGCTTGAATTGACGCCTGGAAAGACCTTCCACGAAGTCATTGAATCAGCAGAACGCTACATTCATCGTCATGGCGGAAAACCTGCTTTTCCTGGAACAATTGCTGTGAATGATCTTGCTGCACACTTCACAACAGAACACAATGTCAGTCCAGTTGAAGGCTGGGAAGGTGAAATGGTTCTGCAAAAAGGAGACTGCGTTAAAATTGATTTCGGAGTTCACATTAAAGGCCACATTGCTGACAATGCACTAACGTTTGAAATCGGTAACGGTAACGAGCACACTGAACAAATCAAGGCTGCAAAAGAGGCGAGAGATGCAGCAATCGAGATGCTCCATCCAGGTACACCGTGGTATAAGGTAGGTCAAGCTGCTGCGCAACCCTCTCTAGATGCAGGATTCCAACCAATCCGAAATCTATGCGGTCACCAACTCAAGCCCTGGGAACTCCATGCTGGTGTTTCAGTGCCATCATATGCTTGCGGACCGGACAACCAGGGATTCAGAGGCGTTGTCGAGGAGGGCGGGATTTATGCAATTGAACCGTTCAACACAACAGGTTCCTCTGGAATGATCAAGAATCTTGGAACTCCAAGTTCATCCAACATTTATCGTATTACTGGATTAACCACATCCAGAAAGGCTCGTGCTAAGGGGCAACTCAAGCCATTAGGGGCTCAAATGGCACGTAATCTCGAAGAACGATACTCCACCTTGCCATTTGCTGAACGTTGGGCATACCCAATGCTGGAGAAACCCTTCCCAGAGGCAGATGAAGAATCACGTCAAAGCAAGTGGCGTGCCTTAGTAAAGAAACTCATTAGCATCCGTTTCTTAGAGACATACCATGTCTTGGGTTGCAAAGATGGCGGTAACATATGCCAATTTGAGCATACAGTACTCGTCACCGATGGCGGTCCCGAGATCCTTACTGTAGAGTAGAGCGATTTCAACCAGAATATCAACTCTGACAACTAATATAAAGGCGAAGTGCATAGTCTCTACTGAACAGGGCTGTAAAGTTCTCGTTGAGTGCATCCCATCCCCTCTCCGTAAGCTCTCACCCTGTTCACCTCTTTTTTGTTACAATTCAGTGTAAACGCTGTGTTATTTACAAACGGATTGTACTACTCGCAACGGCTGTTATATTTTTATTTGTTAAAATAAATTAAGGCGCAGTATCGCGAACAAAGCCAGAGAAACCATTCATCAACCCCGATGTCTTTAAATAGCATCTTGATGGTGGGTAGGATACGCCCGATACGGGTTATGGAGGACAAAAATATGAAAAACGAAAACCAAAATGAAGAAGCAGTCAGCCCTGTTATCGCAACCATTCTTATGGTCGCAATCACAGTTGTACTGGCAGGTGTTCTGTACGTCTGGGCATCCCAGCTTGCAGAAGGCAACACAGACGGCGATTTCTCGATGTATGACTTTACAGTCAACGACGCAGGAACAGCCCTCTCCTCAGGAACTGGAGAAGCTATCGTCTACGTGTCCCTCGACGCTGGTGACGATCTGTCTTGGTCAACTGTCATTGTACAGATGAAGGCTGAAGG
>JABIYX010000094.1 GCA_018666575.1 Methanobacteriota archaeon | reverse complement strand
TACAGCGAACTTGGTTGGCTTGCCATAGATGCGTTTACATGTGGAGGAACTGATCCTAGTGGAATGGTTGCAGATTTGAAAGAAGTACTTGACTCGGAGATGCCAACCCTTGTTCTCATGCAAGAACAGAAGGTGAATCGTTTCCTTCACTCGGAGGGTTGAGAATGTCAATATCCTCCTTCATTGAGCACTATTTTCAGCATTTTAATGCAGGTCAATTGAAGCGAATGGCTGCTTCTCTGAAACAACATCTTGAAGATGGTGGGAAACTGTTCATAACACTTGCAGGGGCAATGAGTACCGCAGGTATTGGGCAGGTCTTGGCTCCATTGATTCGAAAAGGATACGTTGCTGGTATTTCTTGCACAGGTGCAAACTTGGAAGAGGATGTTTTCAGAATGGTTGCCTTACCTCATTACGAACAAATCGAAGACTGGCGAACCCTTTCAGTTGAAGATGAAAAAGCTCTGCTCGACAAGAAAATGAACCGAGTTACGGATGTCTGCATTCCAGAAGATGTTGCCATTCGTGCTATTGAAAAGCATTTGATGAAGCGATGGTCAAGTGCTTCAGCACATCAAGAACGTCACTTGCCTCATGCGTACTTTTACGACATGTTGCGCTCTTCAGATCTCGATGCATCAATCGAAGGGGACAAGAGTTCTTCTTGGCTTTTAGCGGCTGCAGAAGTAGATTTACCACTCTTTGTACCGGGTTGGGAGGATTCGACCACAGGGAACATCTTCGCAGCACGGTGTCTCGAAGAAACAATTTCTTCTGATTGCGTGCTTTCTGGTATCCATTACATGATGGAATTAGCACCATGGTATGAGCATCAAAAGACCTCCCTTGCCTTCCTCCAAATTGGTGGAGGTATTGCGGGTGATTTCCCAATATGCGTTGTTCCACTGCTCAATCAAGATATGGAAAAAGATGCACCTCTTTGGTCTTGGTTCGGACAAATCAGCGAATCTACTCCGTCTTATGGAGGCTATTCGGGCGCTCCTCCGAGTGAAAAAATAACGTGGGGTAAAATCGATGTTGATACGCCTACATTCGTTGTAGAGAGCGATGCAACCATCGTCGTTCCGCTCCTCTTTGCATACCTTCTTGACCTTTGATTTAGAGAATCAGAAGAGCAACACCCTTAGAGAGGAGTGGACTCATGGTTGATACATGGGATTGATTCGTGCAACGACCATCACTCTTCTTCTCCTGCTTACTCCGCTTACATATCTCGCATCTGCGGAAGATACACCCAGTGTATTGATCACCACTGATTGGACAAGTTCATCTTCTCTTTCCAATGAGCATGCGTATGTTTTGACATTTGGAGATTCCTCTTCACACGATTATGATGTATCCGTATCTCACCTACGCGCAGGCATCGATTTAGCACCATCAGTTCAAACCACATTTCTCGATCAAACCTCGACATTAACCGCTCGTATTGTCCTTGATACGGTTGTAGCATGGAACGATTCGATCACTGTTTCGGTGACCATTAATGGGCATGATGGCATTGTGCTTTCAACTTCTGTAAACGAACAACGAACCTTTGTCGTAGGTTCATGGAATCAACCGATGGCAGATCATGAAGTAACAACGACTTCGTCTTGGTCGTTGGAACAAAATTATGAGACCGATGATGGAAACCAAACGTTCGTTTTATTGTTTGAAGGTAATGGCTGGCAACAACGAATTAACGAGGTACTCCAGTCCTATGAACTTGGAAACGGGACCCTCCAAACAACCGAAATAACCGATAATTCGACAACGGTCTTAGATTTGGACTTCGAATCATTTTGGAAAAATGAAACAGTCGTGTCAGGGGCGTTAACATCTCAAGTTATCGAAGCTCGTGGCAGTGGTGGTATTATCCTGCAAACAAACGATGATGGTTTAATTTCCACGATTAATGCTACGGTCGTTGATGCTCTGTTCAATCGCTCAAATCTCGATAACATTGTGTCTGAACGACTTCGGCTCGAAGCCTTTGGAACCTTGATGATTGAAGGCGAAGGTGAAGATGGAAATTTGGATGTTGATGGCGATATCAGTCTTCTGCTCCTGGAAACGAACGATATCGATGGTGTACGTGTCTTGCAACATACTCAAATCGAAGCAACTGCAGATTTTGTCTTGGTGGATGAAGGAACTCGTCTTGACCTCGATCTTAATCAATTTGAGACCGTTGAACGATGGGAAAATGGGGTGCGTGTTGAGCATCTTGAACATCTTCGCGGCGATGGAACCTTTGGCTTCGAGGATGAAGATGAAAATGCAACAATGATTGTTAATGGAACAGTGTACAACTTCAATACAAAAGTGATTGATGGAATTACCTACGTCGATGATTTGCATGTTGATGGAACACTTTCAGGCGATGTTCAAGGTACATTTGGTCTCGTTCAATCGATTGAACAGACTGGCACCCAAATGAACCACACGATGGTCCTTCATGATGTCAACGTCATCCATAATGAGGCTTGGTTCAACGTTACAGGAGTTGGTGGAAGTAACTTCTTTGGCGGTTCTGGGGCAGGTGCTTATTACAACGATTCATACATTTATCAAGCGACACACTCGGATTGGGAAAACCGAACCGTTCGTCTCGTTTGGACTGAAACAGGTCCAGATCCGTCAAATGGAGATGAACGTCCAGAGCGCAGCCCAATTGAAACCGATGCCACGCCCCCAGAAGCAGAAAATGCTCTTGGAAACATCTCAGTTGGAAGAGAAGCAGGCTTAGCACCTATCCCAGTCCACACAGGAGACGTTGTTCGTTTGCTCGAGCAAGACGGAATTGTTCTGACGATTACTGCTGGTAATGAAGGCATTGAACCAAGAGATGCAAAGAATCTCAGCGTCATTCAATGGACTGGTGTCTACAGCGATGGAGTATCGGGAACTGCCTCAGGTTCAATTGTCCATCAAGGACCACTTTCGGGACTCCTTGCAAGCACTTCACGTTCATTTGAAATCGCCTTTGGGGAGGATAATGAAATCGCTTTCCTCAATGAATCTCAAGCTGTTGACGTCATTCTTTCTCCAAGTATTGTCTCAGCAGATGATAATTCTGCTCCAGTCGTCGTTGACCTTTCACTTTCTGAAGGATTGGTGTTCGGGGAAGGAGCATCCCCCGCACATCTCGTTGCAACAATCGAGGATGAAGATTGGAATGTTGCAACAGTAACAGTCGATCTCTCATCACTTGGTCTCGGTGTTGTCAGCATGAACGATCGTGGACTTGATGGAGACCAAACAATTGGGGATAACAAATGGACAACGATGCTCTCTGTTAGCGGTCTAGAAACTGGTGAAATAAACATCAGCGCCCAAGCAATAGATGAATGGTTTGAAAGTGATACGCTCTCGACAACAATCACGGTCGAAAATCAAGCACCTCGAATCCTCAGCGCAACCATCTCACCTAACGAAGTCATTCGAGGCGGGGCGACGCTGATGACCATCGAGGCATTGGATTATCATGGCGTAGCATCAATCAGTGTTGATTTGCGAGTTTACGGTGGCGATGAAATCGCTTGTCAAAAGACGGAACTTTGGATGTGCGAATTGGTTCTCCCCTACGGAATGATTCCAGGCGTGCGGGTCATCAGCGTTCGACTTACAGATGAACTTGGAGCAACGATTCTTGTGAGTAAAACTCAAGCATCGGAACATCATTTCCAACCGAGTTCAACAGATTTGGACTTGGCTATTACAGTTGAAAATACCCCGCCTACGCTTTCGCTCGTTACGACTGAAGCACTCATCAGAGAGGATCTGAACAGCGAACAGGCCATTGAAATCAATGTTGAAGATCCTGATGGGATCTTACTTGTTCGAGCAGACCTAGGCATTCTCAAGCCGATCAGTCAAACACAAACATGGGTGACTCTGTACGATAACGGCCAAGGACTCGACCGTGTTGCTGGCGATGGAATTTACACTGCAACAGCTTCAGTGAGAACGAGCACTCCACTAAGCTCACATGAAATCAAGATACAGGCTTCTGATTCATACGGGGATGCAACTCAACCAATCTCCTTTGATGTTCTTGTTTCTGAGTCTGAGGATGAAGACCTACTTGGCAATGGAGACGGGCTATCAATTACACTGATTGCAATCATCGTTGCAGTTGGTGCACTTGTTGCAGCCGGGTTTGTGATGCTTCGGCAACGCAATCCTCCAGGCAAAGATTCGGACCGATTCGGGTTCCAATAATCTCTGAATTGCTCGAGCACCGGATTCCGCCGACAATCGTTTATACCCCTGCTTAGTGGGTTGGTTACTGCCTGCGAGCGTAGTGTAGTGGTTATCACCGAGCGTTGCCAACGCTTGAACCCGGGTTCGAGTCCCGGCGCTCGCACCAAATACAATTGAACACATTTTACATAGTCGTGGTTCGTTAGAGCAATCATGTCAGAACCTCGTGTTGTATTTGTGGGCAAGAAACCATCCTATGCGTACGTCAAGGCTGTTGTGATGGCCATGGACGAAGGGCATCGCCACATCAGATTGCAGGCCCGTGGCTCCGCAATTAGCCGAGCCGTCGATGTCGCTGAAATATGCCGTAGACGACACGGTATCACAGCTTCTCGTCTGCCTCTTTCGATGACAATTGATTCGATTGAAACAGCCTCAGTCGAACTAAAAGGCGATGATGATCGAATGAAAACCGTCAGCAGCATTGCCATTGATATTCTTGGCGAAGGCGATATGGTCGAAGAAGAAGAGTGATTGTCAAAGCAACATCAAGCGTCTCTCAATTTCTTGTGCTGTTTGTTCAAACACCGAGAGAGATTGCCCAACAGGGTCATCCAACCCCCAATCCTGATCAATGTTCATTGTAGGGCATGATACTCCGCAACCCATCGAAATGACCATGTCGAAATCTTTAGCGTTAAATAAATCAACAGACTTAGGCTTGAGCGTACTGGTATCAATTCCTTTCGAAGCAAGAACCGTAAGAGCATGCGTAGAGACTTGAGT